>CAXTVK010000012.1:0-40145 GCA_964247655.1 uncultured Sphingomonadaceae bacterium | reverse complement strand
TGGTTCATGGAGATGAACACGCGGCTGCAGGTCGAGCATCCGGTGACCGAGGCGATCACCGGGCAGGACCTCGTCGAGTGGCAGCTCCGCGTCGCGTCGGGCGAGGCCTTGCCCAAGGCTCAGGACGAGCTGCGCATCAAGGGCTGGGCGATGGAGGCGCGGCTCTATGCCGAGAACCCCGCGACAGGCTTCCTGCCCTCGACCGGGCCGCTTGATCGGCTTCGCTTCCCGCGCGGGCTCAGGATCGACAGCGGCGTCGAACAGGGCGGGGAGGTTACGCCCTATTACGACCCGATGATCGCCAAGGTGATCGTCCATGCCGAGACGCGCACCGCGGCGGCGGCCAAGCTGTCGCGTGGCTGCGCGAAGATCGAGGTGTGGCCGGTCAGGACCAACGCCGCTTTCCTCGCGCGCGCCGCGGCCGATCCCGATTTCGTCGGCGGCCGGATCGATACCGGCTTCATCGAACGCCATGCCGAACGGCTGATCCCGCCCGCCGAGCCCTCGGCCGCGGTGCTGCAGGTCGCGGCCTCCGCGATCCTGCCGGCCGCGACCCACGATCCCTGGTCCGCGATCCGCGGTTTCCGGATGAATGCGGCGGCCGATCGCCAGGTCGGCGTCGAGGTGGCGGACAAGCCCTATCTGGTCGAGCTCGAAGCCGATGCGCCCAAGGCGTCGATCGCCGACGGCGTGCTGTTCCTCGGCGGCGAGGCATGGCCGTTCGGCGCGTGCACCGCCGATCGGATGGCAGGTGGTGCCGCGGCGGGCGACGGCGCGATCCTGGCGCCGATGCCGGGGCGGATCACCGCCGTCGATGTCGCCGAGGGCGATGTCGTCGCCAAGGGCCAGCGGCTCGTCGTGCTCGAGGCGATGAAGATGGAGCAGGCGCTGCTCGCGCCGTTCGACGGAATCGTCTCGGAGCTCAAGGCGAAAGCCGGCGCGCAGGTCTCGGAAGGCACGCTTCTGGTGCGAATTGGGGATGCGACCGAGTCGGCGGCGTAAGGCAGCAAGTCCCGAGACGGCTCGCCCGACTTGGTTGCAGTGTCATCCGATCGCTATTCAGCGTCGAGGACGCGGCCTCGAGATGAGCATCTCAGACGTAGATCGTCGTCGGTCCGACGTCGTGGATCGGTGCGGCGCCGTCCTCGCCGATCAGGACGAGGTCTTCGAGATGGACCGATCCGCCGAGGCCGGTCGCCAGCACCGGGCAGTCCACGCTCAGCACCATCCCCGCCTCGAGCATCAGGTCGTCCTTCACGTAGAAGCCGTTTTCGACGCGGCAGGGCTCGTCGGTGTGGAGCAGGCCGACGCTGTGGGGGGTGAACAGCACGGGGAAGTCGTAGCCCGCCTTGGCGAGCGCCGCGCGCCCCGCCGCGACGATCTGCGAATAGCGGACGCCGGGGCGCAGCATCTCGCGCACCGCCGTCCATCCGAGTTCGGCTGCATCCGCGGCACGGCGCGCCTCGCCTGCGGGTTCGCCGATGAAGATCGTGCGGCCGTAGTCGCCGTGATAATTGTGGAAGTGGCTCACCGCGTCGATCATCAGCGCCTGCCCATCGCGCAGCGGCGCGTCATGGTAGGCCGAGCAGACGCGATCGATGTTGAGGAACACCGGCACGTTGCCGCGCGCCGTCGCCTCGCGGACGAACACGTCGTTGATGTCGCGGAAGCTCGCACCGTCGCGGATCGCCGCCGCGGTCGCGAGCGCGGCGGCGACGTTGCCCGCCGATGCGCGCTTCATCAACGCGATCTCGAGCGGCGACTTCACCTGCCGGATCTCGCGCATGATGTTGTCGCCGGGCACGAGCGTGCCGGGATGGCCGTGGCGCTCGCAGATCGCGGCGATCACCGGATGATCGAATGCGACCTTCCCGTCCCACAGGCCCATCGTCCGCATCGCGCGGACAAGCGCTTCGCCCGCGTCGCGCGCGCAGCCGCCGATGTCGAGCGCCGCGCGCAACGCCGCCGCGCGGTGCGCTTCGGTCGCGTCGGGCGGGGTGGCGCCGCGATCCTGCAGCGCCGCCGGCGTCGGATCCAGCGCACGATCGTCCGCCGCGACGTCGTCGAAGCCGTCGCCGTGCGCGTCGTAGAGATAGGTCTGCAGCGGCACGCCCAGCCGGCTGTCGACGAAGGTGTAGTAATAGGCGAAGTGCGACGCGACGAAGCCGGTCGGCTGGCTGTCGTCGGCGGCGATCAGCACGAAGGTGATCGGCGGCTGCCCCGCGCGGATCCGCGCCATCTGCGGCCAGAAGCCCGTCGCGTGGAAGATGTTGAGCGGGTCCGACAGTATGATGCCGGAAAGGCCGTGCCGCTCCATCACGATGCGCGCGCGGTCCCGGTTGATCGGGGGCGTCGCACGCAGCTGCGCCAGCAGGGCCTCGTCGTCGGTGCGCGTGATGGTCATCGTCGCACCTTCCAGCCGCCGTACCGCCCGACAAGCCGAAACTGCGCTTTGCTCGCTGGGTGACGATCGCGCCTTCGTCGCAGGGCGACGATTTGCCGCGATCGCCTATACGCGCGCGACGATCGCGGCGCATCTTGAGCCGACGCTCGCTCAGTCGTTTCAAGGATATCGATCGATGGCAGGTTCCGCCTCTGAAACGCTCGATCCCGCCGCCGGACGGACGTCGGCCGCCGACGGCTTCATCGCGGCGGATTCGGACAATATCGCGCTGTTCCCGCAGCAGGTCGTCGACAACCTCATGCATGCGATGGTCGCGCTCGGCGCCGAGCTGTGGACGGTGCGGCGACGGATGCTGATCCTCGAGAAGGTGCTCGAAAAGACGGGGGTCTCCTCCGAGGATGTCGAGCTCTACACCCCGTCCGCCGAAGAGGCGGCAAGCTGGGCGGAGGAGCGCAACATCTACATCGCGCGCACCTTCGGCGCGTTCGCGCGGCGGGGCGGCGCGAACGAGACGCAGTTCCAATATTCGCGCATGGAATAGGCCGCAGCGCGTGGCCGAGATCGATCGCGCCTTCGTGCGGCTGACCGAAGGCCTGGTGCACTACCGGCATGCCGGCGCCGGGCTGACGGGCGCCGTGCCGCTCTACATGGCGCATGGCGGGCCGGGATCGTCGCGCGGTCTGGCGCCGCTGGTGGCGGAGCTCGGCGAGCGGCGCTGGACGATCGCGCCCGACATGCTCGGCAACGGCGACTCCGCGGCGCCTGCGGGCGACGACACCGACATCGCCTATTATGCCGATTGCGCGATCCGGATCATCGATGCGCTCGGTATCGCGCAGGTCGATGTCTTCGGCAGCCACACCGGCGCAATGATCGGGCTCGAGCTCTCGCGCCGCCACGGCGACCGCGTCCGGCGGATCGTGCTCGACGGCGTGCTGCTGCTCGCGCCAGACGAGCGGCAGCGCATGCTGGATCTCTACGCGCCCGCCAAGATTCCCGACGATCATGGCGGCTATCTCGCCTGGGCCTATCAGTTCGCGCGCGACATGGCGCTGTTCTTCCCGCACTTCGATCGCGACGCCGCGCATCGTTTGCCGAACGGCGTCGCACCGCCGGCCGCGCTCCACCTCATGGTCGTCGATATCCTCAAGGCGCTGACGACCTATCATCGCGGCTATCGCGCGGCATTCGCCTATGACGCCGAGACCGCGCTTCGGGCCGTCCGTCACCCCGCGCTGCTGACGGGATCGCCGCGCGACGCGCTGCACGTCCACATGCCCCGCGCCGCCGAACTGCTTTCGGGCGCCGCGTTCTGCCTTCACGACGCCGACGCCACACCGGCCGACGTCGCCGCCGTGATCGACGCCTTCCTGCGAGGCGCCACCTCTTCTCAACATCTGGCCGAAGGATCGACGACATGCTGATCGACCGTGGATTTGGCGACCGCAACCGCCGCGTGGGCAGCCTCGACGTCGAGAGCTACCAGGACTTCGTGCTGGGCTTTCGCGGCTGGACCTACGGCGCGATGGACAAGGCCGCGCGCGAAAGCGCTGCCGAACTGCTCGCGGACAAGCGCTTCAACGACGCCGACGTGCCGATCAGCACGATCCACCAGACCTTCGAAGGCGATCCGATCATCGCGACGCGCGTGCGCTGCTGGCTGACCAGCCAGCAACTGATGTGGCGCAACATCCTCGATCATTACGAGCAGCACGACGATCATTATCTGGACGAGCTCGAGGTCGCCGACGGCGCCGGGCCCGGGACGCTCGAACTCAACACCGGCATGGCGATCCCGGATTACGCCAAGCACGAGATCCACATCCAGCCCGGCGGCTACACCGGCAACGACTTCGCCGGCCCGCTCTACCACTACGGCACCAACACCTTCTACAAGGGCCAGAGCAGCGACGACCAGTTCCACATCGGCATCGCCGACGTGATCGCCGAGCCCGCCGACGGCAAGGTGAAGACCGTGATCGACATCGGCTGTGGCATCGGCCGGCTGACCATCGCGCTCGCCGAGAAATTCCCGCAGGCTGACGTCTGGGGCCTCGACGTCGGCGGGCCATTGGTCCGCTACGCGCACAAGCGCGCGATCGATCTTGGCGTCCCCGTCCACTTCGCGCAGCGGCTCGCCGAGGACAGCAAGTTCGCCGACGGCAGCATCGATCTCGCCACCGCCTACATCCTGTTCCACGAGGTGCCGCCCGAGGCGGCGCGTGCGATCTGCGCCGAGATGTTTCGCGTGCTGCGTCCCGGCGGCGTGTTCGACGTCACCGATTTCCAGACCGGCGAGGCGCGCGAGACCGAGGCCTATCCGCGCTATTTCCGCTGGATCGATCATGTCTACAATGCCGAGCGCTGGTCGCACGACTTCATCCACACGGACTTCCTCGAAACGCTGCGCAGCGTCGGCTTCGTCGCTGAGAAGGCGGCGAACCGTCACTGGGGCGTCGCCGCCTATATCGCGCGCAAGCCCGAATGAAGTCTGCCGGCCGCCGCGGGGAGCGGCGGCCGGCTTATCTCAGAGGCTGGCGAGGATCGCCTTCGCCTTGCCGACGGGGCTCGCATCGATCTCGACGATGCGCGCAGCCGGCATGCTTGCGACGTAAGCTTGCTGGACCGAAAGTGCCGACGCGTCGCCGGCCGGCGCGAACAGCGTTGCGGGCCGCGTCACCAGCGGCATGCGCGCGCCGCTCGGATAGCGGAACGCAGCGCGATAGCTCTTGTGATAGCTGCCGAGTCCCTTGAGCACCTCGATCGCGCGCAGGTGCAGTTCCTCGGCGTCGGGCACCGCGCGGGTCATCAGCCGGTGTGCGGGATCGCGCAGGAAATAGGGGAAGTGCAGCGCTTGGTCGCGCACGAAGTTGAACGCCCAGACGAACTGGCGGCCATAGTGATCGGGCACCATCTCGGGCGCATAATCGCGCAGGAACAGCGCCTGCTGCTCCGCACTGAACTCGCCCATCCCGTCGAAGATCAGCGCGCCGATCCGATCGGGCGCGAGGATCGCCATCTCGCACGCCGATCGCGCGCCGGTGTAGGAGCCGAACAGATCGAAGCGCTCGACCCCGATCGCGCTCAGCGCGCGGAGCGCGGCGTCGGCGAAATAGGCGATGTCGGGCTCGTCGGGCGCGGGCGGCGCGCTGTCGCCATTGCCCAGCGTATCGAGCGCGATCAGCGGCGGGCCACCTACTGCGGCGAGCGCCTCCATCAGCGGCACCAGCCCGCTCGACGAACCCGGCGAGGCATGGAGCATCACCAGCGGCAGCCGCGCGTCGCCCGGCCGGTCGATCCGGCGCATGTGGACCTGGCCCTCGGCGATGCGGGCGAAGGCGCGTTCGATCTGGCTCATGGATGGCTCCGCGGATTGGCTCGCCCCGAGGGCATCATGGTCCCGCCGAGCGGACAATCGCAGGCTCCATTCTCGTCGGCAGGCGACGAGCGGCGGGCTGGCGGCTGGCGCGGTGCCACGCGTCGTCCGATCCTGCGATCTTCGATCGGATCGCCAGGACGGGAGCGAGGATGCCGGGCTTTTACCGCAGCTATGTCGATGGGCGCTGGGGCCAGATCCATCTGCGCATCGCGCCGGGGTCGCATAATGCGCACCCGCTGCTGATGCTGCACCAAACGCCCAAGAGCGGCTGGATCTGGGAGCCGCTGTTCGCACAGCTTTCGCCCGCCCGCACGCTGATCGCGCCCGACACGCCGGGCTACGGCGCCTCGGACGGCCCGGCCCGGCCGGTCGAGATCGAGGATTACGCCGCCGAGATGCTGGCGCTGATCGATCGGCTCGCGCTCGACGGCGTAGTGCCCGACGGGGCGTTCGACGTGATCGGCTATCACACCGGATCGCTGACCGCAGCCGCGCTCGCCACGCTCGCGCCCGATCGCGTCCGGCGCGTCGTGCTGGTATCGCTCGGCGCGTTCACCGCGGAGGAGCGCGCCGCGCGGCTCGCGGCGCTTCCCGCGGCACCGACGCTCGCCGCCGACGGCAGCCACCTTGTCGCGATGTGGAACATGATCGACGGCTTCACCGATCCGCGCGCGTCGCTCGCCTGGAAACAGGCGTCGCTCACCGAGAACCAGCGCTCGGGCGCAGGCTTCTACAAGGGGTATGGCGCGGTGTTCCGCCACGATCTGTTCGCCAAGCTGGCGGCGATCGAGCAGCCCGTGCTCGTGCTCAACCCGCAAGACGATCTCTGGCACGAGACGCACCGCGCGATGCCGTCGATTCCCAACGGACGGATGGTCGAGTTGCGCGGCGTCGGCCACGGGCTGTTCGATCTCGAGCCCGCGCGGATCGGCGGTCTCGTCGGCGATTTCCTGCGCTGATCAGGCCGGCGCGGCGCCCGCGAAGCGTTTGGGGTAGCGGCCGAGGCTGAGCAGCAGCGCCAGCGCGACGACGAACAGCCCGGCCGAGATCGCCAGCGTCGGATGATAGCTGCCGGTTGCATCGCGGATCGCGCCGTAGGCGGCGGGCGCCACGCCCGATCCCAGCCCGAACACCGCATATTGGATGCCGTAGAGCTCGCTGAAATGCTTCCGCCCGAAATAGCGGCCGGTCATGTAGGCGATCAGATCGAACTCGGCGCCCGCGACGAGGCCGATCACCGCGACCGCGCCGAAGCTGATCGCGATCCCCATGCCGGGCAGCGTCAGCAGCAGCACCGCGATCAGCGCGGGGATCACCAGCAGCACCGCGACCAGCGGCGCCCACAGCCGATCGAGCAGATAGCCCGAGATTAGGCGGCCCGCGGTCACGCTCATCGCCAGCGTCGCGACGCCGCCGGTCGCAGCCGCGGTCGGAAAGCCGTTCTCGGTCAGCAGCGGAAACAGGTTGGGCATCAGCCCGCCGGTCGCCGCGCCCAGTGCCAGGCCGCCGAGCGCGCTCGCCCAGAAACGATATTGCCGGAGCGCCTCGCGAACCGAGAAGCCCTCGACGAGCTTGACGGTGACGGCCGTCGCCGCGGCGATCGGTTCCCTCAGCCACAGCAGCAGGATCGGCAGCGCGATCAGCATCGGCAGCGCCGCGAGCCCGAGATAGGCCACCCGCCAGCCGAACGCGCCGATCATCCAGTTGAGATAGAAGGGGAAGAGCGCGCCGGTGACGCCCGTGCTCGCGAGGCAGATGCCCAGCGCCAGCCCGCGCGCGCTGTCGAACCAGCCGGTGATCACCTTGGCGTAGGTCATCGGCAAGGTGCCGAGCGCGACCACCGCCATCAGCGCCCAGCAGGCGTAGAAGCTCAGGATGTTCGCGCTGATCGTCGACATCAGCGCGATCGACACGCTGAGCCCGATCGTCGAGCCGATCGCCACCTTGCGCGCGCCGAAGCGATCGGTCAGCCGGCCGACGGTCGAGCCGAGCAGCACCAGCGCACCGGTGAGCAGCATGATCGCGCCGAGTATCTCCCCGCGCGGCCAATCGAACTGACTGTGCAGTGCGGTCGCGAAGATGCCGGCGGTGTAGGGCGGGATCGGCGACAGGCCGAAGCCGACGCCGACGCTGCACGCGACCAGCGGACGCCACCCCCGGCGTAGTTCCTCGAAGTGCGAGAGGGCGTCGGGATCGGACTGTTCGCTGCGCAAAACCGGACGCCTCCTTGCTCTTCGGCGGGAAGGCTATCACGCCGTCGCTCGATCGCCACGACGGGTGCGTGAATCCTCGCCTGTCGACGACGGCGGCCTCGCTACCACGTGCCGTGCCGTCGCGTATCGCGCGCTCGTCGGATCGTCGTCGAAAAGCGATCGCCCGGCACCGACAGGCGTTGGCACCGGGCGGCGTCGTCATATGTCACGGCGGGCAGCGCCGGGGCGCTGCCCGCTCGCGGGATCAGAAGCTGTAGGTGATGCTGCCCGTGATCGTCTGCGGCTCGCCGGGATCGCGGATGCCGATCGTGCCGTAGGTGTTGCCGTAGACGAAGTATTTTTCCTTGAGCAGGTTCGATGCGTTGACCTTGAATTCGATGCGGCTGCCTTCGGGGCGGAAGCCGACATAGGCGTTCAGCAGATGGTGCGCGTCGAGCTTGGTGATCGGCGCGTTGGTGCCCCCCAGATAGCGCGATCCCATGAAGCTGTAGTCCGCACCGAACAGCGCGTTGCCCGGGCCGACCGGAATGTCGCCGCTGCCGCCGAAGTCATACTGCCAGGTCGGCACGTTGGGGATATGCGTCGCGCCCGCCTTCGCCGCATCGGACAGCGGATTGATGTGCGTGTACTTGTCGTCGCTCCACGCGAAGGTGCCGAACAGGCTCAGCCCCTTGGCGGGGCTGTACTGCGCCTCGCCCTCGAGGCCCTGGACGCGCGCCTTGCCGGCATTCTGGGTCAGGCTGGTGCCGGTGGCGGCCACCACCTGGCTGGTTAGGATGTCGTCGAAATCGTTGCGGTAGAAGGCGAGATTGATGTGGCCGTGGCGATCGAAGATCGTCTTCTTGACGCCGATCTCCTTGGCCCAGACGGTTTCCGGCTTGAAGCTGGTCTCGAACGCGACCGGGTTGGCGAGCGCCAGATAGTTGAAGCCGCCGCCCTGGAAGCCGCGCGAGACGCTGGCGTAGAAGTACCAGGAGTCGCTCGCCTTCCAGTTGATGCCGAACTTTGGCGTGAAGGCGTGCGCCTTGATCTTGCCGTCGAGCGGCGCGTAGACCCCGCTCGTCGTCGAGGTCTCGGTGCGGCCGCTGATCGTCTTGGTCTCGTTGGTGTAGCGCAGGCCGGCGACCGCCGAGAGGCGATCGGTGAAGTTGTAGGTGGCCTGACCATAAGCCGAATAGCTGTTGGTCGTCGGCGTCACGGTCTGCGGGAGCGTGTGGATCGCGCCGATATTGTCCTGGCGGACCTGCGTGCCGGATTCGTGGAAATAATAGAGGCCGCCGATATAGTTCAGCTTGCCGTCGAAGGCGTCGCCGAGCGCCTGCAATTCCTGGGTGATCTCGTGATCTCGGGAATGCGAGTCGATGACGTTGAAGCCGAGCTGGTAGCCGTTGGTGGCATTGTTGGTGGCGAGCCCGCTGGTGACGTCGTTGCTGAACGTCTCGGTGCCGCCCAGATAGGCGGTGATCGACTTGATCTCGATATTGTCGCCCTTCCACGAGGCGGTCACGTCGCCGCCCCAATTGCGCGAACGGGCGAAGCCGTCGTTCGGGCCGACGACGTCGTAGAAGCCGGGCGAGGCGGGCTGGAGCGTCTGCGGGCTGGTCTCGATGCCGACCGATCCGGCGCTGTTGGCGCGCGAATAGAAGCCGGTCGCGATCAGGCCGAAGGCGCTGTCGCCGATATATTTGATCGCGGCGCGCGTGCCATATTCGGTCCGGTCGCCGTAATTCTTGTCGTTGCGCGCGAGATTGTCGAAATGGCCGTCGCGGTGGAAGTAGTTGCCCGTGAGCAGCACGGCCCAATCCTTGGAGATCGGGGTCGAGACGGTGCCCTTGAAGCGTGCGAGATTGTCGGTGCCATACTCGCCGCTGAAATCGCCGAACGCGGTGTCGCTGGGCTTCTTGGTGATATATTTGATCGCGCCGACGAGGGTGTTGCGCCCGTAGAGCGTGCCCTGCGGGCCGCGCAGCACTTCGACGCGTTCCAGATCGGCGAGATCGAGATTGGCGCCGGTCAGCCGCGCATAGAAGGTGTCGTCGACATACATGCCGACCGCGGATTCGAAGCCGAGCCAGGTGCCGGCATTCTGCCCGGCGCCGCGCATGAAGATGGTGAGCGTGGTGGGATCGACGGTGCCCTGCGCCACGACGAGGCTGGGCACGGCGCGCATCAGGTCGCTCGTGCGGTGGATCTGCAGGCCCTGCAGCATCTTGCTGTCGAACGCGCTGACCGAGATCGGCGTCGTCTCGAGATTGCCGACGCGGCGCTCCGCGGTGACCACGATCGCGCCTTCGGGAAGCGGCGTCTCGGCCGTTTCGGTCGCGGCGGGTGCCGCCACGGCCGTCTCTGCGTGAACGATGCTCGGCAACAGGAAAGCACAACTCGCAAGATAGCTGTAAACAAGGCGACGCATTGAATTTCCCCTTATGAAAGTCGTGCCGCTAGTCACCGTCTCCGTATCGCCAGTGATCCGCCTAGCGTATTCATGCGGCGTCTTCATCCCGGGATATCGCGCATCGCACGACATTCATGGCGACAGTTATCCGTCGACATTTCCGTTAAATGGAAAACGCCTTGAAGGTTCGACAATAAGGTCGTCGTATTGGACGATCGTCTAAGGGTTCAGTCCCAGTCGCTGTAGCGTCAGGGGCAGGATGGGAATGCTCGTGGTCTTCATCTCCGTGAAGAAATCCGCACTGCTCTTCGCGCCGTCGCGGCCGACCCCCGATTCCCGGAAGCCGCCGAACGGCGCGCGAAGCTCGCGCATCATCGGCGTGTTGATCCAGATCGTGCCGGCGCGGATGCCACGGCTGCACTGCATCGCGGTGGCAATGCTGCCGGTCCACACGTAGGCGACCAGCCCGAAATCCGAATCGTTGGCGATCCGGATCGCATCCTCGATCTCGTCGTAGATGACGAAGGTCGCGAATGGGCCGAATATCTCCTGCTGGCAGACCGCCGCCGCGTTCGACGGTGCCAGCACAGCGATCGGATCGAGGTAGAAGCCCTTGTCGAGCCCCGCGGGTGCGCCGCCGCCGGTGAGCAGCTGCGCGCCGTCGCTGTGCGCGACATCGACGAACGACAGCACGCGGTCGCGGTGCTGCGCGAAGGCGAGCGGGCCGAGCTCGGTCGTCGGCAGCATCGGATCGCCGATGCGGATCTGCTTGGTCCGCGCGACGAAGTCGGCGATGAAGCGGTCCGCGATCGAGCGGTGCACCAGGATGCGCGATCCGGCGAGGCACTGCTGGCCGTTGTTGGCGTAGATGCCGAGCAGCGTGCCGTCGAGCGCGAGATCGAGATCGGCATCGGGGCCGACGATCGCCGCCGACTTGCCGCCGAGTTCGAGGATCACCGGCTTGAGGTTGCGCCCCGCGCTCGACATGATCGAGCGGCCCGTCGCCGATCCGCCGGTGAAGCCGATCATGTCGATCTCGGGGTGCGAGACGAGCGCCTCGCCGGTGACGGCGCCGCGGCCGTTGACGAGATTGACGACGCCTTCGGGCAGCCCCGCCTCATGCATCAGCTCGACCATCCGGTATATCGACAGCGGCGTATATTCGGAGGGTTTGAGTACGCAGGTGTTGCCGAACGCGATGCAGGTCGCGACGCGCATCGAGGCGAGCGCCAGCGGCGCGTTCCACGGCGCGATCAGCGCGGCGACGCCCTTCGCCTCGCGCGTCACGTAGGTGAGGTAGTTGGGCGTCTGCGAATAGGTTTCCCCCGACAGCGTGCTCGCGATCTCGGCGAAGGCGCGGAAATTGCTGGCGGCGCGCGCGGCATGGTGGCGCACGCCGATCAGCGTCAGGCCGGTGGTACGCACCTCGAGCTGCGCGAGCTCCTCGGCATGCGCCATCAGCTTGTCGCAGATCGCGTAGAGGATGGTATTGCGCTGGTCGGTGCCCATCGCGGCCCAGGCCGGGAAGGCGCGGCGGGCGGATCGCACCGCGAGATCGACCTCGTCGCGATCCGCCTCGCGCAGCAGGCAGACGCTGGTTTCGTCGGCGGGATTGACGATCGGCATCAGATGACCGTCGTTGCCGGCGACCCGGCTCCCATCGATCAGGCTGGCGACAATCAGGTCGGTCATTCCGCTACTCTCGTTCGAGCTACTATAACCCAGGTGTAATGGAACTGACGCAGACCTCATAGGTTAACGCCAGCTTTCATCATCTGGCGAAGAATCGGCCGTCTCTCCCTTCTCCTCCACCGCGGGCGATCTACGGCGACGCGTCCGCTGCCGAAAGAACCGTGATGAGCCTGCCCACACCGCTGATGAACCGCGATCGCGCCGAGGCTGTGCTCGCCGAGTTCGGCGTCGCATCGCTCGTGCTCGCCGACACGACCAACATTTATCATGCTACGGGTTTTTGGCCGCAGACCGTTGCGATGGGTCAGCTCGGTACCGCGCTTGCGGTGGTGCCCGCGGACCGCACGCAGCCCGTGATACTGATCACCGCGCAGTTTCTGCATTATTTCTTCGATATCGACGACACGCCTGCAGACAGCCCGTTGCAGATCCTGCTCTACACCGCGCCGCACGGAGACGTTGAAGGTGCCGCGGCGCCGCCCACGTTCTTCCGATCGGCACCGGACGGTGCACCCGATCCGTTCGAGCGCGCGACCCGCGCATCGACGCTCGGCCTGCTCGAGTCGCGGCCGGCCTATCCGAACCAGGCCGCGGCATTGCGCGACGCGCTCGCGGGCATGGTGCCGGGCGGGCGGATCGCGGTCGACGGCCTGCTCGCCGCGTCGTTCCTGGGAGCCAATTTCGCCACCCGATCGGCCGAGCCGCTGCTCCGGCGCATCCGCATGATCAAGTCGCCCGCCGAGATCGGCCTGATGCGCCATGCCGCGCACAGCAATGCCGAGGCGGCGCGCGCAGCGGTCCTCGCGATGGCGCAGGGCGGTACGTACGAACAACTCCGCTGCGCCTTCTTCTCCGAGACCGGGCGCCGCGGCGGCATCCCGCTCTTCGTGTCGATCGACAACACCGCCTATCGCCAGCGCGACGGCCTGATCCGCGACGGCCGTGCGTTCCAGATCGACGCGGTGGCGAGCTATGCCGGCTATCATGGCGACTACGGGCGCACCGTCTTCGTCGGCACGCCGCAGCCCGCGCTGCGCCGCGCGATGGACGCGGCGATCAGCGCGAACGAGGCGGTGGCGAACGCGCTGCGGCCGGGGCTGCGCTATTCGGACGTGATGCGCATCGGCCGCGACGCGGTCGCCGCGGCTGGCTTCGATGTCGCGACGCCGTCGTCACCGCACAGCGTCGGCCTCTTCCATACCGACGAGGCCTTCAAGGACGATGCCGAGCACATGGCGAAGGCCGATCATCTGATCGAAGAGAATATGGTGCTCAGCGTCGATTGCCCGATCCTCCAGACCGACATGGGCGGCACCGTCCATCTCGAGGATCTGTGGCTGATCACCGCCGACGGCTGCGAGCCGCTCAACGATCGTGCCGATCCCTTCCTCCAGCTCTGAACGGGGCGAGACCATGGCGCATTATCCATCGATCGAACGACGCCGCATCCTGATCACCGGCGGCGGACGCGGCTTCGGTCGCGAGATGGCGCTGGCGTTCGCGGCGCAGGGCGCGCGGCTGGTGCTCACCGCCTCGCGCAGCCCCGACGAACTGCAGCGGACGGTGGACGACGCGAACAGGATCGCGCCGGATTGCTGCGTAGGGCTGGTCGCCGACGTCTCGCTCATCGAGGATTGCGCGCGGGTGGCGCGGTTCGCCGAGGAGCGCTTCGGCGGCATCGACGTGCTGATGAACAATGCCGCACGCAGTCCGTCGGAAGCGCTGACCCGCTTCGACCGGGTCGCGCTGGCGCCGTTCTGGGAGTCCGATCCGGAGGGCTATAGGCGGCTGGTGACGACCAATGTCATCGGCCCCTTCCTGATGGCGCAGGCGGTGGTGCGCGGGATGATCGCGCAAAAGTTCGGGCGGATCGTCAATTTCCTGACCTCGCGGCCGACGATGACGGTCAGCGGTCGCGGCCCCTACGGCGCGACCAAGGCCGCGCTCGAGGCGAGCACGGTGATCTGGGCGCGCGATCTGGAAGGAAGCGGAGTCACGGTCAATGGCCTGCTGCCCGGCGGCGCGAGCGACACCGCGCTGATACCGGGCGACGTCGGCAAGCGCGCGATCCCGGGTTTTCGTGCCGGGCTAGGCAGCGGCGGCGAGGAGGGCCGGCTCGACGGACTGCTGCTGGCCGACATCGTCGTCCCGCCGGCGCTGTGGCTGGCGTCGGACAAGTCGACGGCCTGGAACGGCCGACGCTTCGTCGCCAAGAACTGGGACGACGATCTGGGCTGGGAAGTCGCAGTGCGGCAATCGGTCACCGACGTGCAGGCGGTGCCCAGGATATTGTGATCAGTCGGCGGTCCAGCCGCCATCGACGACGAGGCTCGTCCCCGTCATCAGCGCCGAGGCGGGCGCGGCGAGGAACAGGATCGCGCCCATCAGATCCTCGACCGTACCCACCCGGCCGAGCTTGATCTTCGACAGCACCGACGCCTTGAACGCGGCATCCTCGAAATAGGGCTTGGTCAGCGGCGTCTCGATGAAGGTCGGCGCGATCGTGTTCGAGCGGATGCGGTATGATGCGAGATCGAGCGCGAACGCCTTGCTCATCCCCTCGAGCGCCCATTTGGACGCGCAGTAGAGCGAGCGCCCGGGTCCGCCGACATGCCCCATCTGCGAGCCCATGTGGATTAGGCTGCCCGCGATGCCGTCGGCGATCATCCGCTTCGCGCAGCCTTGCGCGACGAAGAAGGCGCTTTTGACGTTGAGATCGAGCACCGCGTCGTAATCCGCCTCGCTCGCATCCCACATCGGCATCGGGCGATTGGTGCCGGCGTTGTTGACGAGGATGTCGAACGCCGCGCGATCGGTGAAGAAGGCGGCGACCGCGCCGAGGTCGGAGACGTCGAGCACCGCCGCTTCGGCCGTGCCACCTGCGTCGCGGATCGCCTGCGCCCCCGCCTCGATCTCGCCGAGCGACCGTGCCACCAAAGTTACCGTTGCGCCCGCCTCGGCAAGCGCCGCCGCGGCCGCAAGCCCGATGCCGCGACCTGCCCCCGTCACGACCGCGCGATGGCCATCGAGACGGAAGCTCGGCGTGGTAGGAAGCGCGGTCATTCGGCGGCGATAAGCGGCTCGGCCCGCCCCGCATAGGGCACGTCGCGGTGGCCGTAGCGGCGCACGCGGATATTGGCCTGCTCGCCGTGCCCGGCAAAGCCCTCGAGCGCGCAGAGCCGGCTGCAATATTCGCCGATCATCGCGGAGGCCTCGTCGGTCGTCACGCGCTGATAGGTGCAGGTCTTGATGAACTTGCCGACCCACAGCCCGCCGGTATAGCGCGCCGCCTTGCGCGTCGGCAGCGTGTGGTTGGTGCCGATCACCTTGTCGCCGAACGACACGTTGGTGCGCGCACCGAGGAACAGCGCGCCGTAGTTGGTCATGCGCTCGAGGAAATAATTCGGGTCGGCGGTCATCACCTGGACGTGCTCGGAGGCGATCTCGTCGGCGATGCGGACCATCTCGGCATCGTCCTCGGCGACGATCACCTCGCCATACGCTTCCCAGGCCTTGCGCGCGATGTCGGCAGTGGGGAGGATCCCGAGCAGCCGCTCGATCTCCGACATCGTCTCGCGCGCGAGCTTTTCGGAGGTGGTGAGCAGGATCGCGGGGCTGTCCGGCCCGTGCTCGGCTTGCCCTAGCAGATCGGTCGCCGCCAGCTCGCCGTCGCAGCCGATCTCGTCGGCGATCACCAGCGTCTCGGTGGGCCCCGCGAACAGGTCGATGCCGACGCGCCCGAACAGCTGTCGCTTGGCCTCGGCGACGAAGGCGTTGCCCGGCCCGACGAGGATATCGACCGGCGCGATCGACTGCGTGCCCAGCCCCATCGCGGCGACCGCCTGGATGCCGCCGAGGCAGTAGATCTCGTCGGCGCCCGCCATCGCCTGCGCCGCGACGATCGCGGGGGCGGGCTTGCCGTTGAACGGCGGCGCGCAGGTAACCACGCGCGCCACGCCCGCTACCTTGGCGGTGATCACCGACATATGCGCGGAGGCGAGCAGCGGATATTTGCCGCCGGGCACGTAGCAGCCTGCGGCGTTCAGCGGCAGGTTCTTATGCCCCAGCACGACGCCGGGCAGCGTCTCGACCTCGACGTCGCGGATCGACTCGCGCTGGATCCGCGCGAAGTTGCGCACCTGCGTCTGCGCGAACTCGATGTCGATGATATCCTGGCGGCTCAGCGTGTCGATGCACGCCTGGATCTCGGCATCGGTCAGCCGGTAGCTGTCGCGATCCCATGTATCGAAGCGGATTGACAGGTCGCGCACCGCATCGTCGCCGCGCGCCTCGATATCGGCGAGGATGCCTTCGACCGTATCGCGGACCTGACGGTTGGTCGCCGCCTTCGCTTCCGCGGTCGCGCCGCGCTTGAGCCATTGCGCCATGTAACTGCACTCCCTGAAAATCGAACTGGGATCACACCGCGTCGGCGGACGCCCATTTGCGCTCGAACGCCCACACATCCTCGAACCCGATCAGCGAGCAGAAGCGCTTGAAGTCGAACAGCGGCGTGTCGCCGCCGCTGCCGTCGCCCTGCGCCTTGAGCAGGCTCAGCACGGCATGCGAGGCGGCGGCGGCGGCGAGGCTGGTGAGCGCAGGGAAGATCGCCAGACCGAAGCCGATGTCGGCGAGTTGTGCTGCGGTCAGGATCGGCGTGACTCCGCCCGATGCCATGTTGGCGATCATCGGCGTGTCGAGCGCGGCGCAGACCTTGCGCATCTCGGTTTCGCTGTCCAGCGCCTCGGGGAAGAGGATGTCGGCACCCGCCGCCGCATAGGCTTCGAGCCGACGCATCACCCCGTCGAGCCCCTCGCTCTGCATCGCGTCGGTGCGCGCGACGACGAGGAAATCGGCGCTGCTCCGCGCGTCGCACGCGACCCTGATCTTCTCGACCATCTCGCCGACGAGCACGATCCGTTTGTTCGGCGTGTGTCCGCATTTCTTGGGAAATATCTGATCCTCGATCTGGATCACGCTGACGCCCGCCGCCTCGTAGGCGCGGACGGTGTGATGGACGTTGAGCAGCCCGCCATAGCCCGTGTCGGCGTCGGCGATCACCGGCGCGTCGGACGTCGCGACCAGCGTCGCCATCCGGTCGGTCATTTGTGTCACCGAGGCGATGCCGGCATCGGGCAGGCCGTAGGCCGACGCGGTCAGCCAGTAGCCCGTGCCATAGACCGCGTCGAAGCCGATATCGTTGGCGATCACCGCGGTAATCATGTCCTGCACCCCGGGTGCGACGACGATGTCGCCCGCGCGCACCATGGCGGCTAGTCTGGGATCGGCCATGTCGTCTCCGCGCCTTGCTGTCGCGCCGAAGCGCGTTCGGAGCGGTGCTAGCGATGTCGGGTCGGGCATCAATTGCCGCGACCACGGTCGTCGGCTGGCGAAGAAAGCGGTTTAGCTGGCGACCAAGCCGGTCTCGGTCATCTCGCGGCTGATCGTGTCGGCGACATCGCTGAGCGGCCCCAGGAAGCGGCGGATCGCGTCCGATACCGGCACCGCATTGGCGAAGAAGATCAGCGCGAGCGAGCCGAGCAGCTTGGGCCCCTCGAACAGCGGCACCGCGATCGACGACGTCCGGCCGGGATTGGCCGAATAATGCGTGCGCGAGACCACCGCATAGCCTTGCTCGCGGATCTTCGCGACCGCCTCGCCGCTCTCGAACTCGCGCAGCGTCAGATTGTCGACGCCCTGCTGGTGGACGCGGTACTGCTTGAGCAACTCCTGCTGCTCCTCGGGCGGCGCATAGGCGAAATAGACGCGTCCCGAGGCGGACGGCAACAGCGGCACCTGCCAGCCGGGATAATAGTTGGTGAAGGTCAGCGAAGTCTGCGTGCTCGTCGAATCGCGCACCACCATCGCCTGGCCGACGCGCGTGACGAGGCTGATCGGCCAGTCGATCAGCTGGGTCAGCCGCGTGATGTGCGGCCGCGCGGTGCTGACCAGCCGATCGTGGTTCTGAAAGCCGCACGACAGCGTCTGGATGAGCGCGGTCGGCCGATAGCGTTTGCGCGCGGGCTCCTGCTCGACCAGCCCCTCGTCGATCAGCGTCTTGATGATCCGCGTCGCCGTCGGGTGGGGGATGTCGGCGCTCTGCGCGATCTCGGTGAGGCTGAGCGCACCGCTGCGGTTGATCGCCTGCAACACGGCGATGCAGCGCGAGATCGCGCGGATCGAGTGATCCTTCTCACCATCGGCTTTGGAATGCGGCGCCATGGCAGCGATGCTCCCCCGCGACGGACGGGGTGTCAAGCGAGCGGGGTGACGATGCCGTTCGCTAGGCGACGAAAGCGACGCAAGGCGGTTCGCAGCCGTCACCGCCGATGCGATGGCCTCTGCGCAGTGGGGCTCGTCGAAATTGGAGGAAAGATGCGCAAAGTCGAGGTCTTGGTCGTGGGCGCCGGCCCCGTCGGCACCATCGCCGCCGCGCGTCTCGCATCGATGGGGATCGGCGTCATGCTATGCGAGGAACAGGTCTCCTGCGCGCACGATCTTCGCGCCTCGACCTTCCATCCCGCCACGATTGAGATGCTCGACGAACTCGGCGCGGCCGAGCCACTGATCACGCAGGGGCTCAAGGCGCCGGTCTATCACGTCCGCGACCGCCAGACCGCCCACACGCTCGCGTTCGACCTGACCGAACTCTCCGATCGCACCAAATTCCCGTACCGGCTGCAGTGCGAGCAATATTATATGGCGACCCTGCTCGCCGAGCGCATCGCCGACGAGCCCAATGTCGAGCTGCGGTTCGGCGCGCGCTTCGTCTCCGCGACCGAGGACGGCGAAGGCGTCGTCGCCACCTTCGAGCAGGACGGCGAGCAATTCGAGGTCGCGGCGAAATTCCTGATCGGCGCCGACGGATCGCGCTCCGCGGTGCGCAAGGGCCTGGGCATCGGCTTCGAGGGTTTCACCTACGAAGAGAAATTCGTCAGCCTGTCGACCGCCTTCCCGATTGAGGAGGTGGTGCCCAACCTCGCCTATGTGAACTATATCTCGGACCCCAAGGAGTGGCTGGTATTGCTCCGCGTGCCGACGCTGTGGCGCGTGCTGGTGCCGGCGGCGGGCAGCGAGACCAACGAGTGGCTGACCTCCGACGAGAAGGCGGCCGAGGTGTTCAGCCGCATCGTCGGCGACATCCCCGTCGTCACCGAGCATCGCACCATCTACCGCGTCCACCAGCGCGTCGCCGAGACCTTCGTGAAGGGGCGACAGATGATCGTCGGCGACGCCGCGCATCTCAACAATCCGCTCGGCGGCTTCGGGATGAACAGCGGCGTCCACGATGCGTGGAACCTCACCGAGAAATTGTGGACGATCCTGCGCAAGGACGGCAGCCCCGATCTGCTCGGCCTGTTCGATCGCCAGCGCCGCACCGTGACCAAGAGCTTCATCCAGGCGCAGACGATCGAGAATATGGCGCTGATGGAGCAGGGGCCAGGCGAAGCGAGCCGGCTGCGGCGCGAACGGATGGAGACGATTCACGCCGATCCCGATCTGCGCCGGCAATATCTGATGCGCCAGGCGATGTTCCAGAGCCTCGAAGAAGCGGCGGCCGTCCAGTGACCGGCCCTGTAGCGACCGAGCGCCGCAATGCCGATGTGCTCGGCTACCGATACAAATTCGGTGTGCTGGGCCCTTCGACCAACACGGTCGTGCAGCCCGATTTCGACGATCTTCGTCCGCACGGCGTCACCAACCATTATAGCCGGATCGTCGTCGACAACGCCAAGGCGGTCTCGAACGAGAGCTTCATGGCGGGCGCGTGGGAGATCAGCGCCAACACGATCGAGGCGGTGCGCGGTGTGCTCACCTGCGCGCCCGACTATCTGGTGATGGGCATGTCCGCGGTCACCTTCTTCGGCGGCGCCGAGGGCGCGCTGAAATGGCGCAGGAATGTCGAGGAGGTCTCCGGGCTCGGCGTCTCGACCGGCTCGGAGGCGACCGCGGCGTCGCTTGCCGCGTATGGTGGCGTGAAGAAGATCGCGTTCCTCTCGCCTTATTACCCGACCGCCAATGCCGAGGTCGCCAATTTCCTGTCCGATCATGGCTATGAGACGGTGCGCGACACGCCGCTGCAATGCCCGTCGTGGACGTCGATCGCCGAGGTCACTCCGGCCCGGCTGCGCGACACCTTCCGCGCGCTCGACGGAGACGATGTCGATGCGCTGATCCAGGTCGGCACCAATCTGTCGGC
Source organism: uncultured Sphingomonadaceae bacterium (assembly GCA_964247655.1). Classification (GTDB taxonomy): domain Bacteria; phylum Pseudomonadota; class Alphaproteobacteria; order Sphingomonadales; family Sphingomonadaceae; genus Solisphingomonas. Next base: position 19,862 of record CAXTVK010000012.1, on the reverse strand, counting down.
GATCCGCCTCGCCGCCGCCGCCGAGCTGTGGCTGGGCAAGCCGGTGATCGCGATCAACACCGCGACCTACTGGCACGCCCTCCGCGCCAATGGAATCACCGATCGCGTCGCCGGCTTCGGCCGCTTGCTGGAGGAGCATTGACGCCGGTGGCGGGTCGCACGCTCTACGACAAGCTGTGGGAGCAGCATCTCGTCGCCGATCTGGGCGACGATTCGGCGCTGATCTACATCGATCGGCATCTGCTGCAGGAGGTGAGCACGCATCAGTCCTTCGTGACGATGCGCGAACGCGGGCGCGCCGCGCGGCGTCCGGAAACGCATCTCGCCGTGCCCGATCATGCCGTGCCGACCGACGGACGCAGCGAGGCGCTATCGGGGCTGGCGGCGGCGCAGGTCGCTGCGCTCGCCAAGAACGCGCACGACTTCGGCCTGCCGCAGATCGCGCTCGACGACGCGCGGCAGGGCATCGTCCATGTCATCGGACCCGAGCAGGGCTTCACGCTGCCTGGGATCACGCTCGCGTGCGGCGACAGCCATACCACGACGCACGGCGCGTTCGGCGCGCTGGCGATCGGGATCGGTGCAAGCGACTGCGCGACCGTGCTCGCGACGCAGTGTCTCGTGCAGCAGCGCGCGAAGACCATGGAGATGCGGATCGACGGCGTGCTGCCGCGCTGGGTCGGCGCGAAGGATGTCGCGCTGTACATGATCGGCCGCTTCGGGATCGGCCTGGCGAACGGCCACGCGATCGAATATCGCGGCGCTGCGGTGTCGGCGATGTCGATGGCGGCGCGGATGACGCTCTGCAATATGTCGACCGAAGCCGGCGCGCGCGTCGGCCTGATCGCGCCCGACGAGACGACGTTTTCCTGGCTGGAGGGCCGTCCCTATGCGCCAGCCGGTGCCGATTGGGATGCGGCGCTCGACCATTGGCGCGCGTTGCCGAGCGACGACGATGCGGACTTCGACACGCGTCTCGCGATCGACGTCTCGATGCTGACGCCACAGGTCACCTGGGGCACCAGCCCGCAGGACGTCGTATCGATCACCGGTCGCGTGCCGCATCCCGACGACGCGCCGACCGAAGCCGCACGCGCGCAGCGCGTCCGCAGCCTCGCCTATATGGACCTGCAGCCAGGCACCGCGCTTGCCGACGTCGCCGTCGATCACGTGTTCATCGGCTCGTGCACCAACGGCCGGATCGAGGATCTGCGCGAAGCGGCCGACATCGCGCGCGGGCGCCGCGTCGCGGGCAGCACGCGCGCGCTGGTCGTGCCGGGATCGACCGCGGTCAAGCGCCAGGCCGAGGCCGAGGGGCTCGACCGCATCTTCCGCGACGCCGGCTTCGAATGGCGCGAGGCGGGCTGTTCGATGTGCGTCGCGATGAACGACGACCGGCTGTCGCCCGGCGAGCGCTGCGCCTCGACCTCGAACCGCAATTTCGAGGGTCGGCAGGGCCGCGGCGGCCGCACGCATCTTCTGAGCCCGGCGATGGCCGCGGCCGCCGCGGTGACCGGACATCTCGTCGATGTCGCCGAACTGGGTTGCGCCGCGTGACGCCGTTCGTGACCGTCACCTCACCCGTGCTCGCGCTGTTCGAGGACCGCATCGACACCGACGTGATCTTCCCCGCGCGCTTCCTGCTGCTGATGGAGAAGGCGGGGCTCGGGCAATATCTGTTCCACGATCGGCGCTTCGCGGGCGACGGCACGCCGCTGTCCAATCCGATCGATCCGGCGATGGCGGCGCGCGCGCGCATCCTGCTCGCCAGCCGCGACTTCGGCTGCGGATCGAGCCGCGAGCAGGCGGTGTGGTCGCTCGCCGACGCCGGCATCGCCTGCGTCGTCGCCGAGAGTTTCGGCGAGATCTTCGCCGCCAATTGCCTGCGCAACGGCGTGCTGACGATCCGCATGGCGCCGGATCAGATCGCCGCGCTGGCGAAGCTCGCCGAAAATGGCGCGCTGACCGTCGATCTGCCCGCGCAACGCATCGGACACGGCGACGACTGGCGCGGCTTCGACGTCGTCGAATCCGCCAGGCAGCGCCTGCTCAACGGTTGGGATGAGATCGACACCGTCGTCGCGCGCGCCGGGGACGGCGTCGATCGCTTCGAAGCGTGGCAACGGCGCGACCAGCCCTGGCTCTATGGAGGACCCACCGCATGACCGAAGACCTCAAGGCCAATTACGAGCGCGCCTACGGCAAGCGCGTCGGGTTCGGCGATCGGCTCGCGCTGATCCTCGTCGATTTCGTCGAGGGTTATTTCGATCCCGCCTGCGATCTCTATTCGGGCGTCGAGGAGACGCTGGCCTCGGCGCTGCGGGTCCGCGCGGCGGCGCGCGCCGCGGGCATCCCGGTGATCCTCACCAACGTCGTCTATCATCCATTGGCGATCGACGGCGGACGCTTCTTCGAAAAGGCCAAGCCGCTGCGCTATTTCCTCAGCGGCAGCCCGATGGGCGCGTGGCCCGAGGGACTTGAGCCCTATCCCGACGAACTGGTGATCTCGAAGCAATATCCCAGCGCCTTCTTCGGCACCTCGCTCGCCTCGACGCTTACTTCGTTGGGGATCGACGGCGTGCTGCTGACCGGCGTCACGACGAGCGGCTGCATCCGCGCGACCTGCGTCGATGCGATGTCGCACGGCTTCCGCACCGCCGTCGTCGCCGAGGCCGTCGGCGACCGTCATGCCGGGCCGCACGAGGCCAACCTGTTCGACATGAACGCGAAATATGCCGACGTCGTCAGCGAGGCGGAGGTGATCGCGCATCTGCAAGGCCTCGCCGCCGCCGCGCGCTGATACTCGCTCCGCGGGAATATCCGTTCGCCTGGCGATGAAGTTCGCTTCCGCACGATCGGGACCCGGACGAACCGGTTACACATTCGGCACACCCGCAGCGGCCGATCGAGTCCGCCAGCAAAGGGACCATGCGTCGTGCCGAGCATCGAAATCGTCGAGGTCGGGCCGCGCGACGGCCTCCAGAACGAAAGCCTCGTCGTGGCGACGTCCGACAAGCTCGCGCTGATCGCGCGCGCGATCGACGCCGGCGCGCGCCGCATCGAGGTTGCGAGCTTCGTCAATCCGCGCAGGATGCCGCAGATGGCGGACGCCGAGGCGGTGCTCGCCAGGCTGCCGGCGCGCGACGACGTCGTCTATATCGGCCTCGTGCTCAACCGCCGCGGCGCCGAGCGCGCGCTGGCGACGACGCTCGACGAACTCGGCGCGGTCTGCGTTTCGACCGACAGCTTCGCGATGCGCAACCAGGGCCAGACCAGCGCCGGGTCGGTCGAAGGCGCGCGCGACATCGTCGAGCTGGCGCACGCCGCCGGACGCCGCGGGCAGGTCACGATAGGCGCCGCGTTCGGCTGTCCGTTCGAAGGCGAGGTCTCGCCCGATCATGTCGTCGAGATGGCCAAGCGCCTCGCCGATGCACAGCCACGCGAGATCGCGCTTGCCGATACGATCGGTGTCGCGGTGCCGCCGCAGGTCTCCGATCTGGTCGGCCGCGTGCGCGAGGCGATCTTCCCGCTGCCGGTCCGCTGCCATTTCCACGACACGCGCAACACCGGCCTCGCTAACGTCTGGGCGGCCGTCCAGGCCGGGGCCGCGACGATCGACGCGTCGCTCGGCGGGCTCGGGGGCTGCCCCTTCGCGCCGGGGGCGGCGGGCAACGTCGCCACCGAAGACGTGGTCTACCTGCTCGAGCGTGCCGGGGTCGCGACCTCGCTCGATCTCGCGCGACTGATCGAGGCGAACCACTGGTTCGCCGGTGTGATGAACAAGCAACTTCCCTCGATGGTCGCGCAGGCCGGGGGTTTTCCCACCGGCGCACAGCATGCGGAGCACTGACATGGCCTATCGTCTCGGCGTCGACGTCGGCGGCACCTTCACCGATCTCTTGCTGCTCGAAGAGGGATCGGGCGCGTTCTGGCGGCACAAGACGCCGTCGACGCCCGCCGACAGCTCGATCGGCATCCTGACCGGCGTCACCGCGATCTGCGACAAGGCGGGGATCGCGCCCGCCGACGTCGAGGTGTTCCTCCACGGCACCACGGTCGCCACCAACGCGGTGCTCGAGGGCAAGGGTGCGCGCGTCGGGCTGATCGTGACCACCGGCTACCGGCAGATCATGCAGATCGCGCGCAGCTTCGTGCCCGGCGGGCTCGCCGGCTGGATCATTTGGCCCAAGCCCGAGCCGCTGGCGGCACTGATCGACACGTTCGAAATCAGGGGCCGGCTCGACGCGCGCGGCAACGAGATCGCGCCCGTCGACGACGCCGACATCCGCGCGCAGCTCGAGAAGCTCAAGGCCAATGGCGTCGAGGCGCTGACCGTCTCGCTGATGAACGCGTATCTGAACGGCGTCCACGAGCGCCGCGTCGCGGAGATCGCCGCCGAGATCATGCCCGACGTGCCGATCTCGCTCAGCCACGAAATCCTGCCCGAGATGCAGGAATATGAGCGCACGCTGACGACGGTCGCCAATGCCGCGGTGCGGCCGGTCGTGGGCCGCTACGTCCGCAACCTGCGCGCCAAGCTGCGCGAGAGCGGGATGGCGGGGCGGATTTCGCTGCTGCGCTCGGACGGCGGGCTGATGTCGTCCGAAATGTCCGAGCATCATCCGGTGTCGCTGCTGATGTCGGGGCCCGCGGGCGGCGTGACCGGCGCGCTGTGGGTGGGCAAGAACAGCGGCATCCGCAACATCCTGACGCTCGACGTGGGCGGCACCTCGACCGACGTCGCGCTGATCGAGAATCTGGAGGCGCGCCGCGTGCGCACCACCGAGGTCGGCCATCTCTCGGTGCGCGCCTCGGCGCTCGACGTGAAGACGGTGGGCGCGGGCGGCGGATCGATCGCCTATGTTCCAGAACTCACCAAGGCGCTGCGCGTCGGCCCGCAATCGGCGGGTGCGGTGCCGGGGCCGGTCGCCTACGGCAAGGGCGGCATCGCGCCTACCGTCACCGACGCCAACGTCGTGCTCGGCTATCTGCCCGAGGCGCTGCTCGGCGGCACGTTCAAGCTCGATCGCGAGGGCGCGAAGGCCGCGGTGCAGACCATCGCCGACGCGCTCGGCATCGGGCTGTTCGAGGCGGCGCGCGGCATCATCGACATCGTCAACGAGAATATGTTCGGCGCGCTCAGGATGATTTCGGTGCAGCAGGGCTATGATCCCCGCGACTTCGCGCTGATGGGCTTCGGCGGCGCGGGGCCGCTCCACGTCAACGCTGTCGCGCGGCTGATGGGATCGTGGCCCGCGGTGTCACCCGTCTCGCCGGGCGTGCTGTGCGCGCTGGGCGACGCGACGACGCGCACGCGCACCGAGACCGCGCGCTCCTTCTCGAAGCGCTTCGCCGACACCGATCAGGCCGAGGTGCTCGCGATCCTCGCCGAGATGCGCGCGCAGGTCGAGGCGCAGCTGCTCGCCGACGGCGTCGCCGCCGCGGAGATCAGCAGCCTGTTCGAGATCGACGTCCGCTACGAGGGCCAGGCCTTCGAGGTCGCGCTGTCGATCGATGCCGAGACGCTCGCGCGCGACGGCCTCGCCGGCATCACCTCGCGCTTCGACGAGGAGCATAAGCGGCTCTTCACCTTCAACATGGCGACGCCGCACGAACTGGTAAACCTGCGCGCGGTGGCGATGGGCGAGGCGCTCGATCTGCCCGCCGCCGAGCTGCCCAAGGGCGACGGCGACCCCGCCCAGGCGAAGCTGCGCGATCACGAGATGTGGCTGAACGGCGAGGTCCGCCCGGCGGTGATCTACGACCGCGCGAAGCTCGAACAGGGCGATGCCATTCCCGGCCCCGCGATCGTGATCGAGATGGATTCGACCACGCTGATCGAAGGCGACTGCGTCGGCATCGTCGACCGCGTCGGCAACATCCTCATCAACCTGGCCTGAGGGAGCGACAGATGCCCGCGACGATCATCGAGACGAACTCCACGCCCTTCGCGCCGCAGTCGATCGATCCGGTCACGCTCGAGGTGATCGAGAATGCGCTACGCAACGCGCGCATCGAGATGGACGCGACGCTGGTGCGCACCGCGATGTCGCCGGGCATCCGCGAACAGGGCGACGCCTTCCCGCTGATCGCCGATCACAAGGGGCGGATGATCGTCGGCCAGTTCGGCTCGTTCATCGACGGCTTCCTGCGCGGCTACGACGGCACGATCGAGGAGGACGATATGTTCCTCATGTCCGATCCCTATTCGGTCGAGGGCGCGATCAGCCATTCGAACGACTGGATGGTGCTGCTGCCCGTCTACCGCCATGGCCGGCTGCTCGCCTACACCGCGATGTTCGGCCACCAGTCCGATATCGGCGGCAAGGTCGCCGGATCGATGCCGATCGACGCGCACTCGATCTTCGAGGAGGGGGTGCGCATCCCGCCCGTGAAGATCTACGCCAAGGGCGTCTACAACGCCGACCTGATCCGGCTGATCATGCACCAGTCGCGCAAGGCGGATTGGTGCGCGGCCGATCTCAACGCGCTGATCGCCTCGTGCCGGGTCGCAGCGCGGCGCGTGCAGGAGATGGCGGACCGGTTCGGCGAGGATCGCTACGTCGCCGCCACCGGCGAACTGCTCGCGCGCAACCACCGCGCGATGAAGCAGCTCATCTCGACCTCGATCGGCGAGGAGGCGGTGAGCTTCGAGGATTATATCTGCGACGACGGCATGGGCTTCGGCCCGTACAAGATCCGCTGCACGATGCGGCGCGAGGGCGAGAAGGTGATCCTCGATTTTGAGGGCACCGATCCGCAGAGCCCCGCCTCGATCAACTTCTATCTCAACGAGAATATGTTCAAGATGTTCTTCGGCATCTACATGATCATGGTCTTCGACCCGCAGATCCTGTTCAACGACGGCTTCTACGACCTGATCGAGGTGCGCATCCCGCAGGGCTCGCTGCTCAAGCCCAACTATCCCGCGGCACTCTCGGGGCGCACGCATGCGCTGGGCCGCATCTTCGACATATTGGGCGGGCTGCTCGGCCAGAAGACGCCGCAGTTTCTCAATGCCGCGGGCTTCTCGTCGAGCCCGCATCTCTTCTTCTCGGGCGTCGACGGCGAAGGCAAGTGGTTCCAGCTCTTCCAGATCGGCTTCGGCGGCATCCCCGGCCGCCCGTGGGGCGATGGGCCCGACGGGCACTCGCTGTGGCCGGGCTTCACCAACGTGCCCAACGAGTTTCTCGAACGCTATTTCCCGCTGGTGATTGAACGCTACGAGACCGCAGCGGATTCGGGCGGCGCGGGGCTCAACCGCGGTGGCAACGGCATCCACATGACCTACCGCTTCACCGAGCCCGGCACGATCGCGATCCACGACGACCGCTGGTTCACCAAGCCGTGGGGCGTCAACGGCGGCAAGCCGGGCGCAAGGGCACGCAAGATTCTGGAGCATGCCGACGGGACGCGCGTGATCGTCGCCAACAAGCTCGAGAACATGCGGGTCGAGGCCGGCGACCGGCTGCACTTCATCACCTGGGGCGGCGGCGGCTGGGGCGATCCGCTGCAGCGCGACGCCGCGCTGGTCGCCAAGGAGGTGCTGCAGGGGCTGGTCAGCGTAGATGGCGCGCGCCTCTACGGCGTGGTGTTGACGGGCGATGCGGTGGACGAGGCCGCGACCGCGGCCCTGCGCGCCGAGTTGGCGAAGGACACGACCGACGCGGTGTTCGACTTCGGCGGCGACATCGAGACGCTGCGCGCCAATTGCGAGGCCGAAACGGGTCTGCCTGCGCCGCGCCAGCCGGTCTGGGCGCATCACGGAGTCGCCGCCGCGTGACTCATCAACCGCCCGTCGTCGCCAATCCCGGCGCGCTCTCCGACATCCGCGTGATCGAGCTCGGTCAGCTGATCGCCGGCCCGTTCTGCGGCCAGCTGCTCGGCGACATGGGCGCCGAGGTGATCAAGGTCGAGCCGCCGCGCACCGGCGATCCGATGCGCAACTGGGGGCACGGCGAGCATAAATTGTGGTGGGAGGTCGTCGCCCGCAACAAGAAGTCGGTCTCGGCCGACCTGCGCGTCGAGGCGGGCCAAGAGATCGTCCGCCGCCTCGTCGAACATGCCGACATCCTGATCGAGAATTTCAAGCCGGGCACGCTGGAGAAATGGGGCCTCGCGCCCGACGTGCTCCACGCGATCAATCCGCGGCTGATCATCGTGCGCGTCTCGGGTTACGGCCAGACCGGCCCCTATTCGTCGCGCGCGGGCTTCGGGGGGATCGGCGAGGCGATGGGCGGGTGGCGCGCGATCGTCGGCGATCCCGATCGCGCACCCAGCCGGATGGGCGTCTCGATCGGCGATACATTGGCCGCGACCTACGGCTGTCTCGGCGCGCTCTCGGCGCTGCATCACCGCGACAGGACCGGCCGCGGCCAAGTCGTCGACAGCGCGCTCTACGAGGCGGTGCTGCAGGTGATGGAGAGCCTGGTGCCCGAATATATGGTGTCGGGCCATGTCCGCCAGCGCACCGGGTCGGTGCTCGAAGGCGTCGCGCCCTCGAACGTCTATCCCTGCTCGGACGGCGAATATCTGATCGGCGGCAATCAGGACGCGGTCTTCGCGCGGCTGTGCAAGGCGATGGGCCGCGCCGAACTCGCGACCGATCCGCGCTATGCCGACCATGTGTCGCGCGGCCGCAACCAACGCGAACTCGACGAGCTGATCGCCGACTGGACGCGCACGCTGACCGTCGAGGAGCTTGAGGCGATGACGATCGCCTTCTCGATCCCCGCCGGCCGGATTTACGGCGCGGAGCAGATGCTCGCAGACCCGCATTTCGCCGCGCGCGAGGCGCTGGTCGAGGTCGACAGCCCGCGCTGGGGGCGCTTCCGCATGCAGAACAGCTTCCCCAAGATGTCCGAGACGCCCGGCTCGATCCGCAGCCTTGCGCCCGCCACGATCGGGCAGGACAACGACGCGGTGTTTGCCGGGCTGCTCGGGATGGACGATGCCGAAATCGCCCGCCTCGCTGCCGACGGAGTGATCTGATGACCGAACGCAACGGCGCACAGCTTCTCGCTGCCGGTATCCTGGCGACGGGCGCGAAAACCATTTTCGCGCTCGCCGGCGCGACGCACGCGCCGCTGCTGATGGCGTATGAGGATGGCGGCGGCACGATCGTCGGCGGGCGCCACGAAAGCGGCACGGTGGGCGCGGCCGATGGCTATGCGCGGCGCACCGGCCGGCTCGGCTTCGCGCTGATCGTCGCCGAGCAAGGCCTGCAGAACGCGATGACCGCGATCATGACCGCGGCGCAGGCCGAGACGCCGATCGTCGTGATCGCGACGCGCTTTCCCGATAGCTGGATCGAGCCCTCGATAAGCTTCGCGGTCGATCGCCACGAGCTGACTGCGCCACACATCAAGTTCAGCCGTACCGTGCCCTCGGCCGATCGGCTGGGCGAATATTTTCACGCCGCGTGCAAGGCCGCGAGCGAAGGCACGCCGGGGCCCGCGATGCTCGTCGTCCCGATGGACATGATGACGCAGCCGGTATCGACGGCCGACGTCGTGCCGCCGCACGTGCTCCGCCTGCCGCCAGCCTCTCCCGACCAGGTGTCGCGCGCCGTCGAGATGATCGCCGATGCCAAACGGCCGATCGTCGTCGTCGAGAATGGCGCGGCGAGAGCCGGTGCGGGCCCTTCGCTCGTCCGGCTCGCCGCGCTCGGCATTCCCGTGCTCGGCAACAGCCTGGGTCGCGGGCTGGTGCCCGAGGTCGCGCCGACCGGCTATCCCTGGCCCTATGCGCAGCGCGCCGCGAATCTCGCCGATCTCGTGATCGTGGTCGGCGCCAAGCTGTCGATGTGGTTCGGCTACGGCAAACCGCCGCGCTTCGCCGACGACGCGCGCTTCGTCCATATCGACGACAGTGCTGCCGCGATCGGCCGCAACGTCACCGTCGATCTGCCGATGGTGGCCGATCCGCGCGGCACCGTCGATGCGATCGCGGCATCGCTCGAGGCGTCGGAAACGACGTTCGATCCGCAGTGGATCGCCGATGCGCTCGCCGAGCGTGCCACGCGCGTATCCGAATTCGTCGATCGCCCCGAACCCGCCATCCACCAGATCGAGATCGGCGCCGCGCTCGACGATCTGCTCTCCGAAGATCGCATCCTGGTCGGCGACGGCGCGGACATATTGAACTTCACCTTCGGCCGGATGCGGCTGCACCAGCCGCGCAGCTATGCCGATCATCTCCCGCTCGGCGCGATGGGAATGGGCTTTCCGCTCGCGATCGGGATGTCAGCGGGCGAAGTCGAGCTCGCGGCCGAGTCCGGGCGGGCGCCTGCGCCAACCGTGCTGGTCTCGGGCGACGGATCGATCGGCTTCTTTCTGGCAGAGCTCGATACGATCCGCCGCGCCAGGCTGCCGCTGCTCGTCGTCGTCAGCAACGACAGCAAATGGGGCACCGAATATCACGGCCAGCACCTTGCCTACGGCCGCACCGCCAATACCGAGCTCGGATCATCGGATTATGCCACGATCGCGCGCGCCTTCGGCTGCCACGGCGAACGCGTCGCCGATCGGGCGGCGTTGCGCCCCGCGATCGCCGCCGCGCTGGCGCAGGGCGGCCCTGCACTGATCGATGTCGTGATCGATCCGATCGGTGGCCGCATCCGCAAGCAGGATTCGCTGCTCGGCATGATCCTGTTCGAGGATATCGCCAAGAGCCAGTGACCGCCCGGCATCGCGCCGGCGTCTCTAAAAAGACATTCTGCCAAGTCGCCCGCGTACGGCGAGCATGATCCGAACGACGCGCGCTCAGGCCATACCGACGAGGAGGTTCTCGCCCGATCCGTCTGCGGCGAGCGACGATGCGCCCGGCGACGTTTCGGCGTGGGTGCGCTCGAGCCTGCGGTAGCGGAAGCGCCAGCAGCCGTCCGCGCCACGGATATAGGTCTCGTGATAGAAGCCGAAGCCGCGCAGCCACTGCTTCTCGCCGCCGCGGTGCCAGAAGAGATTGTCCTCCATCGCCCAGAGGCCGGTGGCGTTGTCGCGGTCCTGGAATTCGATCACCGGCGTGTGGCAGTGATGGACGGTGGTGACGTTGGCCAGATGCACCGCCAGCGCGTCCGCCGCCGCGCGTCCGCCGACGATCGGATCGGCGCCGATCGACATCGCGACATAGTCGTCGGTGTGGAGGTCGGCGTAGATATCCCAATCCTTCCGATCGACGGCATGGTCGCGGCGTCCCTTCAGATCGAAGATCGCCTGGAGCGCGACCAGCCGTTCGATGTCGCTCAGCCCATCGTGCGCACGCATATCACCTCTCCCCGTCCGCGGGCTGGCCGATCATGTGATGCGTGGTGCCGATCCGGTGCTGCGTCGCCGCGATCGTGCGCCGAATGCCTTCGCGCACCGATACCGTGGTCGGCCCGAGCAGTTCGACCATCTTGCCCGTATCGCCCCAGATCGGCCACGCACGGCCATTCTCGACGAAGATCGGCTTCCTGCCGAGCATCTCGCCCGCCATCTCACAATAGTCCTGCGTGGTGACGGGCTCGGTCCCGCCGATATTAACGACCTCCGCACCGATCTTGGCGATGCTTGCCGCGGCGATCGTCTTGGCGACGTAATCGTCCTCGAAGAGCGGCGCATGGACGTTCCTGACGCCGGGATAGATGCTGACCGGTTCGCCGCGGGCGACCTGATCGATGCGCTGCGTCACCGTGCCGCCACGCGGGCCGTAGAAGGAGAAGATGCGCACCAGCGTGACCGGCAGACGGTAATCGACGCTGATGTGCTTCAACAGGAATTCGGCGGCGATCTTGCTCGCCGCATAATTCTCGATCGAACTGTGCAGCCCATAGGGATCGTCCTCGCGCAGCGGACGCTCGCCCTGATATTCGTACAGCGAGCCGGTGGTGCCCTGCACGAAGACCTCGGCGTCGCGGTAGCGCCTGGCCAGCCGACCCGGCGCGCCGGCGTTGACGGCGTAGGCGTCCTTGTGGCTTTGCGGCAGCACGGCGTAGTTGATCACGACATCGACGGATCGCGGCAGCGGCGACAGATCCTCGTCGGCGAGATCGAAGGATACCGCCGTGGCACCCGCCATCTCGACCAGTCGCTTCTGCTCGGGGCTCGAGAAGCGGGCGACCGCGAACACGTCGTTGGTCTTGGCGAGTTCGCGCGCGACCGGAAGCGCGACCAGCCCGCTTGCGCCCGTGACGAGAATGCGTTTGCCCGAGAGTGCAGCCATGATGTCCTCCTCGATGCCGCGACAGGGTCCGGTCGTGCCGTCGGTCGCTTCCGGTTGCGCCGCGTCAGCGCAGTGGCATGACGTACACGTCGAGATGCCGCAGCTTGCCGGCCTCGCCGAACTCGTAGATCGTCACGGTATTCGAGACGTCCGTCTTGCCGTTGCTGGTATTGCGCTCCTCGAGCTCGAGGATGACGCGCCCCGGCAGTTCGGTGATCCTGCGCAGCGTGCCCTCCCACGAGGTTCCGCCGCCATATTGCGCGATGCAGGATCGGTAGGTCGGCCATCCGAAGGTCTCGGCCTTCGCGCCGGCGAACACGCCGAGCCGCTCCCACGTATCGACGTCGACGATGGCTTCGATCGGTGCCCAGTCGGCGTCGGTCAGTTCGCGGATCTTGCGCTTGCCGATCAGCTCGGCGAAATATTCGCTATACTGGATCACCTTGCGCGATAGCCCGGCATAGTCGTCCGAACTCGGCATTTCGTTGGCCATTTCCATCTCCCGATCGTCGTTTTTTATGGTCTGCGTTCCGCGATCACGTCACAGCATAATCTGGCCACCGTCGGCGTTGATGGTCTGCCCGGTCACATATTGGCCGTCGTCGCTGGCGAGGAAGACCGCGATCGGCGCGATGTCCTCGTCCGGCCTGCCGAAACGCCCCAACGAGATCTCGTCGAGATATTTCTGCGCCCGTACCGGATCGGCGGCGAGCGCCCTTTCCGCAGACGGGCTGAGCGCCGCGGGATTGATCACGTTGACGCGTATCCCGAACCGGCCCCATTCGCGCGCCGCCGATCGCGACAGCCCGCGTATGCCCTCCTTGTTCGCGCCGTAGATGCCGTCGCCCGGCTCGCCGTAGATGCCCTGGCGCGTCCCGAAATTGATCACCGATCCGCCGCGCTCGCGCAGATGGGGGAAGGCCTCCTGCATGTGGAACAGCGTACCGAACAGACCCGATCCGAAGGTCAGCGCGATCGACTCGTCGGTGATGTCCTCGATCTTCGCCTGCCGCGTCGCCTGCGCGTTGTTCGCGAGGATATCGATGCGGCCGAACCGTTCGACGGCGATCGCGATCGTGCGCCGCGCGTCCTCGCGTTTGGAGACGTCGGCCTGAACGCCCACCGCCTGCGCGCCCGACACGGTCAACTGGCGAGCCGCCTCCCGTATCGCGTCTTCCCGCCGGCTCGACAGCACGACGGCCGCGCCTTCGCGCGCGAAGGCCTTCGCCAGCGCTAGGCCGATACCCTGGCTGCCGCCGGTGACGACCGCGACCTTTCCCGCCAACCTGCTCATCCGCTCGCTCTCCGATCTCATCGCCGCGTGAATTCGTCGGTCGGTTGCGAGGGCGCGTGCTCGAGCCGCGCGATCTGCGCCTCGATGAAGTCGACGACCTCCGCATGGCCGGCGGTGGCGCCGAGCGCGTGGTCGGCGATCAGCAGTCGCCCGGCGCCGTCCATCAGCGCCGCCAGCGCAAGCGGGGGCCACATCTCCGGCGAGATGTCGTTGGCACGCAGCGCGCGGGCAATCTGCGCGGCGAGGATGCCGCGCGTGCGCTCCGCCGATCGGGCGATCTCGCCGCGAAGCCCCTCGTGATGCGTCGCCATCGCAACGAATTCCTTGGTCAGCCGAGGCCCATGGAGGTCCTTGCAAACGGTCCACACCGCCATCAGCGGCCGGCGCGATGCGGTCGCGGCATCCATCCGCGCGAAGAACTGCGCTTCGACATCGCGGAAAAGCGCGAGGAAGAGATCGTCCATCGTCTTGAAATAATAGTGGACGAGCTGGGACTTGAGTTCGGCACGCGCCGCGATCCGCCTCGAGCTGAGCGCCGCATAGCCGTCTTCGCGGATGATCTGCTGCGCGGCGGCCAGGATCGCCGTCCTGCTCTTCAGATTGCGGCTGGCGTTCGACATCCTCGTCGCGACGGGCCGGGTGCCGTCCGCTGCGGCCGTGTCATCCGATGCGATGTCGACGGCAGTCATGCGAGCGCTTCCTCGCCCATCGACATCGCCCGAGACATCGTCGCCCGGTCGCGCACGCGGACGAGACTGTCGCGACGCTGCCGACGGTCCATTACCGCAGCGCACGAGGCCGATACCCGGTCGCTCATCGCGCGTTCGCGACGGCGGTGAGATAGAGGCTGTTCGCCGCCTGCCAGTCGCGCCGGATGCGACGGTGCCGGATCAGCCAGCGATCGCTCTCCTTGCGGAAGTCGTCGAGATAATAGCCCGCGTGATCGGCGCCGATGTCGGTCCAGGCGACCCAATAGGTGCGCGCACGGGCGCGGTCCGGCGCGGTCAGCTCGATGTGGCAGGTGGCGAGGTGGTGACGGATGAAGCTGGCCTTGTGGACGCGCTCGGCGCCGCCCGGCGGGGTGCGCCAGCGGCCGATCCAATCGCCGATCGCGGCGCGGCCTTCGTAGCGGAACAGGTCGCTCTCGGGCACGCCCTCGGTCTCGATCACCGCATCGTCGGTGAAGACGGCGAGGAAATCGGCTTCGCGCAGACGGTCGCCCGCGGCGGTATAGGCCGCCATCGTCTGCCGTATGCCTTCACGGGCGAGCATCTCGTCGAGCGTCATGCCGGGTGCCGCCGGACGTTCAGCCGCGGTTGGATGTCCAATCCTCCACCTCCCCGGGTTTGTAGCGCGCGACGGGCAGCGCGCCGGACCGCGTCCTGAGATCGAAGCCGATCGGATCGATGCCGTCCTCGATCTCGATATTCAGCGCCGAGATCGCCCAGCTCAGCATCACGTAATTGCCGATTGTGAACACCAGATCGATGATCTGCCGGCGATCGAAATGGCGCGACAGCGCCGCGCTGCCGATATCCGAGAGACGCGAATGGGCATGGAGTTCGTCCACCGCGCGCAGCACAGTGGCATCGCGATTGCTCCAGCACGCTGCCGCCGGCCCGCGCTCGATCGCGGCGATCTCGTCGAGGCCGATGCCCAGATTGAGCGCGTAGCCGACATGATAGTGCCACTCGTAGGCGGACCGAAGCAGCCACGCGACGCGCAGGACGATCAGCTCGCGGTCGCGGGCGGGCAGGGTGGAGGCCACTAGCAGATGCTTGCCGAAAGTATAATAGGCGATCGCCAGATCCGGATGGTGCGCCAGCGTCATGACCATATTGTTGGTCGAGCCGTTGGCGTAGGCGTCGGGCTCGCCCCAGAATGCGAAGACCGCGCGCGCCTCGTCGGTCCACGCCTCGCGCGGAAGCGGCGCGAAGCCCACCGATCCGAACCTGTCCTTGACGCGTTCGTCGCGGTTGGAAGACCGATCGTTCACCGTCACGCTTGCGTCCCTCCCCAGAAACTAAGCGAGTGCATAGGATTCGACGCAAGGGCGGTCAACGGCGCGCGCCGTCCGGTGACGCCCGGTCAGGCTCGCGACGTTAGGACACCGCCGAGGCGATATCGCGAACGCCGACTTCAAGCTCCCGCGGCGCGCGAGCACTATGGCCACAAGGTCGACCACGAGAGCGGGACCGGAACAAGAGGCGCGCATGACGACCGACACCGCCGACGACGAGACGCCCACCTTCGCGATCTTCCGGATGGCGGACGCGCGGCCCGAAGAGGGCATCCCGATCATGCGCTACGAGCCGCTCACGCCGACGATGATCGACGGCGGTCGGCGCCTGACCGAGGCCGGCGTCGGCGAAGGATCGGAGAACCGGCTGCTCTTTTCCGGTGGCGGCTACAGCCTGTCCTACGCCTGGTTCAAGAGCGGCTTCCCGCTTCCACGCCATTCGCACGACACCGACTGCCTCTATTACATCATCGCCGGATCGCTGCGGCTGGGGCATGAGGAGCTCGGCGCGGGCGACGGATTCCTGCTGCCCGGCGGCACGCCCTACACCTATACGCCCGGCCGCGACGGGCTGGAGATCCTCGAGTTCCGCAGCGGTGGGCCGTTCAACATCAAGCTGCTCGCGAACAATCCCGCTTTCTGGAACAAGGCACTCGATACCGTGGAGACCCAGCGCGACGGCTGGAAGGATCAGCCGCGGCCGTCGGCGCGATCGGTATAGTCGACCGGTCGTCGCGTCGCGCAAAGCAGCGCGACACCCCGCCAATTCGGCGCAGCATAATGGCCGGCGAGCAAGACATCGCACCGGCGATTCTCCCCGCACGGCGATGATATCGCCCCTATTCTCGTGCATGATGAAGCATGCCTTGTCCGGAAGACCGGAGGGGATCGACGATACGAGAATAGGGGAGGTTGGGGATGGTTATCGATCGATTGGATCGGCGCGTGCTCGCATGTGGGGCGGCGACGCTCGCGATCATGTCGCCCGCGATGGCGGCGGCGCAGACCGTCGCGCCGGGTACGCCCGCGGCCGACGGCGCCCCCGCCCAGATCGCAGCCGCGCCTGTCGCCTCCGAGGCCGCACCCGTCGAGATCGTCGTGACCGCGCAGCGCCGGTCGGAACGGCAGGTCGACGTGCCGATCTCGATCGCCGCGATCGGCCCGCAGCAGCTCGCGACCGCCAACGTCCAGACGCTGGCCGACATCAGCAAGGTGACGACCGCGGTGCGCTTCGACAGCCAGGCGGCGTTCGTGCAGCCGTCGATCCGCGGCATCGGCACCGGCATCACCACGTCGGGCGGCGGCGCCAACGTCGGCATCTATGTCGACGGCTTCTATTCGCCCAACCCGCTCGCGTCCGATTTCCAGCTGCTGAACGTCTCGAGCGTGCAGGTGCTCAAGGGTCCGCAAGGCACGCTGTTCGGCCGCAACACGACGGGCGGTGCGATCCTGGTCTCGACCGCCGACCCCAGCGAGAAGGCGGCGTTCCAGGCGAAGGCCAGCTACGGCAGCTACGACGCACAGCGCTACCAGGGCTATGCGACGTTCGGGATCGCCAACGGCCTCGCGATGAACGTCGAGGGCATCTACGCCAAGGGCAACGGCTTCCTCACCAACATCCTGGACGGCGACCATCACGTCGGCGAGTACGAGAACTGGACGGTTCGCACCGGGCTGAAATACCAGGTCTCGCCCGCCGTCTCGATCCTGGTGCGCTACATCCATTCGCGGATGGACGATCCGTCCAGCCTGCTGACCAATTCCAACACCGACACGACGATCGACCCGACGACGGGCAAACCGTGGGGCGTACAGACGCTGGCCGTGCCCGGCCTCTACACCACCGATCACGACAAGGTCGCCGCCAACGTGCAGCGCGTGTCGCGCATCGACAGCGACACCGGCCAGCTCACCATCCGTGCCGATCTCGGCTTCGCCGATCTCGCCTCCTACACGCAATATAAGCACGAGAATTCGGACCAGTCGGAGGATCTGGACCAGACCGGCCTGGCGATCTTCCAGCTGGGCCTGCCGGTGATCGACACCACCGTCACGCAGGAGCTGCTGCTCACCTCGAAACCCGGCACCCGCCTGCAATGGACCGCGGGCGCCTTCTATTACAGCAACAAGGACAAATGGCTGACCTACATCGACAACAATGTCGATACGATCGGTCGCATCCGGTTGGGCGGATCGGGCACGACGACGGAGAGCATAGCGGGCTTCGTCGACGCGACCTATCGGCTGACCGACCGGCTGTTCCTGACCGGCGGCGTCCGCTACTCGCACGACGTCGTCAAGGACGACTATTACAACCCGCAATTCTCCGGCGCCAAGGTGTCGGTGCCCGGCATCCACAGCAATAAGGCCACGCCGCGCGCCGTCATCCGCTTCAAGCCCGACGAGCACAGCAGCCTCTACGCCTCCTACACCAAGGGCTATAAGGCGGCGATCGTCGACGTGGGGGGCTCGTGCCAGGATCCACCGGCCTTCGCGTGCAACCCGATCAAGCCCGAAAGCATCGACGCGTTCGAAGTCGGCTACAAATATGCCGGCCATGGCTTCTCGTTCGAAACCGCCGCCTATTACTACAACTACAAGAACCTGCAGGTCTCCGAGTATCTCGGCGCGGCACTCGCCTATATCACCAACGCCGCGAAATCGCAGATCTACGGCCTCGAAGGGTCCGCGCATTACGACTTCAACCGTCACGTCTCGGTCGATATCGGCGGATCGTGGAATCATGCCCGCTACAAGACCTTCGGCACCGTGGCGCCCGACGGCACCGTCACCGGCGCGCCGATCTATGCGAGCTGCCCGGTCGGGGGCTTTCCCGTCGGATCGAAATACACCGGCTCGTGCAGCCCCGGCAGCTTCGACTACGTCAACACGGATACCATCCTGCACGACACGCACATGCAGCACACGCCGGACTTCACCGCCAACGCCGATGCCCGCTACACCACGGGGATGACGCGATCGGGCGAATATTCACTATCGGGCAACCTCTATTATACGTCGACCGTCTATTTCAGCCCGTCGGGCACGCAGTTCCGGCAGCCCGGCTACGTCACGCTCGCGCTGCGCGCGCAGTGGGAAGACCCGTCGCGCCGCTTCACCGTGGCGGTGTTCGGCGACAACGTGACGGACGTTCGCTACCGCGCGCAGGTGCAGTTCAACGCCTTCGGGATCGGCGCCCAATGGAACCAGCCCGCGACGGTCGGCGTCGAACTGGGCGTGAAGATGTGACAGCGGCGTGAGGACCCCGGAACGCCGACTGGGCAGGCGCGCAAGGCCGAAGCGCCGCGTGCGGGGGCGTTGTCCGATCGCGCCGAGCGTCATGACACGGACGCGGTCATGCTCGTGACCGGCTTTACGGAAGCGAATAGGCGATGACGTAATCGCCGAGCTTGGTGCCGAACGAGCCGTGCCCGCCCGCCGCGGTCACGACATATTGCTTGCCGCCCTGCGCGTAGCTCATTGGTGTCGACTGCCCGCCGGCGGGCAGGCGGGCCTGCCACAGCGTCTTGCCCGTCGTCACGTCGAACGCGCGGATATAATTGTCCATCGTCGCGGTCAGGAAGGCGACGCCGCCGCCCGTCGACATCGTGCCGCCGAGCATCGGCATGCCGAGCTTGAAGGGTATCGGAACGACCGAGTCGCGCGTCGTGCCGACCTTGTGCTTCCACACCACCTTGTTGGTGTTGAGATCGATGCCCGACATATAGCCCCACGGCGGCGCCATGCACGGGAAGCCCAGCGGCGACAGGAAGGGATGGAGCTCGACGCCGTAGGGCACGCCGTACATCGGCTGGACGCCGTTCTCGCTGCCCGGCGGGTGCGCGCCATTGGGTGCCGACGGGTTCTTGGGGCCGCGCGGCAGCAGCTTCGAGACGAACGGGAAGACGATCGGATTGGCGATCGCGATCTGACGCATCGGGTTCACCGAGATGCCGCCCCATTCGAACATGCCGACGTCGCCCGGGAAGACCAACGTGCCCTGCGTGCTGGGCGGCGTGAACGGACCGTCGTAGCGCAACTGCTTGAACATGATCCGGCAGGCGAGCTGATCGAACATCGTCGCCCCCCACATATTGGCGTCGGACAGCTTGCCCTTCGGCTGGAACGTCAGCTCGGAAAAGTGCTGCGTCGGCGACAGCCGATCGCCGGGGGCGGCGCCCTGCGGCACGGGCCGTTCGGGCGCGGCGACGATCAGCTTGCCCGTGCGGCGATCGAGCACGAAGATGTTGCCGCTCTTGGTCGGTGCATAGATTGCGGGAATGATGCCCTTGGGCGTGCGCAGATCGAGCAGGCTGGGCTGCGACGGCAGGTCCATGTCCCACAGAT
>CAXTVK010000011.1:0-42625 GCA_964247655.1 uncultured Sphingomonadaceae bacterium | reverse complement strand
GCCGGGCGGTATTCGAAGGCACGCCGGATCGTCGCTTCTACAATCCAATCGGTTCCGTCCATGGTGGCTATGCTGCAACTTTGCTCGATAGCGCTTGCGGAATCGCTATCCAAACGCAGATCACGTCCGAACAAGGCTACACGACATTAGAACTCAAAGTTGCGTATCATCGCCCTCTGTCGGAGCGGAGTGGACGGGTTCGCGCCGAAGGTCGCGTGGTGTCGATGGGTCGACGCGCAGCCTTTGCTGAGGCTACCCTGTTCGACGGCGAGGGACGCCTCTGTGCGTCTGCCACCTCTACGTTGCTGGTCTTCCAACAGATCAGATAGTGGTGAGACAGCCCGACCTAACACGCCTGGCTTTGCCTTGAAGCGTGAGACTTATTGATGGCACTTATGCCCGCACCTGGCGCGGCGTCTTATTGCAAGCCATTCTTGGGATGGCTTTCTCTATCGATCGTTTAAAGTCCAGCAGCGCCTTTAGTCAGCGCGCCGTGAGGAGCATGATCGGCGCTTTGAGACATTACTTCAAAGAATGGCAGCCTTGATCCCTTCTATCAACAAGCTCTGCACGAAGTCCTCGCTTATACCACGCTCATTAGCTGTGTCCTGAAGGCGTCGAACAACACCTTTTGAGACCATACTTCACGGAAGGCCACCTCTGAGACGACCGTGACGAGTTCGTCAGACGACAAAGCCTTGGCCCGAATACTTGAAAATCCGTTTGCCCGGTCCACGACCTGTCGATTAGCAGACGGACTGCACCGGGCCCATATCCCGCGTGGCGGTGTAGGGCAGCTTCCGGTCCGGATTGATCGTGCCGAACAGCTGCCCGCATCGCCGTGCTGAACCGCATTCTCCATGAAGCCGGGCAGGGTGAGCTCGCGGACTGCAGCGCCGTTGCCGTTGCCGTTCCGCAGGTCGACCACCTGGAGCGAGATGGAAACCAGTCCGGGCCAATCCTGCCACGGAAGGCTAAGCCCGAGCGCGGTGACCGTGACGACGTGACCGACACCGTGGCAACGGCCTGCGTTTACCGCTGAGCCGGTGAGGTCACCTCAAACCTCGTTCAGCATCTCTTTGGAGGTCGCCGGCGCGAACTAGAACAGCGCGTCGGCGCCCTCAAGTACATGGTCGATCGCCATGGCGTCGCCATGCGAGCCTTCGACGACGTCGACCTTACCTCGCCCCGATTTCACCAGCTTACCCGCGTCGCAGACGATTACGCAGAGGTCCTCGCCGGAGTTGAGCGGACCCTGGACCCCATGCAACTATATCAACGTCTGTTGAGTTGAATAGCCGAGAGTACTACACTGTCACCAAGGTGACGGCCAGAAGAGGCCCTCGCTCTGCGTCCGAAACGATCATCATCGATCGTGCCCGCCTGAGCGTCTGCTTCCGAGGGTGACGATCACCACAATTATTAGCGCACGAGAGGAAAGCCCTTTGAGTACCGTCGACAAAATCTTCGCACCGGCGTTCCCGTATCAGGCCGGAGAGGAAAAGGGCTTGTTGAGCCCGTTCGAGCCAGGCACCCGGACGCTCAAAGCGGGATCAAAGATCATGCCAGAATTTCGATCTTTGCCCGTCGATATCATCTTGGAAAAAGATGTGCCGGTCACGCTGCGAGATGGCGTTACGATCTACACGGACGTTTTCCGACCTGCTGGCGTAGACAAGGTTCCCGTCATCGTCGCCTGGAGCCCTTACGGAAAGAGCCAGGGAACAGCGCCTCGCATTGCCGCCCTCTACAATATGCTTGAAATGGCGCCCGATACGGTCTCGGGTTACGCCAAATGGGAGGGGCCAGATCCGGCCTACTGGTGCGCTCACGGCTATGCCATCTGCAACCCTGAAGCGCGAGGGATCGCGGATTCGGGCGGGGACAGCGTGATGTTCGGCCGGCAGGAAGGTCAGGACTGCCATGACGTTATCGAGTGGCTGGCGGTACAGGACTGGTGCACCGGCAAGGTCGCTATGTCGGGCACTTCGTACCTTTCGATTGCGCAATGGTTCACCGCGGCCGAGCAACCACCGCACTTGGCCGCGATCAACCCTTGGGAGGGCCTGAGCGATGCGTATCGCGATCTTGTGATGCGCGGCGGAATGCCCGACACTGGCTTCGCCCAGCTGCTGGAGCATAATTATGCAGGGTCGGCTCAGCGCGAAGACATTGTCGCCGAAGCAAAGCGATACCCCCTGATCAACGAGCTGTGGGCCGATAAGATTGCCCGCTTCGACAAGATCACGATGCCGGCCTATGTTGTCGCGAGCTACTCCAACACCCTGCACACGGCGGGCACGTTCCGCGGCTGGAGGCGGATAGCCACGAAAGAAAAGTGGCTGCGCATTCACAACACGCTAGAGTGGCCTGACTATTACTCGCACGTCGAGGACCTTCGTCGCTTTTTCGATCACTACTTAAAGGGGGAAGCCAACGGCTGGGAGCAGACACCACGGGTTCGATATGCCGTCCTCGATTTGGAGGGTAATGATCGCCTTGATGAGCCCGCGGAGGCCTTCCCGCCGCAAGACTTCAGCTACACAAAGTTCTACCTCGACGGAGCCTCACGCGAGCTAAGCCTCAGCCGACCCGGATCGGAGGTGGCAGCTTCGTACGACACGCAAACCAATCCTGCGCTCGTCTCGTTCCTGATGCGCTTCGATCACGAGACGGTAGCAGTAGGTTATCCCAAAGTGCGGCTCTGGGTGGAAGCCAAGGGCGCCGATGACATGGACTTGTTTGTTCTCGTCCAGAAGCTGAATGCCCTCGGCGTACCTTTGCAGCAGTTCAACGCCCCCGCGCGGGGCGCTAGGATGCAGGACCTCACCGAGCACGGCGCGTCCATTCTGCGCTACAAGGGAGCCGACGGGCGGTTGCGCGTGTCGGCGCGGCATCTCGACGCCGAACTCTCGACAGATGCCATACCTGCCCACACCTTCGATCGGGTTGAGAAGCTCAGCCCCGGCCAGATCGTAGATCTCGAGATCGAAGTCCTTCCGATCGGCCTCGTCTTCTATCCAGGTGAGCAGCTCCGGCTGGTGATAAGCGCCCGTCCACCTCTCGGACCGATGATGCCAAGGGTTGCCGACTACGTTCCTGCGAATGCTGGGGAACACGTAATTCACACTGGTGGTGATCGCGCATCTTACCTTCAGTTGCCGATACGAACTCGCTGACGCGATTTTGCAGTGCTTAGCGATCCATCAGATTAGCCGCTTGAGCTGCGTCTAACCCAAAGGCGCCGGGCCGCTTCGGCGGGTCTGCCTATATTTGATTCGCATGGCCTGATCGCTCCGCTGAATCACATCGACACGAATGATTCAAATCTTTCGTTGGACGGCCGGGCGGGCCTGCCGGCATTTTCCTCCTATGTTCGACATGCCAACCCAGTTGATCGACTACTGCTGCACACTGGAGGCGGTCGATCGGAGCCGCAACATTGCACGCGCGTATCGGATCGAGGCGAGCCGTGATCTGTTCGGGCAAACCATCGTCGCGCTGCGATGGGGTCGGATTGGGCGGCGTCTGGCTGGACTGACCGTCGCCTTTACCGATGAAGAGGCGGCGCGCCGCTTCATCCAGCGCGCGCTCGCCAAACGGGCCAGTGCGACCCGTCGGATCGGTGTTGCTTATTGTCTCGCGGGTGAGTTCAGGCTGCATGTATCGATACTGCCGGCCGTAGCCAACGAAAACTCCTAACGCGAGGTGCGCGCAAGCAGCCGGTCAATTTCGGCTAAGTTCGCATACAGGTCGGAGACGGCGCTACGCAGAGGGCCCTGTTCAAGCGGCGCCCGCGCCGCGTTCCTCTCCGCGCGGATTCGCAGCCAGTTTATCTGCCCACCGGGGGCAAGGGCGACTAGTTCCGCGTCGGCTAGGGCGCGCGCTTGGATGTCAGCACCCGCGCGCGACAGGCCAAGTGCGCGCCCCAGTTGGGTCCGCCTGCAAGCGCCCAAGGCTGCGATCACCGGCCAAGCGTCGCGTGTACGCGCGTTGCGCGATAGGTGAGCCAGCGCGTCGCGGCCGCGGGCGAGCTCGGGCTCCAGCCATGAGAGGCGGTCGTAAGCGCCGCTCCACGCGCTGGCGGCATCCTCGACAAGGCGGCCTGCGATCTCCTCCGGCTCGAAATCACTCCGGAACGACGTGCGTGAGGCCAACCCGGGCGGCGGGGGCACTCCCGCCGCGTGCGCGCCGGCGCCCAGCAATGCGAGGTTGAGCGCCCAACAGCCGGCGGGAGGGGCGGCAACATAGCGGGTGAGCGTACCGCGTGGCAGCGCCAGACTCATCTCGTCGCCCGAGCCCTCGAGGAATCCGGCATCGCCACGCAGCCGATCGATGGCGGCGGCCACGATGAGGACGGGTACCAGCACGGCAGGATTCGACCCGCTGGCGGCCCCGACGACTTTCCCGATCGGCCCCGGCGTTGCCGCAGAGGTAGCGAGCGCTTCGCGCGCGGCGTCGAGCAGGTCCTGATCCTCGGTGCCGAACCGCCGCGTGGCGCCTACCATACGGGCGAGCGTCGCGGCAGCCTCAGCGATCGCCGGCACGGCATGATCCGCCAGCCACAGCAGCACGCCGTCGCGGCGCGGATCGTCGGTGGAAAGCAATTGCGCCGTCGCGACCGTAGTTTCGTGCGCGGGCCCGACGTCGCCGGCGCCAGCGTCGCGAAGGTAGATGTCCCAAGCCGCCGATACCGCGGCTAGCGCCGAAGCTTTGCGCAGTTCCGCGCCGGCGAACCGCCACGCCGCCTGGGCCCGGCCAAGCGCGTGAGCAAAGCTCGTGAGATCTACTACAGCGTCCATCGCACCACAGCGTATGCTAGCGATTTGGAAATTGCTAGGCACACCCCTACCCGTCCATTACCCACTTTCCATAATCGATGCTTATGGTAACAACGGGCATAGCGAGGGGCGCTGAGCAGGCTCGAACCCAACCGCACGAATTAGGGGCTAGCAGCATGGCAAACGGCAACGTCGGCGAGATTGTTATCTATCAGCTCGACGAACGCGCGCTGCCGCGGCGCCGCGCGCGGGGCGCGGCCGAGCCGGTCAACGCCCGGCTGCTGCGCACGATCGCGGCCGCGCTCCCGGCCGACATGAGGCCGGTGAGCGAGCTCGGCGTCGAGACTGCTCTTGAGGCGATGGCCGACGCTACCAAGGCGGCCATTGCCGCCGACCTCGACTGTTTTGTCAGCTGGTGCGTAGGGGAGCGGCGCACGCCCTTCCCAGCTGATCCAGAGGACCTCGTCCGCTACCTTCGCCACCTCGAGGCGGAAGGCAAGAAGCCGGCCACCTTGTCCCGCCGGATGGCGACGCTTGCCAGCGCCCACCGATTGGTTGGCATCGGCGACAAGGACGGGCTGCCCACCGATCACCCGATGGTGCGGAACGCTCTCCGCGCCAATCGTCGGCGTAAAGGCGCGGTCCAGCGCCAGGCTGCGCCGCTGCGATATGGAGGCGCGCTCGATCAGCATGGCGAGGTTAAGGGGTTCACGATTACCGCGCTGCTCGAGGCGTGTGGCGGTGATCCTCAGGGCCTACGCGACGCGGCGCTGCTGTCCCTTGGCTATGATGCCGGCCTGCGGGTCAGCGAGCTTACCGCCGCCGCGGTCGAGCATCTTGAGCCACAGGCAGACGGCTCCGGACTGCTCACCATCCCGCGCTCCAAGACCGACCAAGAGGGCCAAGGCAGCTGGGCGTGGCTATCGCCGGAGACGATGCGGCGGGTGCAGGCATGGCTCGTCCAGAGCGGGGTCGAGGATGGGCCGCTGTTCCGGCGGGTCGGAATCGACCGGCGCCGCGCGCGCGCCGCGGTGCCGCCGCAGCCTTACCACGCCATCCCGGGCAACACGCGGCATTGGCAGGATCGGCTGCGCGGAGCGCCGGCCATGCAGGCGCAGGTGACCTATACGATCGGGGAAACCCCCCTGACCCGCCAAGGCGTCTGCGCCATCTATCGGCGGATCGCGCTGGCGGCGGCCGACGCCGGGCTGGTCGAGCTATCGGGAGCGACGTTGTTCGAAGCAATCGCGGCGCTGTCCACGCACTCGCTTCGCGTTGGCCTTACGCAGGATCTGTTCGCTGCTGGGGAGGATGGCGCCGGGATCGCACTTACATTGCGTTGGTCGTCGTCCGCGACGGCGCTTCGCTACGGGCGCAAGCTGGCGGTCAGGAGCAATGCGGCGTCGCGCGTCCTCGGCCGGGTTCGCCCGTGACACGCACGTCCCGCACTTTTGTCGGTCGAGGCACATCCGCGTAGCGGCGGACCTGCTTTCCTCTGGTGTCGCCCTATATATTTCGGCTGCTCTCGATTGACTTGCGCCAGAAGAAAGATCGTCCGCGCTGCCCGCCACCCTCCCCACCCAAAGACCAAGGGCGAACTCGCGGCAGACTTCTTAGCCCTCTACCACCACCTTTGCGCAGAGAAGCCGGGCTGATTCAACTTCGACCTCGGCCGCTAACGCCATTCGGCCAGCATTCGCTCGCCGGGCCCGTCGACTGCGAAGGAAAGTTGCCGTGCATTGGTGACCCAATTGCGGCCGTTCCAGCAGCCTCAGTGAGGTGCCCCGCTGCGGACGCACGTTAATGTGAGGTGGTTGAGGCTCCAGATGCTGAATCGAGGGCTGGGAGTGGCGCGAAGTGGGAGGTTGCTGCCATTCCAGAAACTGGCTCGAATGCCCGCTCCCGGCGGAAGCTGACACTCAAGCTCCCGCGGTCTGCGTCGTTAAATGCGATAGTCGCATTAGCCCGCTGGATTGGACGTGCCGCACGAAATGGTGCCGCTGCGCGACATCGAAGCGGTATGGACACGCGAAACGGGAACGAGGCGCCTGTGTGTGCGATCGAATGAGCGCCTCGTCCCTTCTTGCGGAGGGTGGCTAGGCGCGCCTCCCATTGAGGAGCACGAGCAGCTTGCCACGCGCCTGTCCGCCGAGGCTGACCTGCATTGCGCTGCGCCAATCCTCGAGCGGGAAAATCCGCGCGATCGGCATCGTGAACTTGCCGTCGGCTGCCAGCGCGGCGAACTGCCCCAGAACGTCGTAGCGCAGCCTAGTGCCCTCGTCGAAGGTATTGCGAACGCCCATTTCCTTGGCCGCCGCCATATCCGTGATCGTGAGCAGGCGCCGGGCATCACCATCGACGAGGCGGAGCAGCTCTGGCAGGATGCCGCGACCGGGCGGGGAGGTGTCGAGCACGAAGTCGGGCGCTCCGCCGGTCAGCTCGCGCACGCGTCCCACCATGCCGTTGCCATAAGGCGTTACCGAGGCGCCGAAGTCGCGCAGATGATCGGCGAACGTGTCTCCGGCGGTCGCGATCACCCGCGCGCCACGCATCCGGGCGATCTGCACCGCGGCGAAGCCGACCATTGTGCCCGCGCCATGGACAACGAGGGTTTGACCTTCGCTTACTCCGAGCGAATCGAGGCTGCGGAAGGCCGTCTCTACTACCATCGGGAGCGCCGCAGCCACGATCGGATCCAGGCCCGCCGGGAGTGGCGTCCAGATCTTGAGGATGGCATGATCGGCAAGACCGGCGCTGGTGCGATCGGCATAATCGGGCACACCGATGATCCAGTCTCCGGGCGCGACATCAGTGACGCCATCCCCGACCGCTTCGACGATGCCCGAAATCTCCAGCCCCACGCCGCGGGGGAGCAGGCCCGCGAACAGGCCGCGGCACAATGCCCAATCGGCCGGGTTCAGGCCGCAAGCATGGACAGCGGCGCGAACTTCGCCCGGACCCGGTTCGGGAACGTCGGTCTCTTCGAGGCGCAACACTTCTTCGGGGTCGCCATAACTATGGAAGCGTACGGTCTGCATCGTGCCAGGTGTGCTTTCGGGACTAGCCATGACGAACTCCAAATTGGGAGGCGCAGCAGGCCGTCCACCGGCGATCCCTCGCCGATGGTCGCGCTACGCCAACTCTGCTACTGTCACTCAGAGACATAATGGGTATGTCACTGAGTGACAAGTGGGATTGCCGTGGCACGAGATCATAAGGAATTGCGCCGCCGCCTTCGGCAGGCAGCGCTGGAGCTATACCGCGATCAGGGATTCGAAGGCACGACGGCGGCGCAGATCGCGGCCCGCGTTGGCGTGACCGGTCGAACATTCTTCCGCCACTTCCCCGACAAGCAGGAGGTCCTATTCGAAGAAGATGCGCTTCGTACCGTCCTGCTCGCCGGTGTGACGGAAGCGCCGGCGGGTGCGGGCCCGGCCGACGCGCTGCACCATGCGTTTCAAGCAGCCGAGCCCTTGCTGGAGGAGAACCGTCCGTCCGCCGATCTGCGGCGGGAGGTGATTGCAGCGACGCCAGCGCTGCAGGAACGCGCGCTGGCGAAGACCGCCCGCCTCACCAACGAGCTTGCGGCAGCCCTCCGGCAGCGTGGCGTCCAGAGCCGCTTGGCCGACCTAGCTGCGCAGGTCGGAATGGCGGCCTGCACGCAGGCGATGCTAGCCTGGGCAGACCAACCCTCGGGAACCTTCCGTGCGCACCTGGACCAGGCCTTTGCCGATCTGCGATCATTGACGGTTCCGGGCCGGTCGTGATGGTCGGCGTGACCCAAAGGTCAGCTGGGCTTACTTGCATCGCGATCAAGACTTCTAGCGCTCAAAGCCATGGCTTCCATCCTGAGCTGCCCCCGTCTAAGTGGTCCATCGACTATGATAGTCTGGACCACGATATGAGGGTCCCCCGGTTTCTCATCCAGGTCGAAGGTGAGTATCCGTCGTTCATTCGGCTGCCTTGGCCGCCGCGGCAGAAGCATATTCGATTGGCGTAAGCCAGCCAAGCCCTGCCGGACTTCACACCCGAGAGCAGCGCGTGTGACTATCACGGCAGCTTGAACGACCATCGCCGGGATGGCAGAGTGGATGACGGCGTGGCTTCAGTCGCGACCAGAGTTGTGGCGCTCACGCCCGAGCGGCGCACGAGGGACCCAATGAGGCTGCCGGCACTTGTTCTCTGGGACAAATGCTCCAATCTCGGCCGTTCGGAGCACTCGGCCCGCGTCCTAGCTGCGGACATTCATTCATCTGATCTGATCGGGGACATACGGGGAACATCTTAGCGCAAAAGTGCAAGCATAGCTCCGGAGCCGCGAGTCGCTCCGGACTCACCGACCGACAGGTCCCGTCAACATCTGACATCTGGCGCCTGCCCGGCTCGCGCGGAGTTCGGCATGAACATCGGCGTCTACATGGCGAGCGACTGCCGGACGATCCGCTCGCTGTCGGCTGGCTTCAGGGTTTCCTGCGCATCGGCAAACTGCCTGCAGCTTTCGGTAGCAGCCGCATTTGCGTTTCGCGGTGGGTAAACCAGAGTGACCTAGGCGCGAGGATCTTCTAATGTGAGGCAACTCGAGAGGCCGGCTGAATAGAGAGACGGTTGATGAAAATTGCTTTCGTGGTTCTCGGAACGACCATCGTTCAAGTATCGATCAGCGAGGCCCTTTACGCGGACGCTGCGGAGGGGATGAGGGACGATCCGGCAGATTATGAGAGTATCCGGGGCTTACTCGCGATGCTCTGCTCGTACGTATTCGCCACCGTCGACTACGAAGAAACTGCGAGCGATCAATCACGGTATGTTTTGGACAACATCAACAACGTGGGTGTCGTCGCGGTGGTGGCAGCACTCTGGCGCTACAATTCTGCTATAAGTAATCCGAACGATCCTGTTTTACTCGTTCCATTATTTCAAGAGCACAAGAGTGCGATTCAAAGCGCCAAGGGCTTAGTAAAGAATTTTGCCTTCGGTCATCTTGATTTGCCCGTTGAGCCTCATGTCAAAATGCCACTTGATCTATTACCAAGCGCTATCAACTAGCCTCATGCCCGCAGACTTTTGGCGATCGCGACTAGAGTTTGCAATATGCCGGCGTGGCAAGGCTTTTGACGACACAGCTTTCTAAACGGCTTGCCGGGTAATGGTTCGGCGCTCGAGCCCAGACTCGCTAGACTGCTTAGCGACGGCCTCGACCCGGTAGTGGAAGTTCGCGGCGTAGTTTCGGCTCTCCAACTCCGTTGGGGTGGACGCCCCCTGACGGCATCGATGTGCCAGAGTGGAGGTGTTGAAGCACCACTGTAGGAGGCGTCCATGGGTGAGGTTAGCACGGTCGGCATCGACCTGGCCAAGTCGGTTTTCCAGGTTCACGGCTCAGATCGAAGCGGGACGGTCGTGTTCCGCAAGAAGCTGCGCCGGGATCAGGTTCTGCCGTTCTTCTCGACGTTGTCGCCGTGCGTGGTGGCGATGGAGGCATGTGCGAGTGCGCATCACTGGGCGCGCGAGATTGCCGCATTGGGGCACGACACCAAGCTGATCCCGCCGGCGTACGTGAAGCCGTTCGTCAAACGTCAGAAGAATTACATGGCTGATGCGGAGGCGATCTGCGAGGCCGCGCAGCGCCCGACGATGCGGTTCGTTCAAGGCAAGAGCGCGGAGGCGCAGGCATCGGCGGTGGTGTTCAGGACGCGCGACCTGCTCGTGCGTCAACGTACCCAGCTGATCAACGCCCTGCGCGGGCACCTCACTGAGTTCGGCTACATCGTGCGTCAGGGTATCGGGCACCTCGGCAAGCTGATCGAGGTCGTCGGCGACCCCACCTCCGACATCCCGGCTCAGGCGCGACCCGTGCTGGTCGTGATCGCGCAAGGGCTGCAGGCGATTCAAGCGCAGATCGCCCTGCTCGACCGAGAGATCGCGAGCCGTGCGAAAGCTGACCCCGCGGCGAAGCGGCTGATGACGATTCCCGGGATAGGCCCGGTGATCGCGACCGCGCTGGTGGCGCTGGCTCCGGCCGCCAGCACCTTCCGCCGCGGGCGCGACTTTGCAGCCTGGCTCGGCCTCGTACCCCGACAGCACTCCAGCGGCGGCAAGGAGCGCCTCGGGCGGACAACGAAGATGGGCGAGCGCAGCTTACGCAGGCTCCTGATCATCGGCGCGAGTTCGGTGACGAAGGTTGCAGCGCGGAACCCCGATAAAGCTGGCGCATGGCTGGCCGGCATGCTGGCTCGCAAGCCGCGCATGCTGATCACCGTCGCGCTTGCGAACAAGATGGCGAGGACCGTTTGGGCGCTGATGGCGCACGGCGGATCCTACAGAGCTCCGGCCGCGGCGGCGTAACCGCCAAGGCTTGAGGCGTCAGGGACGCAAGGAAGGTCAGTAGAGAGGTATGGCGCAACGGTCAGAAGACGGGGTCGGGAAAACCAGGGAAATGACCAAGCGCCTCGAGCGCGCAACTCCGGTCTGGACCCGACTCGCGATCTCCATACAGGCCAGCAGCCGTGATGATGGCTGCACCAACAGGCCGGACACACGGAAGCACCTGAACCCGCGCGATCAAATCTTTCGACAACCCCCTTGTATCCAGCGGGGCGTCCACACACGGCCCTTCACTCATGTCGCTAGCGAGAGCGGATCGGGCGATTGACCCCGGCCAGTGCTCCATCCGCATTGGCCACGCTTCAACGACGGCGAGAGGCCGTTCGGGCCGATCGCTGCCGCGCTGTTTGGCCTCACTTGCGTCTACAGCTTATTGCGAACCAGTCGGTGATGTTCGATCAAAGTGCCTGCCGGCCTCCGGCGGCGACCTTGAGCATGCTTCCATGCTGTGAGTGAGCAAGGCAGAACACTCCTGCTGTTGAACATTCCTGGGGAGGTAAAATGATCGAGCGTGGATCGAAGGGACTGTTCCCGATGCTGATCGCTGCGCTGGCGACGGTCTGGAGCCTGTGCTCTGCGGGCCCGTCAGCAGCTGATCCGACGCCCCCTGCACCTGCCGACCCCCTCACGGCGGTGATCCATACCGGCGACGTCGAACGGTTCGCCAAGGTCTTCGAGGCGAGCGGCGGACATCCTTCCGCCGAGCAGCTGCAGAAAGATTACCTGGACGGCGCATCCTACGGCGTCGGGGTCTTCACACCGAACCGGATCGTCAGCGCGGATCACCTCGCCGCAGCAGTTCGCAAAGACCCGGACCGCTACTCGCGCGCGATCCATGACTGCCTGCCCCGGATCGCTGCCGCCAACGCCGATCTCCACGCAATCTATCTGGCTCTGCATGGCCTGCTTCCCGACAAGCCGCTGCCGCAGATCTACCTTGTGATAGGCGCCGGCAATTCCGGCGGCACCGCGGGCCCGGGCGCGCAGGTGCTCGGGCTAGAAGTGCTCTGCACCGAGAATCCCGACGCCGACGGCCTGAGAGCAAGCCTTCGCCGCTTCTTCGCCCACGAGACTGTCCACACCTTCCAGCACCAGCCCGGGCAGGCTGAGCGCAACCCCCTCCTGGCTGAGGCGCTCCTGGAGGGAGGTGCCGACTTCATCGCCGAGCTCGTGACCGGACAAACGCCGGAGCCGAACCGAGCTGCGTGGGCGGCTCCGCGCGAGCGTGCTCTCTGGGCGCAGTTTCAGTCAGACATGGAGGCGAACCGGCCTGGAGCCGCGAAGCAGGCCCCTGCAGCCGCCGACGCCGCAGCGAACAGGTGGCTGGAGAACTACGGCAAGGCTCCGGAGGGCTGGCCCTCTGAGCTCGGTTACTGGATCGGCATGCGGATCTGGGAGAGCTACTTCGCACTATCGCCGACCAAGCAGCAAGCCATTCACGATGTGCTCGATTGGGATGATCCCGACCTGATTCTTCGACGGAGCGCGTTCCCTGACAAGCCGCAATGATCAGTCGATCGGACCCAAACCCGGTCACTCACGCTGCCTTTGCCGCCTCCCAAAAGCAGTCATTCGTTCATGCACGCAGATCGACCGCTTTGATCGCTTAACCCGGCACTCGGAACGGCCTGAGTTGGGACACCGCGTAATTGATTTAGCCACCCTCGTGCATGGTACGAAGTCGCCTTGGCGCTTCAATGCAGGAGGGTGACCGATGTCCATTTATGCGGGATTGGACGTGAGTGACAAGACGACGCATATCTGCGTGGTCGATGTCGAGGGCGCGGTTTTGCGGCGCGATGTCGTCGCCAGCGACCCCGATGTTCTAGCCAAATGGCTCAGCAAACATTGTACCGATCTGGCGCGCGTGGTGCTGGAGACGGGAACGCTATCGACGTTCCTGTATCATGGGTTGGTCGAGCGGGGCGTCGCGATAGAATGTATCTGCGCGCGGCACGCGAAGGGCGTCCTTTCTGCACGCGTGAACAAGAGCGATGTCCACGACGCGGAAGGGCTTGCCCAGCTGGCCCGCACCGGCTGGTACAAGCGCGTTCACATGAAAGCGTCGGCCACGCACATCGATAGGGCGGCCCTGCGTATCCGCGCCCAGCTCATTACCGCGCGGACATCCATGGCCAATCAGCTGCGTGGGCTCCTGAAGCTGTTTGGCCTGCGCATGGGCACCGCCAGAACACCGGGTCGGCGTGCCGAACGCCTGATGGCGTTTTACGCGCAGCGCCCAGATTTGAAGGCCCTGTTTGCTCCGCTCATTGCATCCATGGAAGCCATCGAGGAGCAACTGCGCGCGTCCAATCGCCTGCTCAATGACCGGGCAAAAGCGGATCAGGTCTGCGCCCGGCTGATGAGCGTTCCCGGGGTTGGACCGATCACGGCTCTTACATTCACTGCTACCATTGAGGACCCTCGCCGTTTTGCAAAAAGCGAGGATGTCGGTGCCTATGCGGGACTTGTGCCTCGACGCAGCCAATCGGGAGAACGCGATGTCAGCGGCCACATTTCCAAGGCTGGCGATCCCATGTTGCGCAAGGCGCTTTACGAAGCAGCCAACGTCGCGCTGACCCAGGTGAAGCGGCCATTTGCCCTTCAGGCCTGGGGTAGGAAAATGGCCGAAGCCAAAGGCGCAAGGCGGGCTAGAACGGCAGTTGCACGCAAGCTCGCCGCGTTACTCCATTCGCTTTGGCTGAACGAGACCGAGTTCCGCTGGGTCTGATCCCCGCGTTCCTCATCCCGATCAGCCATGCCCCGGACGATCTCGTCTGCTTTGTAGAGGGTTAAACCTCGTTTGGGACTCAGAGACGTCCACCTATTCCGCTCGGCCGCGATCATGAAGGCTCGGACGAAAAGCTGCCACAGCTGTCCGATGACCTCGAAGACAACCATTGGCGAACGGGGAAAGGAAGAGCGATGCGAGAATCAATTAGACAACAAAGGCGTCGTTCAGGCACCCTTGTCTGAACGGCGGCTATCGCCAGATCCGGCCCTTGGCCGACTCACCTGTCATTCCACCGCGCATAGGCGGGTCCGGTGGCGTCGTTCGGACGGCTTTTGATGAGATCCAGAGCTAAGCTATCGGGCGCTCCCTACTGCTCGCCATTCATTCAAATCACCGCATCCGGCTCCAACGCGCATGGCTGGGCCGGGTCAGTCTCAATCTGCACGGTGGTGTGATGGATCTCGAACTTCTCTTTCAGTTGGGCCGCTAGTGCGGACGTGAAGATGTCGCCGGGATAACCGCCGGGCAGCAAGAGGTGGACCGTCAGGGCTGTCTCTGTCGTACTGAGCGGCCAGATGTGTAGGTCATGAATGTCGGCGACGCCGGGCCGTTCGCGCAGGAAAGCGGCGATCTCCTCCGGATCGACACCCGATGGGGAGGCCTGCAATGACAGGTTCACCGAATCCCGCAGCAGTCCCCATGTACTAATCGCGATCACAGCGACGATGACGAGGCTTACGACCGGGTCGATCCAGGCCAATCCCGTCTTCAGAATGACAAACCCCGCCAAGACGACGCCCGCTGAAACAGCCGCGTCAGACGCCATGTGTAGAAAGGCGCCTCGGATGTTCAGGTCGCCCTTGCGGCCGCTCATGAACAGCCAAGCGGTCAGTCCGTTGACGAGGATACCGACGGCAGCGACCACCATGACCGTAATGCCGGCGACCGGGGCCGGTTCACTGAAGCGGCGGATCGCCTCGACGGCGATAATCGTGATCGCCACGAGTAGCAGCAGAGCATTGAGGAACGCCGCGAGGATCGACGTGCTGCGCAGACCGTAGGTGTACCGCCCTTTCGGGCGTTTCTTCGCCAGCACCGTAGCGCCCCAGGCCATCAGCAGCCCGAGCACATCGCCCAGATTGTGTCCGGCATCGGCCAGCAATGCCATGGAGCCCGCAGCGATGCCGTAGATCGCTTCGACGACGACGAAGCTGACGTTGAGCGCCGTCCCAATCGCGAAGGCCTGACCGAAGCTGGCAGGCGCATGGCTATGGCCTGCATGGCTATGCCCCGCATGATCGTGGCCGTGGGAATGGTTATGACCGCTCATGCGGGTTCTCCTGGAAGAGGTGCGTTGTCGGCTGGGACCGCCTCCTGCGGAGCGCGCCATCCACCGAAACGAGCGTAGAGTGTGGGTAGAACGAACAGGGTCAGCAACGTCGCGGTGATCAGGCCGCCTATCACGACCGTTGCCAACGGCTTTTGCACCTCGGCACCGGCACCATGACCAAGCGCCATCGGAACGAAGCCAAGGCTGGCGACCAGCGCGGTCATCGCCACAGGGCGAAGTCTCGCGAGCGCCCCTTCATGCGCGGCCCGCGCACGATCCATGCCTCGCGCCAGCAGATCATGGATCGAAGTCACCATCACCAGGCCGTTCAGGACGGCGATGCCGGACAAGGCGATAAAGCCAACCGCTGCCGATACGGAGAACGGCATCCCGCGCAGGAACAGCGCGAGCACCCCACCGACCAGTGCGAGCGGCACCCCGGTAAACACGATGATCGCGTCACGCACGGAGCCGAGCGCGCCGTACAGCAGTAGGATGATGACAACGAAGCATATGGGCACAACGAGCGCGAGCCGATTGCGAGCCGATGCGAGGTTTTCGAATTGCCCCCCCCATTCGACGTAGGTGCCTGGCGGCATCTTCACCTGTGCCTCGATCGCGGCTCTGGCATCGGTGACCACACCGGCGACGTCCCGGTCGCGGACATTAGCCTGAACCACGACGCGACGCTTGCCGTTCTCGCGGCTGATCTGGTTCGGGCCGTCGACGACATTGATGTCCGCGACGGTCGATAGCGGTACGAACCCCCCGGCGGACGTCGGGACGGGCACCTGCGCCACCTGGGTCAGGTCCGACCGCGATGCTTCGGACAGGCGGATCACAACGGGGAAACGACGATCCCCTTCGAAGATGACGCCCGCCTCGCGACCGCCGATGGCGGCTGCGACCGTGTCCTGCACGTCGCCCGCAGTGACGCCGATCCGCGACATCGCCATGCGGTTCGGCCGGATGTCGAGCATCGGCAAGCCTTCGGTCTGCTCGACCCGGACGTCGACCGCGCCGCGTGTCTTGCGCAGGATGTCGGCAATACGACCAGCGGCCGCATTCATGCCTCCGAAGTCGTCGCCGAACACCTTCACCGCGATGTCGCCGCGCACGCCCGCGATCAGCTCATTGAAGCGCATCTGTATCGGCTGGGTGATCTCATAGGCGTTGCCGGGAAGCGTCTTGAGCTGCTTCTCCATCCGCTCGACCAGTGCCTCCTTGCTCAGGCTCGGATCGGGCCATTCCTTCTTCGGCTTGAGGATGACGAAGGTGTCCGTTGCGTTTGGTGGCATCGGATCGCTGGCAATCTCGGAGGTGCCGGTCCGCGAGAAGGCAAAACGCACCTCGGGCTGACGCGCGAGCACCTTTTCGACCTGGAACTGCATCGCCTGGCTTTGATCGACCGACGTGCCGGGAATACGGACCGCCTG
This sequence comes from uncultured Sphingomonadaceae bacterium, assembly GCA_964247655.1. Classification (GTDB taxonomy): domain Bacteria; phylum Pseudomonadota; class Alphaproteobacteria; order Sphingomonadales; family Sphingomonadaceae; genus Solisphingomonas. The sequence goes on along the minus strand of CAXTVK010000011.1, from coordinate 25,963 downwards.
AACGAGGATATTGCCCTCGTCGAGCTGGGGCAGGAACTCCTGCCCCAGCGTCGTAAAGGCTAGACCGGCAAGCGCCAGCGCACCGATGGCGACGCCGAGCGTCAGGCTCGGACGGCCCATGGCTTTGTCGAGCCCCGGTTCATAGCGTCGCCGCAGCCATGCCAGGATGCGGCTCTCCTTCTCGTCGACGGCCTTGCTGAGCCAGATCGCGATCGCAGCCGGCACGAACGTCATCGACAGAATGAAGGCGAATACGAGCGCGATGATGACGGTGAGCGCCATTGGCTCGAACATCTTGCCCTCGACCCCCGTGAAAGTGAGCAATGGCGCATAGACGAGGATGATGATCGCCTGACCATAGACCGAGGGACGGATCATCTCGCGCGCCGACGCCGACACGATTGCAAGCCGATCATGGAGAGGAAGTGGGCCTGCGCGACCGTGCTGCGCGTCGCCGAGACGGCGCAGCGCATTCTCGACGATGATCACCGCGCCGTCGACGATGAGGCCAAAATCCAGGGCGCCGAGGCTCATCAGGTTTGCCGACACGCCGGCCTTGAGCATACCGATGCTGGTGAGCAGCATCGTGATCGGGATCACCAGCGCCGCGATCAGCGCCGCCCGGAAATTGCCGAGCAGGACGAAGAGCACGACGATGACGAGTACCGCACCCTCGGCGAGATTGCGCGCGACGGTCGTGATCGTCGAATTGACCAGTTCGGTGCGGTTGAGCACCGGCTTGACCACCACGTCGACAGGGAGCGCGCGGCCGATCTCGCTAAGCCGCATGCCCACGCTAGTCGAGACCGTGCGGCTGTTCTCGCCGATCCGCATCACGGCGGTCCCGACAACAACCTCGTGCCCGTTCTCGGAAGCCGACCCCACACGGAGCGCCTGGCCGGTACGGACAGTGGCGATCTGGCTGAGCAGGACCGGCACGCTCTCGCGTGTGGCGATCACGGTACGCGCCAGTTCGTCGGCGTTGCGGACGCGGCCATCGGCCCGAACCGCAAGCCCTTCGCCGTTGCGGTCCACGACCCCGGCGCCGGCGCTGGTGTTATTGCGCTCCAGCGCAGTCGCGAGATCCTGGAGCGTGATGTGCATCGCCGCCATGCGCTGGACGTCGGGCACGACGAGATACTGTTTGGTGTAACCGCCGAGGCTGTCGACGCCAGCGAGGCCGGGTGTGCTCTTGAGCTGTGGCGTGACGATCCAGTCCTGGACCGTGCGCAGATAGGCCGCCTTGTCCGCCTCGCTGACGAGATGATCCCCTTCGGGCGTGATGTAGCTGCCGTCCTTCTGGAGCCCGGGTTCCCCGACCAGATGCTTGTTCTTGCCGAGTTCGCGAAACTCGACCGTCCACATGAAGATATCGCCGAGACCGGTAGCGATTGGCCCCATCTCGGGGTTCACGCCCTCTGGCAAACTTTCTTGTGCCGTCCGCAATCGCTCGGCGACCTGCTGACGCGCGAAATAGATATCGGTGCTCTCGTCGAAGACGGCGGTGACCTGCGCGAACCCGTTTCGGCTCAACGATCGGGTATAGTCGAGGCCGGGTATTCCGGCGAGCGCAGTCTCGACGGTGAAGGCGACCTGCTTCTCGATCTGGTCGGGAGAAAGGGCCGGGGCGACGACGTTGATCTGGACCTGATTGTTGGTGATGTCGGGGACGGCGTCGATAGGGAGACGCTGAATGGCGAAGACGCCGGCGAGCGCGGCTGCGACGGTCAGCAGCAGGACGAGCCAGCGCTTCTCGACGGCGACGGTGACGATGCGACCGAGCATGGTTCAGTCCTCGTCTTTCGCGTCGCTCTTGCCGAGTTCGGCCTTGAGCGTGAACGAGTTGGTCGATGCGATCCGCTCGTCGCCAGTCAGACCGGACGTGACGGTGATCGATCCGCCATTGGTGCGACCCAGGGTTACGGGCGTCGCCTGGAAGCCGGTCGGCGTCCGCACGAACACGTAGGGCTTGTCGCCGATCATCTGAACGGCTGCCGAGGGCACGGCGACGCTGCGATCGCCGGTCGCGGGTAGCAGGACCGAGACGCTGACATTTTCGCCGACGCGCCATGTGGCACCGATGTTATCGATGGTCGCGATGACCGGCACGAGACGCGTCGTCTCGTCGAGGATTGGCGAGACAAAGGTAACGCGGCCTTCCTGTCGGCGACCGGCGGACGTCACTTCGACGCGGGCGCCTGGCTTCACCCGGCCGGCGTCCGCCGGAACGAGCGACATCGATACAGATACCTTCGCGAGATTGGCCACGCGGAACAGCTCGGCATCAGCCGCGATCTGCTGGCCGAGCATCGCCGACCGGGCGATGACCTCGCCGGATATGGGCGCGCGCACCGCAATCCGGTTGAGCGCACCGCCGTTGACGCCTGTGGCCGAGAGCTGCTGACGAGCGAGGCGAAGCGCGATGTTCGCTTCGGTCGCGGCAGTGCGCGCCGCAATGAGATCCTGCTCTGGCGATACCCGCTCGGAGAACAGGTGCTGCTCGCGCTGAAGGTTCGTGCCCGCGAGCGCGGCGCGCGCACGGGCCGCTTCGACTTCGGCGTTGAGCGAGGCCGCCTCGCGGCTCTCGATCACCGCCAGCGTGTCGCCACGACTGATCGATTGACCAAGATTTCGGGTCAGCGACACGAGGCGCCCACCGATCGCCGCGGACACGACCTGCACACCCTGCGGATCGCCCTCGATCGTTGCCGGTAATTCAATCGCTCCGGCGACGCCGCCTACGGTCGGCCGGGTTACCTCGATGCCTGCGTCGGAAATCTGCTGGGCGGAAAGAATAGCTGTTTGAGCGTCACTTGAAGCCGGTTTGTCTTCGCCGCTGGCTTCCGTCTTCGTCGCTTCCTTAGCTTCGGGCGAGCGTCCGCAACCGGCCACAGCCAGCGCGAGGGTGGCGGGCACGAGGGCCCGCAGAAGTGTGGAGTTCATCGGTCGTCTTCCTTCGACGAGGGCGCAGCGGCAGCGAGCCGTTCAAGGCGTGCCTGTGCGAGGTGATAGGCGGTGAGGGCGTCGATCGCGGCCGTTCGCGTTTCCGAAAGGCTGCGCTCCGCATCGAGCAGGTCGAGCTGACCGAATTTGCCTTCACGGTAGCCGATACGCGCAATCCGGGTCGCTTCCTGGGCAGCGACGAGAGCTGGACCTGTTGCGGTCGCCGCAGCCGCCTGTGCGTTCGCAACGTCTGCCTCCGCCTGCGCGACCTGTTGCTCGGTATCGAGCATCGCGGCACGGCGCTGGGCGTCTGCCTTATCGCGTTCCGCTGTGGCCTGCTCGATCGCGGCAGACCCGCTGTTGAAGAGCGGCAGGGGGACCGAGACGCCAAATACCGCCGCGACGCTGTTGGTGGCGGGAAGCCGGCGCACTCCCGTGCTGACCGTGACGTCGGGGATACGCTGAGAGCGGGCAAGCCGAAGCTGCGCTTCAGCGGTGCGCCGGTCCGCTGTCGCGGACGCGACCGGTAAACTCGTCATTCCGTCCAATTGCCGCACCGGGCCATAGCCTTTGATGCGCTCGAACCAGACTTGATCGAGCCGACCGGCTACGGGCTGACCGAGCCGGCGTTCGAGGTTCGCGCGCGCCAGCGTTGCGAGGCGCTCCGACTTTTGGACGTCGGCCTCGGCTGCGATACGCAGGACATCGGCGCGTTGCTGCTCTAGTGGTGAAGCCTTGCCGGCCTCGACCCGCACCTTAGCGCCATGAACCGTCTCACCCGCGATACGTGCTCGTTCGCGGGCGGCCCCAACGCGGCGCTCGGCAGCAACGGTCTCGACATAGGCGTCCGTGACGCTCTCTCGAAGCTCTGCCTCGGCGATAGCCTGGTCGATGCTGGCGCGGCCTCGCTGAGATTCCGCCACGGCAATCCGGGCGGGACGCTTGCCGCCCAGTTCGAGCGGCAAACCGATGCCGACCGTCTGTTTGGGGGCTTCGATCACGTTGTACGCCCGGGAGCCTCCAACGTTTTCGATGTCGGCGCTCACGGTCGGATTGGGGCGCAGGCCGGCGACACGCCGGCCAGCGTCGGCCGCGCGCAGTCCGGCGTTGGCAGCGTCTAGTGAGGGTGCGCCAGCGTGCGCGAGGTCGAGCGCCTGGGCGAGAGTGATGACCGGCCCGTCGGGCGGGCCCTCTGCAGTTTGTGCCCGCGCCATCGAGGCGCAAGCGGTCACGGCCAGTACGGCCGCGATCACGCGATGCATGATTCATGCTCCTGACGTAGGGATCAGGCCGCGCGGTTAGGACCGGCGGCAGTATGTGTTCGTCAGGCCCTTGGTGGGCGGAGGAGCGAAGCCGGATCGGCGGTAGCGAGGCTCGTGGCGCCATTGCTCGCAGGCGCCTGAGCGAGGTGTTCGTGGAGCGGCAAGCGCTCCGCGGTTGCCGGGAATCCTACGCTATGGTCATGGCAAGCCCCGTGATGGTGCGGATATGCCTTGTCGGCATCCGCCGGCACCTCGTCGCCATCGCCTGCGGAGTGGCCGAGCAGGCTCGCCTCGGTCGTGTCGATCGACGCGATCGGCTCCATCGCATGCGCGGCTGCACCCAGTCCGACGGAGACCGAGAGCAGTAAGGCAAGGAAGAAGGCGATTATCCGCTGCACGTCATGGTCCTATCAGATGCCGCTGCTACTGTATCGGTGTTCGGCACGCGCTCGAGCCGGTTGCTGTGCGCGCAGCTCACCAAGCGCTTGCGCGATGATCTGTCTCCCGCCCCACAGACCGAGCCCGGCCATGACGATCGCGACGAGAATGTCTGGCCAGCGGGTGCCGGTGCCGAAGACCCCGAGAGCCGCAAGGACGACGGCAGCGTTCCCGATCGCGTCATTACGCGAACATATCCACACCGAACGCGTGTTGGCGTCGCCCTCTCGAAACCGAAACAGCATGATCGCGACCGCTGCATTGGCGACGAGCGCGACCAGTCCGACAACGCCCATCGTCTCGGCGTGCGGCAAGCCACCATGCCAGACCGCCCAGAGCGACGAGGACATCACAAAGAGACCGAGCAACGCCAACGTGACGCCTTTGGCCAGAGCGGCGCGGGCCCGCCACGTTAGCACCAATCTGGCGACACCAAGGCTGATCGCATAGTTTGCCGCGTCGCCGAGGAAGTCGAGAGCGTCACCTTGAAGGGCGCGCGACCCGCCCGAAACACCAGCCGCGATTTCGACCGAGAACATGACAGCGTTGACGGCAAGCGCGATCCACAGAGCGCGCCGCCAGCGCGGATCGGTTTTCGGTGCCCCGCTATCCGAGGCGCAACTGGTGCAGACCATCTCTCTTCCTCGACCGAATCGGCCTGGCAGCCTATATGCGCCCTCTAGCAACTAGAGGGTCAAGTGATGCGGATCGGCGAATTGGGGGACGCGACCGGCACCAAGTTCGAGACGATCCGCTACTATGAGCAGACCGGGCTACTTCCACCGCCCGAGCGGACGAGCGCCAACTACCGCCGGTATGGATCGGATCATCTCGCGCGATTGTCCTTCGTCCGGCGCGCGCGTGATCTCGGCTTCTCGATCGATCAGGTGCGGGCGCTTCTCGACCTGTCGGACGACCGCAGTCGCGACTGTTGTACCGTGGACGCGATCGCGACGGCGCATCTGCGCGAGGTCGACCGCAAGATCGCCGATCTCAAGGCGCTGCGCCAGGAACTCGCCCAGGTCATCACATCGTGCAAAGGCGGCACGACGGCTGAATGTCGGATTCTCGAAGCGCTGGCGCCGGCGAGCTAGATGCACGCCGACGCTTGCCGATAGATCAATGCGGCTTGATCGCGGTGACGTCTGCGGTCGCGCCCTGGACCCGTGTTTCAAAAGCGACCGTCTGACCGACCTTGAGTCCTTTCAGAAGGGCCGGCGGCTTGGCCGAAAACGTCATCGTCATCGCGGGCCATCCAACACTGGGGATGGCACCGTGCTTGATCGTAATCTTCGCCGCCTTCGGATCGAGCGCGGTAATGACGCCGACACCCTTCCCGGTTTTAACAGCCGCCGCGTTGTTGGGCATGCCCGGCATATTCGGCATTCCCGCAAAGCCTGGCGCCGCAGCAAGCGCGGCGATCGCTACCAGGGCCGACGTGACAATCATGGTGGTCTTCATACTTCATTCCTTTGCTGGACTTGGGGGGTGAATGCTGGGAGGTGGCCGCGCCTGCGCCGGAGCAGCAAAAAGGCAGCGGGCAGGACAAACATCGATAGCAATGGCGCGGTCAGCATGCCCCCGATCATCGGTGCAGCGATCCGGCTCATAACCTCGGAGCCCGCGCCGTGCCCGAGCAGGATCGGAAGCAGGCCTGCGACGATTACGGCGACCGTCATCGCTTTGGGCCGAACGCGCAGCAGCGCCCCTTCGCGGATCGCGGCCTCGACCTGCTGATCGTCAGGATCGGCGTCGCGCGTGGCGAGCGCCTGGCGCAGATAGATCAGCATCACGACACCGAACTCCGCGGAGACACCGGCGAGCGCGATGAAGCCAACTCCGGTCGCGACCGACTGGTTGTACCCGAGCAGATAGAGCGTCCAGATCCCGCCGGTAAGCGCGAACGGAAGCGTGCCCATGATGAGCGCGGCCTCGTCGAAACGCCGGAATGTCATGTAGAGCAGCAGGAAAATAATCGCGAGGGTCGCCGGCACGACCAGCAGAAGCCGGGCTTCGGCGCGCTGGAGATATTCGAACTGCCCGGAATAGGCGATCGAGACGCCAGGGCTGAGCTTCACCTGCCGGTCGACCGCCGCCCGCAGATCACCAACGACCGATGCCAGATCGCGCCCGCGCACATCCACATACACCCAGGTTGAAGGCCGCCCATTCTCGGTCTTGAGCATCGGAGGCCCGTCGGCGATCACGACGCTGGCGACGGTGCCGAGCGTGATCTGTTGCCCGGACGCCGTGACGATCGGCAGCGTCCGCAATCCTTCCAGACTGTCGCGTAGCTCGCGGGGATAGCGCACGCTGATAGGATACCGGGCAAGGCCTTCGACGGTCTCGCCGATGGTCTCCCCGCCGATCGCGCCCGAGACGATCTGCTGGACATCGGCGATGTTGAGCCCGAAGCGCGCGGCTGCTGCCCGGTCGATATCAACATCGACATAGCGACCGCCGGTCAGCCGCTCGGCGAGCGCCGAGCTGACGCCGGGCACGGTCTTGGCAACCCGCTCGACCTCGCCGGCGATGCGGTCAAGCTCGCCAAGATCCGCACCCGAGACCTTGACCCCGATCGGGCTCTTGATGCCTGTCGCAAGCATGTCGATGCGGTTGCGGATCGGGGGCACCCAGACGTTGGTGAGCCCCGGCACGCGCACCGCCCGATAGAGTTCATCAACGAGCTTGGCCGGCGTCATGCCCGCGCGCCACTGGTCGCGCGGCTTGAACTGGATCGTCGTCTCAAACATCTCGAGCGGCGCTGGATCGGTCGCGGTCTCGGCGCGGCCGGCCTTGCCGAACACGGTCGCGACCTCGGGTACTGTCTTGATCAGGCGGTCGGTCTGCTGGAGCAACGCCGATGCCTTATCGATCGAGATGCCCGGCAGGGCCGAGGGCATATAGAGCAGGTCGCCCTCATCCATGGCGGGGATGAATTCGCCGCCAAGCCGCGACAGCGGCCATGCGGTCGTCAGCAGCATGCACCCGGCGATCACCAGTGTGAGCTTGGGTCGGCGCATCACCCAATCGAGCGCGGGTCGATAGGCGCGCGTCAGGCCGCGATTCACGACATTGTCCTGCTCGGCCGGAATACGGCCCCGGATCAGCCAGCCCATCAGCACCGGCACCAACGTCACCGAGAGAATCGCTGCCGACCCCATCGCATAGGTCTTGGTGAGCGCGAGCGGGGCGAACAAGCGGCCTTCCTGCGCCTGGAGGCTGAACACGGGGACGAACGACAGGGTGATGATGACGAGGCTGAAGAACAGCGCCGGTCCGACCTCGACTGCTGCTTCCGTAATCACATGCCAGCGCGTCTCACCCGTCAGCGTCTCGCCCGGGTTTTCATGTGCCCAGCGCTCGATCGCCTTGTGGGCGTTTTCGATCATCACTATTGCGGCATCGACCATCGCCCCGATCGCGATCGCGATTCCCCCCAAAGACATGATGTTGGCGTTCACGCCCTGCACCCGCATGATCAGCAGCGCGGCAAGCACGCCGAGCGGCAGCGTCAGGATGGCCACCAGCGCCGAGCGCACGTGCCAGAGGAAGATGCCGCAGACGAGCGCGACAACGATGAACTCCTCGATGAGCTTGCCGCGTAGATTTTCGACCGCGCGATCGATCAATTGGGAGCGGTCATAGGTGGTGACGATATCGACGCCGGGCGGCAGGCTCCTTTTCAGCTCGGCGAGCTTGGCTTTCACCGCCACGATCGCGTCGCGGGCATTCTTGCCCGAGCGCAGGATCACCACACCTCCGGCGACCTCGCCATCGCCGTTCAATTCAGCGACGCCCCGGCGCATCTCCGGGCCGATCTGGACCGTGGCGACGTCGCCGAGCGTGACGGGGACGCCGGCACCCGCCACCTTGAGCGGCACGGCGCGGAAGTCATCGATCGTCTTCAGATAGCCCGAGGCGCGGACCATATATTCGGCCTCGCCCAACTCAAGCACCGACCCGCCGGTCTCCTGGTTGGCGCTCTTCAGCGCCGCGACCACCTGGGCATGGGTGACACCAAAGGCCGACAGCTTCGACGGATCGAGTAGCACCTGATATTGCTTCACCATCCCGCCGATGCTGGCGACCTCGGCGACATCGGGAATGGTCTTCAACTCGAAGCGCAGGAACCAGTCCTGAATCGAGCGTAGCTGGGCCAGATCATGCTGGCCGGTGCGGTCGACCAGCGCATATTCGAAGATCCAGCCGACGCCGGTCGCGTCGGGACCCAGCGCGCTTTTCGCGCCGTCGGGAAGCTGGCGCTGCACCTGGTTGAGGTATTCGAGTACGCGCGAGCGCGCCCAATATTGATCGGTGCCGTCCTCGAACAGCACGTACACGAAGCTGTCGCCAAAGAACGAGTAGCCGCGCACCGTCCTGGCGCCCGGCACCGACAGCATCGTCGTGGTCAGCGGGTAGGTGACCTGGTTCTCGACGATTTGCGGTGCCTGACCCGGCCAGCTCGTCCGGATGATAACCTGTGTGTCGGATAGATCGGGGAGCGCGTCGACCGGCGTCGATCGGAGCGCGATGATCCCGGCGATCAATAGCGCGATCGCGCCGAGTACGACGAACATCCGGTTGCGGACCGAGCCGCGGATGATGGCGGCAATCACTTGCCCGCCTCGTGCGAGATGCGTCGCAGGGTCGGATTGTCGTTGGGCTGGTCGAACGCGAACCGCACCGTGTCTCCGCGCTTGTAGCCCCGGATCAGTGCTGGGTCGGCGACATGGAAGGCCATCGTCATGGCTGGCCAGCCCAGCGCCGGAACGGGCTGGTGCGAAAAAGTTACCGATCCGGCATCGATCGCCTCGATGACCCCCGTCGTTTCGTAGGTCTGCGCGGCGGAGATCGCTTGTTTGGCAGCGGGCTTCGGTGCCGCACGTCCCGCTGGTTGGGCGTCGCCTCCGATCGGACGAGCCGTCACGCCAGACAGGCTCGCTTCGGAATCGATCAGAAACTGGCCGGACGCGACGACCTTTTCGCCCTCCTGTAGGCCAGCGAGGATCTCGGTCTTGCCACCATTCTCGACGCCTGTCTGCACCTCCGCCGGGCGGAATCGGCCGTCATCGCCCGCGAGCATGACCAAGGTGCGCGTACCGGTGCGGATGACCGCCTCGCTCGGCACAAGCAACGCAAGGCGAGCGCCATCGGTTAGCGCGACTGTCGCGAACATGCCTGGGCGCAGTCGACCGCTCTTGTTGGGCAATTCGATCCGGACCGTCAGCGTCCGGCTGGTCGCATCGGCCTCCGGCAGGATTGCCGTGATCCGTCCTCTGACCGTCTCGCCGGGGAAGGCCGCGAGCGTCGCGGTCGTCGTCGCGCCGACACGGAGACGTCCTGCGATCGCTTCGGGTACGGCCGCGTTGAGCCAGACGGTGCCGAGACCATCGACCTCGGCCAATGTCATGCCCTGGCTGACGGTCATGCCGGCCCGCACGCCGAGCGTCTTGATCACTCCGCTGACCGGACTGCTGATCGTCGAGACGTTGTGTGTCCGACCATCCCGGTCAATGGCCGCGATCTGACCCTGCGACATGCCGAGCAGGGCAAGGCGCTCGCGCGCCGCTCTGGTCAACGCTGGATCGCCGACCCGGCGTACCGCCAGATATTCCGTCTGCGCCCCGCCCCATTCGGGAACGAGGATATCCGCGATCGGCGCGCCGGCCTTGATGATGTCGCCCGGCGCACGCGCATAGACGCGCTGGACGAACCCGCCGCTGCGGGCCTGAACGATCGCCACGTCCCGCTGGTTGAAATCGATGCTGCCAGTGGCGGTCGTTCCCGAGGACAGTGATCCCCGCTCTACGACGACAATCCGCGCACCGAGCCGCTGGAGCTGTCCCGGGTCTATCATGACGGCGGGCGTCGCTGTCGGTCCCGCCTCGTCGGTATATTTGGGAACGAGCTGCATATCCATGAAGGGCGATTTGCCCGGCATGTCGAAGTGCTGTGACGGGGTCATCGGATCATACCAGTAGAGCACCGGTTTTATGGCGCCCGGAGCCGCTGGAGCCTGCGTCAGCGGATGCTCGGTCAGTCTGGCGACGCCGAAGCCGATCGCGCCACTGGCGACGAGCCCAAGAAGCGCGAGGCCGCTCGCGGGAGTGTTAAGCATGAGCTTGCTACGGTTCATCGGGCATCGCTCCGGTAGGTCAGGACAAGTCGCGCGCCGTCGGCAGCGACCAGCGCCTCCCGGTCGAGCGTAGTGAGAACGGCATCGGCGAGTGCCGCGTGCGCGTCAGCGATATCGGCCAGGCTTGCACGTCCGGCCGCGTAGCTGGCCGTCTCCAACTTCACACGCTGCTCGGCGAGCGATTGCAGCGTATCGCGTGCCCGCATCCATTGGTCATGGTGCATGACATGATCGGCGATATCGGAATTGAGGTCGCTGACGAGCGCGCGCCGAACCCCCTCCTCTTCCGCCCGTGCGCGGGCCGCATCGGCTTCCTTCGCCGAGATCTGCGCATCCTGCCGGTGCCGCGTGAATATCGGCAGGCCGATCGTTACGCCGGCAGACACATAGTCTCCGAAGCGCGGGTCGCGGTGCTGATAGGCGACATTCACGCCGAAGTCGGGACGCCGGTCCGCAGTCGCCACGTGCGTATCGGCGTCGGCCTGGGCGGTTTGCGCATCCGCCATCAGAAGCGTCGGATGCCGATCGAGGCTCGCCCGCAAGCTCGCGGCATCTACCGGGAAGTCGGGTATCGCTCCCGCAATCTCGGGATTGGGGTCTCCAGTCCATCGGGTCAGGACCGCGCGCGCCCGGACCAGGGCAGACTCGACCTCGCTTCGGCGGTCTTGCATCGTGGCGATGGCCTGTTGCCCGGCCAAGGTCTGTGCCGGTCGTGCACTGCCGGATGCGACGGAGCCGGACGATGTTCGAACGATCTGCTGGAGACGGCCGAGAACGTCGTCGAGCGCTGCCAGGCGTTTCTCGGCATAAGCGAGATTGATCCAGGCGAGCGCGGTGTTGACCTCGACGCTGCGCGCTTCAACCGCCGTACCCGCATCGGCAGCTGCGATGTCGGTATCCGCGCGCGCCTGCGCCGCGTGACGCTTGGCGAGGTTTGGAATGTCCTGCGACACACCGACCCGACCCCAAGTGAAATCATCGCGGCCGGGCCTGAAGGCAAGCGGACCGGAAATCGGAAAACTGTCGACACCGACCGCGAGCGTCGGGTCGGGAAGGGCGCCAGCCGCGCCGCGCGAAGATCGTGCCGCATCTGCACCGAGCGCCTTTGCCTTGAGCGACGGAGCATCGGCCCGGGCGTGCTGAAGTGCCGCGTCGAAGGTGAGCGGCGCGGCTGTGGCTACCGCGGGCAAGAGCGCACAGAGCAGGTATAGGGATCGGCGCATGACGCACTCCGAGCAATGGTCGGGATGGAAAGGTCCGAGTAGGCAACGATGGCGCCCATCCGGACACGTCGGCTGTCAGCCCTTGGCGCGCGCTGCCGATGGGGAGGCCATCATCGCCATGCAGTCGGTCGAAGACAGGGCCTCGGGCATATTGCCGCAGTCACTTGCCGCGATCACGGCCGCATCCGCTATCCAGACACGACGCGAGGTCAGCGATGCCGCGCGCGGCCCGTATTGGGCGGTGTGCAGCCATTCCCAGTGACCTGCCGGGTTGTTTGGCGCTGAGGCGTCGGCGGAAGATGTCGACACGGAGAGCGTGGCAGCCGAAAGGGCCGCAAGGAGCAATGCATTCATAAGGAGGATCCGATCTGATTCGGGTTGTCCGACGCATGCGAGAACCGGTCCGCTCGGCGCATCGCTGGGCGGAACAACAGCTCGCATACGCTGCGTACGAGATCAGATCAGGGTGTGGGGCGGCTCAGGTTCGGGAAGAACGTGCAGGCCCGTGAGTCTCTTCGTCGCGGTCGCTACCGGAGCGATGCGAACGATCGAAACGGGCTCGATGGTCGCCAGCTCATCGGCATGGGCAAGCGGAGTCGCGCAACCCATCGCAGCGATACACTCAAGGGTCAGGCCCTTGCAGGGCTTGTCCGGCTTCGGCTGCGCCATCGGCATGGTGCAGCCCGGCATCATCTCGGTGTGGGTCGAAGTCTTCGTCATCCGGACGCTCGAGGCGAACGCCATCTCCTGGCCAAACAGGCCGATCATGGCTCCGAACAGGAGCAGAAACGAAAAGAAGCGTTTCATCGCTCAGCGAGCGTGCGTCGCTGCACGAACGGCGTCAACGAAAATCCCGCGGCATGATTTCACGGTTGCGATCGGCGAGTTAAGAAACTGGCTGTCGGGAGGGCATCAAGCCTTGGGCTAAGCCGTGCGCGGGCTCAGAAGAATGATCCCGGTCGCAAAAATACAGACACGCCCACCGATGGTGTCCCATCGGTCTGCGCGCACGCCCTCACAGCCCATAGCCAAAACAGGGAGGCGGCCACGTAGACACCGCCGTAGGCGGCGGTGGATGTCGGTAGCATTGTCATCCGCCCAACCACGCAGGGGTGAACGGTCGCTTCTAGGAGATCGGCCAGCCGCCCGATTGTCATGTTCTGGGGTGCTTGCCGAACGGCAGCTTCCCGAGGTGCGAACGACCGCTCCTGTCCGGAGCGGTCGTTCGGTGACTGACCCGGGAACGGCCGGGTCTGGTCGACACCCGCCGATGGCCATGCCGTCGCGAGGACCCAGATGCGGTCGTTCGCGCTCCGTTTCCGGCTCCTCAAGTTCGGCCATCCGTTCACAACAAGTGGCCGCCATCTGCGGCGGAGTCGCAAACTGCCTTGATGCTTCGCCCGTCCGTATCGACGCTGACTACAACTTAGATCAAGCGCTCGCCCACGACCCACCTAATCTTCGACGTGCGTCACTGTCGACGGGATGGGGTTCCGTGTCGCTTCAGGTCTTCGAGCTCAAATCCGGTCCGATGTCGTCGAACTGCGGCAACAGTGTCATCCTGGCGAAACTATCCACCGCGTCCTCGCCGCCGTTGTCAGGCCCACCGCGCGAGTGGCCGCATTGGTAACAAAGGCCGTCGTGCTCCCCGGTCCCGATCATGGTCGAAACGCACCCACGCCGCTCGCAAGCTTCCACCATCGGCTGATAGGTTTCGTGGCATGCCAAGCAGCGTATTGTGCCGTGTTCCTCGCGATAAGCGGTCGGCATATTGAGGTCCACCAACCCCATCCGTGTCTCGGCGTTCTTGCGGCACGCGTGGCAGAGGCAAGATACCGCATCGGGATCGACCCCGAACAATCGACGGAACCGTGCCGGTGACATGAGACCCATGTCTCCTGGCCACATCTGCAGGACGCCATACGCAGGGTTCCAGAACTTGTCGCCGAAGCCAGCGGTGCGATCGTCCTCGGCAGCGCGGAGCCGATCACGAAGCCAGCCGCGGTCGGGCCAGAGCTCGACATACTGATCCAGCAGATCGTGCATCATGGCGACCGGCCTTAGCATTTTGCCCGCCTCGCCAAGATGGGTGTAGCGGTTGCGAATGCGGCGCAGCGCATCGTAGCGCGTGACAAAGGAGTGCGGCAGCGGCGTCGGACATAGAGTATTGACCGCCTGCGGCAGCCGTTGTGCATCGAGCGTTCGCAAATCGAAGAAGTCGAGGTCCTTGGGTTCGTTGCTGAGTGGCAACTGCCCTTCGAGGAGCAAGAGATAAGGACTGACCGCGCACAGCCGCGCTTTGAGCGCGAGCTCGTTGGACTGCTGAATGATCGCTATGGTGGCCTGCAGGTCGGACTGACAGTCGTCAAGGTAGCCCTCCGCCTCCTCCTGCCATGATGCTGGGACCTCCCCGACGAGCGAGGCATCGGGGATGCGCGCATCCCAGTCGCTGAGGATGCCGCGCAGCCGGTTCCAGGCGCTGAAATAGAGCCGGAGCGCGGTCGCGGTCAGAGCCTCGGCGTCGGGAAGGTTTGTGATCATGTCCACTTAGATAACATGGTTGCGGCCACGCGACCGCCGGCTCGCTTCGATCGCCTGATGGGTCTAGCAGACTCGCGCGCGTCGGGAGCGGCTTCGCGCAGCCCCCCCTTAAACAGGACATATTGTTCGATGGGTATCGTCAAGGCTTACATGATGGAGTTGGAGGAGCGCGGGTATGGCGACTCCGACGACCATGTCTGCGCTGCATGCGTCACCGATCCCTTCCTGGTCGAATGGATCACCGAGCATGCCGAGAGCACGGCATGCAGCTTCTGCGATGCCCGGTCCGATCAGCCCATAGCCGCGCCTTTCGAGGACTTCACCGCGCTCGTACTCGGCGGCCTCGGCTTCGACTGGAACGAGCCGACCAACGAGGGGATCATGTACATATCGCGCGAAGGCGGCTGGCAAGCCTCTCTCTCAACGACGGCCAACGTCCTCTACGACGCGAGCTTCACCGAGAACGACGATGTGATCGCGGCACTCGACGACATGATCGAGTGCGAGGCATGGGTCGAGCGCGAGTTCTACCGAGGCACGGATAGCCAACGGCTGACCTGGGGCTGGGACAGCTTTAAGGCTTTTACCAAGAACCACACCCGCTACTTTTTCCTGCAGGCGGACGCCGAGAGCCACGACGACCTGACCCCGGGCCAGGTCCTGGCCACGGTTTCTGAAATGGTCGGCAACAAAGGCGATGGCCTGGTCAGGTCCATCGCGAGCGACACCGACCTGGTCCGCATCAGGGTCGACGAGCAGCCCCAGACCGCGGCGACGGAGATCGGCACGCCCAAGCCGGAACATGCCCGACAGTCGAACCGCATGAGCCCGGCCGGTGTTCCGATGTTCTACGGCGCCTTCGATCCGGCAACCGCGCGCTCCGAAACCTTCGATCCAGTCGCCCATGCGGCCAAGGTCCTGTCCGTCGGCACCTTCCGCGCGCTGCGAGAGCTGACCGTGCTTGACCTCGCCGAGCTACCGCCGGTGCCGAGTGTCTTTGATGTCGATCGCCAGCGCGTGATCCACACGCTTCGGTTCCTCCACGCCTTCGCCGACGACATCTCGCAACCAATTGCCCGGGATGGCCGCGAACATATTGAGTATGTGCCGACCCAGATCGTGACCGAGTATTTCCGGCGGGTCTTCCGCTTGGCTGACGATCGGCGTCTCGACGGCATCATCTACCGGAGCGCCAAGCTCCCGAGCGAGAAAGCCTTCGTCCTGTTCTGCGAGAACGCCCAGTGTATAGATCCGGCGGACGAGCCGAGCGAGGAGGCACTGCTCCGCCTGACAGCTGTCGCGTACCTGTAGGCCGTTTTTAGCGTGAGTACGCGTACCCTTAAGCCGAGCAAGGCGGCGTTCCTGGAGGCGCACCCGCTCTGCTGCTTCTGCGGCGGCCGTCGCGCCGCGGTCGAACGCGACCACGCGCCGGCGCGGATCGTCTTCCGTGGAAGGCATGGACCCGACGAGTCCGAGTTCCCGGCCTGCGCGGAGTGCAACCGGGCGGCGGCGCTGAGCGAGCAGGTAACCGCCTTTTATATCCGCAGCGTCGATCAGGGCTACGAGCCGCTCGACGAAGCCGAGTACGCAAAGCTGATCGACGGCATCGTCAACAACGCGCCCGACGCCCTGCCCTATGTGGATCGCACGCGACCGCCCGCACCCTACACGCAGTTCATCGCGCCTGATGCTGAACGACGCTCGGTGACGATCCCGGCAGTCGCCAGGGAGCACATCGAGCTGTTCGGCACCAAGCTGCTCTACGCGATGTACTATCGGGTGACCGGAACGCCGCCGTCCTCGACGCTGCGACGCCTGGTCTGGTGGGCGCAAGCCGGGACCCCGGCCGCAAATCAGATCCGCTACAACGCGAGCCGGTGGTTTGACGACCTCCAGGTGGCACGGCGTCCCAACGTCGATTTGGGAGAGCAGTTTCGGTATCAAACTGGCTACCATCCCGCCCACGGCGTCTTCGGGCTGCACATGTCGTTCGGCGAGGCGCTCGTCTTCTTCTGCGTTTTAGGACCAGCGCGCGACATGCTGCGCATCAAGCCGAAACCAGCTCTCTACCAGACGATCAAGGGGCTCGGAGATCGTATCAAGGCCCGCAGGCCTTGAGGCACTGGCGCGCCGATCGGGCAAACCGCAGCTGACGGCCTTCAAGGTTGCCTCACGCGCCAATGATGCTGCGGGCTTCACAAGCCTGAACCGGCTCGTCCCAGCTGGTCTGCCGCGATGCCCGACCGAAAATTCGTTCCGACCCGGCAGCAAGTCCAGCAGATTGCGACTGTGTCGCTCTAACGCGACCTCCCGCTCTCGTGGTCGGCTTAGCGCATCCGCTGGGGCGTGCTTCTCTCGGACCTTCACCGATGCGTGCTTTCGGCCGCAATAATGATTGCCGGCGTCATAATTTCCTACTATTTTAGTTTCATGAAACCTGTTGTTCGACGCAGGGAGGAGGATGAGCTTCTCCAAGTGCAGATTCCTGCGAGCACAAAGCGCCACCTAGCGCACCAGGCCATCGACACACGGGAGACGGTGCGCCTGATCGTGCTGCGGGCACTTGAGGCCTACGGCGTGCCGGTTCCCGCCGACGCGATCGCCGACCGGAGGCGGAAACCGCGCGTATGACAGACGATTTTGCTCCGCTCTCTGTCTCGGACTATGCCGTGCTGGCGATCGACACGGACCAGCGAAGCGACGCCGGCTCGATCGCCTTTCCGATGCTGGGCCTGTTCGGCGAGACCGGCAGCCTGCTCAGCGAGGTCAAGAAGAAGCAACGCGACGCGGCGTCGTACCTCGGCTACGCCGATACGGTCGTTGAAGAGCTCGGCGACGTGCTCTGGTACATGACCGTGCTCGCCTCGCGCGCCGGGATCGAGCTCGACGATCTCCTTGCCAATGTCGGGCGCGGCTTCGGCGACTGGAAGCAGAGCGGTGACGCCTCGCTTACCTTCGCGGCGCTGCAGCCGGCGATCATGCAGCGCAAGAGCGAGCCGTCTCCCGCATTCGAACAGACCTTGATGCAGCTCGCGGGTGAAGTGGGGATGCTGGTGAGCGACCAGCAGGCAGGTCGCCTGGCCGACAATCGCGCGGCGCTCGCCGGCCGGTTGGTGGCGATCCTGCGGACGATCATCGCCGCCGCGAACGAGGCGGGCGTCACGCTCGAGGCGGCAGCCGTGAAGAACCTCGCCAAGATCTTCGATCGCTGGCCGCGCGAGCGCCGCTACCCCGCACCGTTCGATGCGACCGCGCTACCCGAGGAGCAGCTGCCGCGAACCTTGGCGGTCGAGATCTCTGAACGGACGGTACGCGGCCAGGTCTATGTCTTTCAGCGCTGCAACGGCATCAACATCGGCGACCGTTTGACCGACAACGCGATGGTCGCGGACGATTACCGCTTCCATGACGTGTTCCATCTGGCCCACGCTGCAGTCCTGGGATGGTCGCCGGTGATCCGCTCGCTGTTGCGGCTGAAGAGGAAGAATGATCCCTTGCTCGACGAGGCGCAGGACGGCGCGCGAGCGACCCTGATCGAGGAGGGCGTAACCACCTGGATATTCGGGCAAGCGGCACGCCTCGACTATTTCGACAGCCTAACGACAGGGCAGCTGCCGTTCGACCTGCTCAAGCACATTCGGCAATTCGTCGCCGGCTACGAAGCGGAGTATTGTCCGCTCTGGCTGTGGGAGGAGGCGATCTTGCAAGGCTATGCGGCATTCCGCTTCCTGCGAGTTCACCGGGGCGGCCGCATCCATGTGGACATGGCGAACCGGCAGTTACGCATCGAGCCGCTGGCGTGAAGACCCCTAAAACTTTCGTCTCCGCGCTCGCCCGCACCCGCTTCGAGTCGGTCTTCAATCCCTATTCCGAGCGATGTCCCGACCATGACCGTGCCGATGCGCCCGCCTTGCGGCGTCGCAACCTACAGGCTTTCATCGAGGCGGGAATCGACGCCAAGGTCGACACGATCTGGATCGCGCGCGATCTCGGCTATCGCGGCGGTCGACGCACCGGCGTCCCGCTAACCGACGAGGTCCATCTCGACCAAGCCGGCGCCCTCCTCGGCGGCATTGATCTTTGCCGAGCCACGCAAGGTCCGGTGGTGGCGGAGCGCACCGCGGCGATCGTCTGGCGCATGCTGGTAACGATTGCGCAGCCGGCGGTCCTCTGGAACATCTTCCCGCTGCACCCCCACGAAGCCGGGGATCCGCAATCGAACCGCTGTCACACCCGCGCCGAGCGAAAGGCGACTGAGCCGCTGCTGCATGCGCTCATCGCCCTGGTCCGGCCGCGGCGGATCATTGCGATCGGGCGAGACGCGCAACTCGCTCTGCACGGCCTGGACGTGGCTGTGACCGGCGTCCGCCATCCCAGCTATGGAGGCCAGGCCGACTTCATCGCCGGGGTGGCGATGCTCTACGGGATTGATCCAAAACGGATCGAACCTGCTCCGCGTCTTCCGCTCGGCGATCAGGCCGCCAGGCGCTTCCTCGCCGACGCCTGATCGAAGGCGGCCAGCATCGCGTCGATCTCCTTGCGGGTAGTTTGCCCGCCCACCTTCGTCTTCGGCCGGTCTATCTCGGCGTGGGTGGAGATGACGGTCAAGCTGCCGACCTTCAGTCCGGCCTCGTGCGCGACGAATTCCATGAGCCGTCCCAGCCCTATGAGATTACCGAGCAGCTTCTCGACGTAGAAGTGGTTGCGATACATCGCGGTCAGCGTCAACGTTTTCTGCGGACCGGGAAGCAGCTTGAAGCTGAGGAAGCTTAGACACTGTCCTCCGTAGGGTGAATCATCGACGTCGCGATCGGGGTCGAACAGTGACAGCTCGAACTTGTTATTCGCTTTCACGGATGGGTCTTTGATCCGTCCGACGATCTCCCATAATTGATTTATCGGGTCGCCACCTACCCGTGGGACGTGGATCATCCGCTCGAAATAATACCCCGACCATCGGCAGTTCTTGCGCACCTTCTTGAGTACGCGCTCCGTGAACGCCTGAAAGAACGCGGGAGCGCCGTAGCGGTAGTAGAGTTGCGATGGAAAGATGGTGTTCGCCACCGTCTCCACCGACTTGTCGTGAGGCTTCAGCAGCGCGTTGACGGCCGCAATCCGAGGATCGTCAAGCCCGGTAGCCGCCAGCGGATCAGCGATGTCTAGAATGACGTTGTACGCCTGGTCGCCGGGTAGACGGTCTACGGCGCGCACCGCCTCGCGCCAGGCGCTGGCGCAGTCAGGCTGCGACGGAACGGGCAGGTACATCGACGGCCTCCAGAAGGGTTGCTGCCGCGAACAGCCGCGGCTTGAGAAAGGCTTGAGTGAGCCACGCGCAGCCGCCCTGCCCCCATCGTGGTCCCCAGCTGTTGCGCACCAGCAGCGCGGGCTGCCCGTCCACCATGCCATGGCCGCACGCGACCACCGCATGTCGGCGCGCCGGCTCGGGAACCTCCCCGACCGCCGGGTCGACGACTGCATCGGCATTTGGAAGGAAGAAGGAGCCCGAAACCATCAGCAGCAGGATCACCGGCTGTTGCTGCTCCAGCGCGGCGATGACCTGCTCGATCGCGCTGGAGCTCATCATCCCGGCGCGGCCGAGGAGCGCACCGATCGTTGGCGGCGGCAACCAGTCGGAAAGCTTCGCCGGAAGCGCAGTCAGGTAGGGCCAGCCGGCCTCGACCGGCTGGCCGTCCTGAGCGAGCGCATCAATTATCGCCGGCAAGAGCGCGCCGCGGGTCGGCGGCCGGCTGGCCCTGCGCTGCGCCTGATAAAAGGCATACTCGCAACACAGCGGCTCCCATCCGCCGCGAACCGCCGCGTGCGCGTCACTTGCCGCAAACGCCAAGCAGGTCGGCCGTCCGTGCTGTTCGCGAGCAGGTCCGAACATGAAGCGAAGATCGAGGGTCGGAACGACCTTACTCATGCAGCCTCGAGCGCAATGCGCCGCTCGCCCCGCGGCAGGCCAACCTCTTCGGGTCCAGTGAAGTCGTAATCGACGGCGAGGCTCGCCAGCGGCTCGTCCGGCATCCACGGTCGGCGCTCATCGAGAATGAGGGTCCCCCGGCCGCCCGCGACATTGGCGGCGGTCACCCGTCGCACGACTGGTCCCCCGATCCCGTCGGGATCGATGCTTTCCACGGCATCGCCGACGATCGCGAAGCCGCTGTCGCGCAGCTGGTCGATGTTCCAGAGATAGCCGCCACCGCTATGCTCCTCGAGCCGAAGCACGAAGAGATCGGTGCGGCTGCCGTCGATGCGGGTATCGGCGTCTTTTTCGGTGAGCAGCCAAACGTCGCCGCGATAGTTTTTCGGCGTGTACTGTGCGAGCAGCGCCGACTTGATCTGCCGTGGCTCCACCTTGAGCAGGTCCTGCACGCGCGCGGGCTCGATGAGCTTGTACCTCCCAAGCGTCAGGCACGTGGCCGTGTAGCTTGCCCCGAGGCGCAACGCGAGCTGGTAAACGATGGAGGGGCGGGCGAGCTCCTGCGCCGTCCAGCCCTGTCGCTCGCAATGCCACGCGATGAGCCACTGCGGCATCATGAAACCGACGGCGAAGGAGTCCGCCTCGACTTCCTGGAAGTCGACGGCGGGCGAGGACGCGAGCGCCAGTCGACGCAGGATCGTCTCGTCGTCCAGACTAGGCTCATGCTTGAGGAAGAAGTGCCCGAGCTCGTGCGCCGCAGTGAAGCGCTGGATGCTCATCTGTCTTTTCGTTGTGATAAGCACGCCCGGCGAGGGATCGCTGATATAGGCGCCGAGCAGCCCTTCCAGCGGCCTCAGCAACACCGGCAGCTCGACAGCTTGCATCGCGGCGAACACGTCGACGTTGCCGCCCCGCGCTTCAATGGCACGACGCTGGTTCAGCCGGTGATGAAGCCGACTGGCTGCCATCATGCCGTTGCGCACTGCTCCGGGGTAGCTGCTGGCCATCGTCAGCCCTGCGCAGCCACCGAGCGGGTGCGAAGATAGTCGGCGAAGCGGCCAAGTTCGGCACGGTCGGTGTCGGACAGCTTCGAGGCAGCGCGCGCGAGATGCGCCACTTCGGCCGTGTAGCGTGCGCCGGCATCTTCCTCCCCGGTGAAGTAGCCGACGGACTGCCGATAGAGCCTCGCCAACCGCGTGAGTTCAATAGCCTCGACCCTACGCTGACCGTTCTCGATGTCGGTGAGGGCGGTCCGCGGGATCTTGAGGTAGGTGGCGACCTCCTCCTGCTTCAGGCCGAGATACTTGCGGGCGTCGCGCAGCCGCTCGCCGAGCGCACGGCGTTCCCTCTCGTCATCCTCCTGCCGGACTGCGAGATTCGTCATGGCTTGACTCCTTTCTTCTTCCACGCCGCTTCGATGCGGGGGATGAGGTTCTTGATAGCGCTGTCGATCGATCCGTAACCGCCCGCCTTGACGACGCTCTCCGGCAACTCGACTCCGATGATCGGCTCGATCGCGCAGAGAATGTCGACACAAACCAGTGAGTCGACCTGGACGGGCGTGATACGGATCTGGCTCGCAGCCGATGGGAGCGCGATGCCCTTGATCTTCGCCATCGAAGTGATTGTGTGGATCAGCTCGTCATTAAGGCAGACTTCGACCGCCGCGGTCGGAAACGCTACCGCTACGATGGGAGTTGGTGCGAGGGTCGCCATACACGCTCCGTCTGCTTTATGGACGTGAATGCTCTTATAATGTCGGATAATCCGACGCGCAAGGGTTTAAGCGTACCGAGTCCTTAGCGGCTCGGCCCGACGCCGGGCGGCCCCCAGCACGATGTGGGGATCGATTTCCATCTCCGAGCTGACGAAACGGGAGAAGCCGACACCCGAGACGGCATAGCGGCCGGCCCGATCGACATATTCCAGCGCAGCGCGGAGGTCTGACCGCTCGCGGTCGCCGAGTTCGTCGGCCTCGGCCAGCGGACGCCACCGCTCGGCCTGGCCCAGCGCCAGCAGAAGCGTGTTCGCAAGGAGCGGCACACCGCGATCTGCCAATCTCGTGAAATAGTCGAGCGCATCCCGCTGCGCCTCTCGATCCGCCACGTCGTTTCCAGGGTGGCGCCGCAGCAGCGTCTCGGCCCAGAGGATCGGCCCGTCGGCGAACCAGGGGAACCAGTTCGCCAGGTTGCGCGGCCAGTCGTGAAGATATTCCAGTCCGCCGGCACGGAGGAGAAGGTTCACGGCGAGGCCTGCTGCTACCGGCGAGTCCCGCTTTCCGCTCACGACCTCCTCGAGATCGGCCAACCCTTCAATGAACTGTGCCGCCGAGCCGAGATCGGCAAAGGCCTCTGTGCGTTGCGCTTGGAACAAGGTCGTCCAGCTATCCGGAAGCCGCTCGTCCAAGCCGGCTGGGTCGGCGAGCCGCGCGCTCATCTGCGTCAGCTGCCAGTCGCGCTCACCGGCGTTGAACAGCACGTCGAGCCGGACCGGGATAGGCTTGGACTGATCGCGAGGGATGACGACGGCCGCGCTCGGCGCGTCGTCTCCGCCACCTGCCCCAATCCACAGCGCATCGCCCTCTCCGGGCTCGACCGCAAGGTCGACCCAGGCGGCGATCCGACCCCCGATCTGCTGCGTGTGTGACGCGAATATGCGCGCCACCTGCGGATCGGCGGCTTCGCCGCTCCTCGCATTGAGGAAGCGCAGCGACTGGATCCACGGGTCGGTTACGTTCTCATGTCCGAGGACCTCGTGCATGATCCGGAAATCGAAGAGGTCACCGCCGCTGCTCAGCGGTCTCTGCCGCAGGTTGTCGATCGCGGCCATGTCCAGTGACTTGGCATTCCTGAGAACGTTGGTCGCGCTGATGTGCACGGCCTCCTCCACGCTCGGAATGCGATGGGCAGTCGGGGGCGGCTCGTCGCCGGCGTCGAGCGGCGGACCATCCTTGCGCGCGACGATCATCTCGCCGTTGTACGGATTGCCATAGGGCTCGACCGACTGGACAGCGAGGGGACTGAAATCCGCCAGCAACGCGCTCACCATCCGCTTGACGTGCCCTTCGAGCGCGCTGAACCGCAGTGGCCAGGGAAGGTTGGTCGTGTCGTAGGGGATGAACTGGGGCGGCGGTCCCTGCAAGCCGTTGAGCACGGCTTGCGTGAACAAGGTGCCCGCGCCGTCCTTCACCTGATAGGCTTTGAGACCGGACGCGGTGGATTGCAGCCGGATCAGGGCGTCCGGGCGGCGGACTGGCGTGCGATTGGGCGTGAGCGACTGGTCGCCGACAAGATTAAGCAGACGGGCCGCCATCGGCGCGTCGCGACAGGCATCAACGAAGAAGAGGCCGCGATTGATGTTGTACGTCTTGATCGCCGTCGTCATTGGATCGACCGCGACCGCCTTCCCTGCCCCAGCGTCAGCCGTCATTTGGTTGAGCACGTCGCTGGCGAGGATTGCCGGAGACGCCGCGACCTCAACCCCGTGGCCCGAGTAGAAGAACAGCGCCACGTTGGGCGATTGGGACGTGCGACCCGCGACGGCCATCTCGGCCCCCCATTCGTCGAGCGCAGTCCTCAGCACCGCGTAGGTGGCGTCCGCATAGTGTGCTTGCGTCAGCTGATCGACCTTCTCCTTCTCGTCCGGCCTTGGCGCGAGGTGAAGGCGGCAGCTCGCCAGCGGCGCTCCGCCGATCTCGGCTGCCGTGGTCATCCAATCGAAGAACAGCGCCGCGGAGTAGGCCGAGACTTCAAGCTGCCCGAGCCCGCCATTGTCGGGAGCGCGCGCCGCAATCGGCGCCGATCCGCCAGAAAGGTAGGGATAGTCGCTGACCCCGATGATCAGCGCGTGCACGCCCGCTGTGTTGGCGTCTCCTGCCCGCCAGAGCCCCGGCGTGCCGTTCACGGGATTGATCGTCATCGTGCTCCCCTCCCTCTGTCGTCAAAGCCGCTTCGCAATTGCCTCGAAGAAGCTGGGGCGCGCCAGGAATCCGGTATGCGCGAAGAACAGGCCGTACCCCGTGTCGTAGGCGAGGTCCTTCACGCCGTCGAACACCGGCTCCATGATGAACCCGACGAGATCGTTCCCGTCGTAGTAGTTGGTCCACAACGCCACGCGCGCGGGCATCGAGAGCTTCGCCCCAGGCGGACTGGCCGGTTGGCCGAGAAACAGCTGCATCTCGGCGAACAGCGAGACCTGCGAGCCACAGCTGATCCAGTGGTCAACCTCTATGTCCGCCAAGATTTCATCCTGCTCCGCGAAATAGGTGAGCGCGTCATAGACGAGCTGGCCGCCCATCGAGTGACTGACAATGACAATCTTCTCGCCAGTCTCCTTCTTGCGAGCCTGCGCTCGGCGAAGTGCGGCCAGCAAGCGGGCAGGTATCGGACCAACTGCGCTCCGGTCGCCGCGACGCATCAGGTATGTGAACACATCGCCGACGAAGTACGCGACGAACTCGTTCATCACCGGACGTGCTTCGCCGAGGACCGTCCCGATCGCGTCGCCAGGCCAGGTGGCGGCGCGGCGGAGCACCTCCCCGGCGCGCTCCATCCAGTTGGCGAAGCCGCCCATCCCGATAAGGTCGTTGCCCTCCAATTCGGCCTGCACGGCAGCGATCAGCTTGCTCGCTCTGGCCTCGTCGGTAATCTCGGACGCAACGATCTCGTCCCAATGGGCTGCGGCTGCACCTGCCGCCGCTGCAAGCCCGGCGGTTTCCGGATAGTCGACGATCGGGTCGTGCTCGCCCGCCGGAAGGCAGGCGAGGTACAGGTCGGCTAAGAGATCGGGACGCTTGTCGACGGGAATGGTTGCGAGAGGCGGTATCGGTCGCTCCTCGGCCAACGCTGGCTCGCCGAGTACCGGCCCCTCAATTGCCAGCGCTCTCGGCGAGGCATCCAGCACGGTCGTGGCCGGGTCACCACGGAGTGAACCGAGTCCAGCGAAGTCGTCGGCACCACCCTGCCCCAGCAGCGCCGTCCGCGGGCGTGACGCGAGGTTCCAGTGGAAGGTCGCGGCAAGATCGCCCCAATAGACCGGCTCATATCCCGGCGCAGCGTTATTGACCGACAGTTTCGGTCCGAGCCAGCGCTGGAACGACTTGCCGAGCTGCTCGCCATGAGCAGGCGATCGGACCTTCACTCCGTGAACGTAGATGATCGTCATGGTCCGCTCCTCCATTCGGCCCATAGGCTATTACCATGTTCAAGGGGCTTCAACTTAGGCTACTCGGCACCGGAGCTGAAGAGGCCGGCTAACTAAGCGAACCAATGTTGTTCGGCTGGAAACTGGTGGGAGAACGCCGACTACTGCCCCGCGGAACTCCAAACTGGACGTGCGGCAACCACCAACAGCCGGCGTTCGGGCGCCCCGCTCGACCGCATGAACGAACGGGCGTTTAGGTCGGCCGCGATCGGAAAGCGGACGTGCCGTTATCCACCCGCTCCTACCCAGATACCGCCGTTCCGCTTCTCATTAATTCTTGGCTCCCGAGCCA
>CAXTVK010000010.1:0-45418 GCA_964247655.1 uncultured Sphingomonadaceae bacterium | reverse complement strand
TTGGAGAGCAGCTTGGTGACGTCGATCGAGGTCGAGTTGAGCGAATCGATCAGCAGCGCGACGCGGCGCGAGAAATTGTCGCGATCGAACTGCTCGACCTCGGCCTTGCCGTCGGCGATCTCGGTATCGACCGACGCGCTGGTCTCGGCAATCCGCGCGAGCTGCTCCTCGAGCCGGTCACCCGCCGAACGCGCCGATTCGACCGCCGCCTCGGACACCGCGGCGACGCGCGCGATCGATCCCTCGACCTGGTCCGCCACCGCCTTCTCGAGCGCGTCGCGCCCGGCATTGCCGAGCGCTTCTGCCGAGCGCGGGATGATCGCGCCGAGGGCTTCGCGCGCGCGCTCGGCAGCCTGCGTCGCGGTCTCGCGGACACGGATCAGCGCCTCGACGAGCTTGGGCGAGGTGCTGTCGGCGAGCTGCGCCGCCTGACCGTCGACCTGTGCGATCGCATCGCCGAGCGACACGGTGCCGTCGCGCGCCGCCGCCAGTCGCGTCTCGATCGCGTCGGCGAGTCCGTCGATCGCGGTGCGGCGTTCGGCGAGCGCGACGCGCGCGGCATCGAGCGCTTCGGAGGCGGCGCGTACGGCGACGTTGAGCCGTTCGGCCTCGGGGCCGGCCGCGGCGAGCGATTCGCGGCTGCTGTTCGCATGGCCTTCGAGTTCGGAGAGCGCTGCGGGCAGGTGCTGGTGGAGATCGGCGAGGCATGCACCGATCGCATTACGGAGCGTCTCGGCGCGATTGATGAACGTCGTCGCCGCGGTGCCGCCGTCGTTGAGCGAGGCCATCACGCGCTCGACATGCCCGCCGAGCGATCCGAGCGCTTCTCCCAGCCGCTCGGTGCGCGCGCGGCCGGTCTCATCGAGCTCGGCGAAGCGCGCCTCGACGTTGGCGAGCCCGCGCTGGATGCGCTCGATCATCGCGGCGCCGAGCCCGTCCTGCTTGGCGAGCGCGTCGGCGGCCTGCGTCGCGGCGCCCTCGGCGGCGGACTGCGCGCGCTCGATCATCGCGCCGATCGCCTCGCCCTGCGCAATGATCCCCTGGCGGGTCCGCTCGACCGCGACGGTGGCGCGCTCGAGCACGCCGTCGACCGATGCCGTCATCCGCGCCGAGGCATCTTCGATCCCGCGCGCGGCGATGTCGCTGGCGCCGGTGATGTGGGAGAGCTGCGCCGACAGCCGGTTGGCGGCGCCCGATGCACCGTCCTCGGCGTCGCGCGCACGCGCGATCAACCCCGCCAGAGCGGCGTCGAGCGCGGCGGCCTGTTCGCCGGCGCCGAGACCGGCGGAGCGGATCTGCTCGGCGAGTGCGTTGGTCTGCTGTTCGGCACGCGGCAGGTCGGCGAGCACGACGCCCATGTCGACGCGTGCGGTGCCCGCGGCGGTATCGAGCGCCTTCGACTGGCGACCGAGTTCGGCGATCTCGTGCGCGATGTCGCCGGTCGCTTCGCGCAGCTTGGCGGAGGTCTGATCGGCGAGCAGCAGCAGCCGGTCGGCCTGCTCGGAGACCGCGACACGGTCCTCCGCCAGCCGGCGCGAAGCGAGGCCCAGCACCGCATCGAGCGCGAGCGACTCCGTCCGCACCGCGCGCGCGACATCGGCGAAGCGCTGCGCCTCGCGGCCATTGTTACGCTGCCAGAGGATCAGCAGCGCGACGACGAGCCCCAGCGGCCCGCACGCGACGCTGACGCCGCGGATCGCGTCGATCGGCGACAGCCCCCGCCCGAACCCGCTGATCGCGAGTGCGACCATCACCGCGATCCACGCGAAGGCGGCAAGCCCGAGCAGTCCGAGCGCGATCCGTTCGGCCATCGAGGCCGGCGGCGGCGCCGGCGGTTCCTCATCGAAATCGGAGCCGAGATCGCTGAGGGCGATTCCCATGTCGGGCACCGCGCCGAGCGCCGATGCCGAATCGTTACGGTTCGAGTCGATGGCCGTTACCGGCGCATCCTCGCCGGTCGGTAGCGGTGATCCCGCCCAATAGGCCCCCCTGGTCATGCCGGCATCTTACACCCATGCGGCGCGAGGGGAATAGTCGCACCGGCGCGAGCGAGGCACGGCATGGCGATGCGCTGACCAATCGGCGCGACCTTCGCCGGGGTGGCGTCGGCTGACGGCGCGGGCTATCGCGAGCGATCATGCGCAGGGGAATGATGCAATGGCGCTCGCGGCGCTGATTTCGGCGATCCGCGACGCGGAGGACGGCAGCGGACTGGTTGGCACGTTGCCCGTCGCCGGGCGCACGCTGATCGAGCGGCAAGCAAGGCTTGCGGCGCGGGCCGGTGCCGAGCGGGTCGTGTTGCTGGTCGAGCGCTTACCCGCTGGCCTGACCGGCGCGATCGACCGGCTGCGCCGCGACGGCATCGCGATCGACGTCGCGCGCAGCGCTGGCGATGCCGCGGATCGCTTCCACCCCGACGAACGCGTGCTGGTGTTCGCCGACGGCGCGATGGCGGATGCGGGCGCGATCGGTCGACTGGTCGGCAGCCCCGCGCCGGCTTTGCTGACGCTGGGCGAGACGGCGCCGCCCGGTGCGTTCGAACGGATTGATGCGGGCGCGCGCTGGGCGGGGCTCGCGCTCGTCTCGGGCGACATGCTGCGCAAGACGGTGGCGATGTTGGGCGATTGGGACCTTCATTCGACTCTGCTGCGCCGCGCGGTCGGCGGATCGGCACGGCGGATCGACATCGCCGACGGCGCGGGGCTGGGCGAGCCCTACGCGGCGATGCTGGTGCGCTCGCGCGGCGGCGCGCGCGCCGCGACCGAGGCTGCGTTCGCGGTCGATCGCGAGGGCGAGGGCTGGCCGGTGCGGTTGATCTACGGGCCGCTCGCGCGGCTGCTCGGC
Organism: uncultured Sphingomonadaceae bacterium; assembly: GCA_964247655.1. Taxonomy (GTDB): domain Bacteria; phylum Pseudomonadota; class Alphaproteobacteria; order Sphingomonadales; family Sphingomonadaceae; genus Solisphingomonas. Next base: position 42,574 of record CAXTVK010000010.1, on the reverse strand, counting down.
GGGCTGATCCTCGATCGGCCGCTCGAATCGCGCTGGCTGCGCTGGGCCGGAATCGGTGCTGCGGCGATCGCGGTGCCGATGCTGGCGAAGGGTTGGCTCGCCGCCGCTTTGGTGCTGCTGATCGCTGGCGCGCTGCTCGACGCGACCGGGCGGCTGCTCGCGGCGCTGCGGTTGTCGCCTGCGTCGATCGACGATCGGCTGGCGGCGGCGCGCGCGTGCCTGATGGCGCTGGGGCTGTTCGATTTCGCCTGGCAGCGGATACTGGGCAACCCGACGCCGCTTGTGCTCGGCGTCGCGATCGTCGCCGTCATGGTAGCGGAAGCGCGCGAACGGCTGGCGCTGCGGCTGTTGGGCGGTGGCGCGCGGCCGCCTCTGTGGGTCGCCGACGTCGACGCGCTGGTGCTGCTGTTCGTTCCCTTCGCGCTTGCGCAACAGACGCTGGCAGGGCTCGCCGCGCTGGGTCTCTATGCGGCGGCGTCGTTCGGCGCGGTCCAGCATCGGCTGCTGGGTCTGGCGCGCGCTGGCCGGTGAGCCAAGTCGAGGGAATGCCGCGCCGGATGGCATGATTAGGCGGCTGTTAACGACGCTCCGCTATCCGCTGATCTCATGTCCGCGTCGCCCCCAGGATCGATCGACCGCCCGGTATCGGGCGATGCGCTGCTTGTCGCGGCAAACGAGGCGGCGACGTTGCTCGGCGATCGTGCCGCCACCGCCGGGATCGCGCTGGCACGCCCCCCCGCGTTTGGCATCGACGACGAGACGCGCGCGCGCGCCGGGCTGCTGATCGCCTCGGCGATCGCCACGATCGAAACCGCGGTGCGTGCCGCCGACCAGTTGCTCGATATCGGTGCGCCGGGCGGGCTGGCCGATCGCTTCGTTCTTGCCGGCCTGCTCGCACGCTCGGGCCTTGCCGCAGCAGCGCTGCTGCGTGCCGAGGAGCACAGGCTCGCCGCCGCGCTGGCCCGCGTCGGGGGCGAAGCGGAAGGGCCGGGCGCACAGCGTCTCGATCCGATCGGCGGCGACTTCGCCGCCGAAAGCTTCGCCGTACGCGCGGCCGAAGCGGCACGCACCGAACGCACCGGCGATCCCCTGCTGCCGCTCCACGACATCGCTGCCGAGGATCGCCACGCGCTGTTCTGGCAGGTCGCCGCCTGCCTCGCCGATCGCGCCCTGGCCGATGGCGCGTCGGGCGAGGCGCTGCACCGTGCCGCCGGCGCGGCGGTGGGGCGCGCGCTCGCGACGATCGACGACGGCGAGGGGATCGCGCCCGCCGCGATGCGGCTCGCGCACCGGCTCGACGGCGCAGGCCAGCTCGACGATCGCCTGCTCGCGGGAACGCTCGGCGGCGGGCGCATCGCCAGCCTCGCAGCGATGCTGGGCGTACGTGCGGGGATCCCCTTCGACGATGCGCGCGCGATGCTCACCGATCCGGCGCGTTTCGCGGTGCTGCTGCGCGCCTGCGACGTCGAGCGCGGGCTTGCCGCGGCGATGATCCTGGCGTTGTCGCTGGGGCTAGACCGCGGCTTCGGCCCCGATCCCGCCGAGAGTGCCGCGACGCTGGTCGAAGGCTATGCGCTGCTGCCCGTCGATGTGGCGCGCGGCGAGGTGCGCCGTGCCCGGCTCGAGCCGCTGTACCGCGATGCGCTCGCGGCCTTGGCGGGGCGCGGATGCTGAGCCCCGACGACAGCCCGGTCCGCGGCCGCGTCGATGGCGACGGACGGCTGGTGATGGCCGATCCCGCGCTCGCCGATCTGCATGCGCGCGCCGGCGGCGAGCAGGGCGGGCCGCTCGCGGTGCCGCAGCTCGCGACACTGGCCCGGCTCGCGCGCCGCCTCGCCATTCCCATCTCGCGCGCGGTGATCGCCGCCGACGGCGAGGAGGATCTCGACCTGTGGGTGCGTGCGCGGCCCGAAGGCGGCGAGGTGGCGCTGGCCATCGCGGGCTGGACGCACCGCCCCGCCGCGCCGCCGATCGACGCGGCGAAGCCGACACGCGACTACGATTTCATCCGCGCCGACGCCGACTGGACGTGGGAGGCCGATGCGACGCTGCGGCTGGTCGCGCTGTCGGCGGACGGTATCGCGGCGATGGCGGCCGGGGGTGCCGGTCCGGCGCTCGGCGAGGCGCTGACACGGCTGTTCGTGCTGGAGGAAGGCGAGGAGGGCGGGCCGCCGCTGCTCGACGCGCTCGCGGGTCACGCCGCGTTCGACGAGCAGATCGTCACGCTGCGCGGCACCGATCGCCGCTTTCGGCTGGTCGGCACGCCGCTGCTCGATCCATTAGGGCGGATGATGGGGTTTCGCGGCGGGGGCTTCGCGATCGACCTGCCGGTCGCTGCCGCCGCTGTCGCACCGGTGCAGAGCGACGACGCCAAGATGGCGTTTGCGCGCCGCCTCGACAGCGCGCTGCGCACGCCGCTCAACCGCATCGTCGCCACTGCCGAGCAGATCCGCGAGCAGGACGAGGGTCCGGTACGCACCGACTATAACGGCTATGCCGGCGACATCGCCAATGCCGGGCGGCATCTGCTGGGGCTGATCGACGATCTGGTCGATCTCGAAGCGGTCGAGCGCGACGATCTGGCGGTGGATGCCGAGACGCTCGACCTGGCCGATCTTGCGCGACGCGCGTCAGGTCTGCTGTCGGTGCGCGCGGACGACAAGGACATGCGGATCGAGCAGCCCGATCTTGCCGAGGCGATGCCTGCGGTCGGCGATTTCAAGCGCGCGTTGCAGGTGCTGGTCAACCTGATCGGCAATGCGGTGCGCTACGGGCCGCAGGGTTCGACGGTGCGCGTCTCGGTCGAGCGCCGCGAGGGCACAACCGCGGTGATCGTCGCCGATCAGGGCCGCGGCGTCGCTCCGGCCGATGCCGAGCGCGTGTTCGACAAGTTCGAGCGTCTGGGCGCGCGCGAGCCGGGCACCGGGCTCGGCCTCTACATCTCGCGGCGCCTGGCGCGCGCGATGCACGGCGACGTCACGATCGAAAGCGCCGCGGGCGAAGGCGCGCGCTTCGTGTTCACTTTGCCCGAATAGGTCCTTCTCCCGCAAGCGGGAGAAGGAGGGGACCCGTCGCGAAGCGATGGGGAGGATGAGGGTCTTCTTCTTCTATCTCGGGATCGAAGAAGAAGACCCTCATCCAACCCTCTCCCGTGAAAAACGGGAGAGGGCTTTAGATCAGCAGCTCAGCGCTTGCCAGCGTCCACATAATCGCGCTGCACCGGCCCGGTGTAGAGCTGGCGTGGGCGGCCGATCTTCTGCGCGGGATCGGTGATCATCTCGTTCCACTGCGCGACCCAGCCGACGGTGCGGGCGAGCGCGAACAGCACGGTGAACATCGTCGTCGGGAAGCCGATCGCCGAGAGCACGACGCCCGAATAGAAATCGACGTTGGGGAACAGCTTCTTGTCGATGAAATACTGATCCTTGAGCGCGATCTGCTCGAGCTCGCGCGCGACGTCGAACACCGGATCGGTGACGCCGAGATGGTCGAGCAGCTCGTTCGCCGTCTTCTGCATCGCGGTCGCGCGCGGATCGTAATTCTTGTAGACGCGGTGGCCGAAGCCCATCAGCCGGAACGGATCGTCCTTGTTCTTCGCGCGCGCGATGAACTCGGGGATGCGGTCGGGGGTGCCGATCTCACGCAGCATGTTGAGCGCCGCTTCGTTCGCGCCGCCGTGCGCCGGACCCCACAGGCAGGCGATGCCGGCGGCCATGCACGCGAAGGGATTGGCGCCCGACGAACCGGCGAGCCGGACGGTCGAGGTCGAGGCATTCTGCTCGTGATCGGCGTGAAGAATGAAGATCTTGTCGAGCGCGCCCTCGATCAGCGGATCGACATGATATTCCTCAGCCGGGACCGAATAGGTCATCTTGAGGAAATTGCCGGTGTAGCTCAGCGTGTTGTCGGGATAGACGAAGGGCTGGCCGAGCGAATATTTATACGCCATCGCGGCCAGCGTCGGCATCTTGGCGATCAGCCGGTGCGAGGCGATCTCGCGCTGCTTGGGATCGGTGATGTCGGTCGAATCGTGATAGAAGGCCGAGAGCGCGCCGACGACGCCGCACATGATCGCCATCGGATGCGCGTCGCGGCGGAAGCCGCGGAAGAATTGCGCGAGCTGCTCGTGCACCATCGTATGGCGCGTGATCGTACCCTTGAAGGTCGAGAGCTCGTCCGCCGACGGCAGTTCGCCGTTGAGCAGCAGATAGGCGACCTCCATGAAGCTCGACTGGTCGGCGAGCTGGTCGATCGGATAGCCGCGGTGGAGCAGGATGCCCGCATCGCCGTCGATATAGGTGAGGCCCGACTGGCAGCTCGCGGTCGAGGTGAAACCCGGGTCGTAGGTGAACGCATCGGTGTCCGCATAGAGTTTGCGGATGTCGATCACGTCCGGCCCGACCGTGCCCGACATGAGCTTATAGTCGAAGCTCTTGTCGCCGAGCGCAAGCGTGGCGGTGCCGTCAGCCATTCCTTCGTCCTCCATTCGGGGCGCCTGGCAGAGCCCGAGGACCGGGCCGCACGGCGCCTGAGATCAGTTCACAAGATCAGTTCGCCACCACGGCCTGATCGGCGAGACGCGCGAGGCTCTCGTCCCGACCCAGCAGCAGCAGCACGTCGAAGATGCCCGGCGAGGTGGTCCGCCCGGTGAGCGCCGCCCTCAGCGGCTGCGCCACCTTGCCGAGCCCGACGCCGGCCGTCTCGGCCACGCCGCGCACCGCTGCGTCGAGCGCTTCGCTGGTCCATTCGACGGACGCGAGCGCCGTTGCCGCAGCGGCAAGCAGGACCGCGCCATCGCCCGTCAGAAGGGCGGCTGCGCGATCGTCGACATCTAGGGGGCGACTGCGAAAAAGGAAAGTCGCGCCCTCGGCCAAATCGAGCAAATCCTTGGCCCGTGGTTTCAAAACGGGCATGCTGCGTTGCAAAAGATCAATGTCTTCCGCTGTCAGGTCGTGCCCTATCTTAGCCGCGGTGAACGGCGCGACCAGCCTGGTCAGGCGCGCGTCGTCGGCTTCACGAATATAATGGCCGTTGATATTTTCGAGCTTCTTCTGATCGGTGCGCGCGGGCGAGCGGCCGATCCCGGCGAGATCGAAGATCTCGATCGCGCGATCCCGGCCGATCATTTCCTCGTCGCCATGCCCCCAGCCGAGCCGGAGCAGATAGTTGGACAGCGCCTCGGGCAGGATGCCCATCTCGTCGCGATAGGCTTCGACGCCGAGCGCGCCGTGGCGCTTCGAGAGCTTGGCGCCGTCGGGCCCGTGGATCAGCGGGATATGCGCATAGATCGGCACCGGCCACTCCATCGAGCGCAAAATGCCGAGCTGGCGGAACGCGTTGTTGAGATGGTCGTCGCCACGGATGACGTGGGTCACGCCCATGTCGTGATCGTCGACCACCACCGCGAGCATGTAGGTCGGCGTGCCGTCCGATCGCAGCAGCACCATGTCGTCGAGCTCGGCGTTGCGCACGGTGACGTCGCCCTGGACGAGATCGTGGATCGTCGTCTCGCCTTCGGTCTCGGCCTTGAGCCGGATCACGAACGGCGCGCCGTCGGGCGCCTCCTTGGGATCGCGATTCCGCCAGCGGCCATCATAGCGCATCGGCAGTTTTTGGGCGCGCTGCTCGGCGCGCATCGCCTCGAGCTCCTCGGCGGTGGCGAAGCATTTATAGGCATGGCCCTGTTCGAGCAGCTGGAAGGCGACCTCGGCATGGCGGCTGGCGCGCGCGAACTGATAGACCTCGTCGCCGTCCCAATCGAGGCCGAGCCAGCTCATGCCGTCGAGGATCGCCTCGATCGCGGGCTGCGTCGAGCGCGCGCGATCGGTGTCCTCGATGCGCAGCAGGAAGGTGCCGCCGGTGTGGCGCGCGAACAGCCAGTTGAACAGCGCGGTGCGCGCGCCGCCGATGTGCAGATAGCCCGTCGGCGATGGTGCGAAACGCGTGACGACGGGGGTCGCGGCGCCGTTCGAGGGCGCGGAGGAAGCCGAAATGTCGTCGATGCTTGCGCCCACGCGGGGTTTCTCCATGATTGCCCGATGGGGGACGTCGCGCGGGGCCCTAGCATAGCGTTCGATAGGCGACAAACCGGCCCCGTCGGCGCCGGTGCGGCCGCCCGCCGCCGCCTGTCCGCGCGACTCGAAGAGTGGCTCGAGGCCGAGCGCGGGCAATTGCCGCTGTGGCTCCCGGTCGGATTGGTCGCCGGCGTCGGCGCGTGGTTCTGGCTGCCGTCGGCGATGGCGTGGTGGGGCTTTCTGGCGGCGACGGCGGCGATGGCGCTGCTCGGCCTGGCATTCGGGTGCGGCGGTCGGGCGGGAAGGGCGATCGCGCTGTTTGCGCTGGCAAGCCTGCTGGGGTGCGCGTTGATATGGGTCCGTGCCGAGCGAGCTGGCGGCGCAGCGCCGACCCGTCCGCAAGTGGCGCGCTTCGCGGCACGGATCGTCCAGGTCGAGCCGCTGCCCGCGCGCGATGCGACGCGCCTCCTGCTTCGTCCCGCTGGCGTCTCGGGGCTGCCCTCGATCGTTCGCCTAACCGTGTCGCAGGACGATGCGCCCGCGGGCCTGATGCCGGGAGCCGTCGTCCAGATCCGTGCGCGCCTCGTGCCGCCGCCGTCGGCCGCGGTGCCGGGAGCCTACGACTATTCGGCGGTCGCCTGGTTCCAGGGCATCGGCGCGACCGGGCGCGCGCTCGATCCGGTGACGGTCGCGGTGCAGGCGGCGCACGGCGGCCCGTCGGTCTGGCTCGCCAACGCGCGGATTGCGCTCACCCGTCACATCCTGACCGAACTGCCCGGCGGCAAGGGCGGCGTCGCCGCCGCGCTGGTCACTGGCGACATGGGCGCGGTGACGTTCGACGACAACGACGCTTTCCGCCGCTCGGGTCTCGCGCATCTGCTCTCGGTAAGCGGCTTGCACCTGACTGCGGCGGTGGGCGCGACGATGTTCATCGCGCTCCGCCTGTTGGCGTTGTGGCCGTGGCTCGCGCTGCGTGCACCATTGCTGCTGATCGCGGCCGGGATCGGCGCGGCCGCGGGAATCGCCTATACATTGCTTACCGGTGCGGAGGTCCCGACGGTGCGCTCGCTGATCGCGGCACTCGTCGTGCTGGGAGGCATCGCGCTCGGGCGCGAGGCGATGACGTTGCGGCTGGTCGCGGCGGGAGCGCTGATCTGCGTACTGTTCTGGCCCGAGTCCGTTGCCGGGCCGAGCTTCCAGCTGAGTTTCGCCGCGATCCTCTCGATCGTCGCCTTCCACGAGCTGCCCTGGACGCGCCACGCATTCGAGAAGCGCGAGGTGGGATGGTTGCGCAAGTTCGGTCGCGAGCTCGTCGCGCTGCTACTCACCGGGCTGGTCGTCGAGGCGGCGCTGGCGCCAATCGCGATCTTCCATTTTCATCGTGCGGGGCTCTACGGCGCGGCGGCGAACATCGTCGCGATCCCGCTGACCACCTTCGTCATCATGCCCGCCGAGGCGCTGGCGCTGCTCGCCGACACGATCGGCCTCGGTGCGCCGCTCTGGTGGGTGACCGGCCGCGCGATCGCGCTGCTGCTGTGGATCGCGCATTCGACCGGATCGCTGCCCGGCGCCGTGACCTTCGTACCGACGATGTCGCGCGCCGCCTTCGCAAGCATCATGGCGGGCGGGCTGTGGTTGGCACTATGGAGGACGCGCGTACGGCTGCTTGGATCGATCGGGATCGTCGTCGGCACCGCGATGACGCTGGCGGCGCATCCCGCCGACCTGTTCGTCACCGGCGACGGGCGCCATCTCGCGGCGCGCGGCGCGGGCGGCCAGGTCGCGCTGCTCCGCGAGCGCACCGGCGACTATATGCGCGGCGCGCTGTCGGAGATTTCGGGGCACGATGCCGACGACACGATCCTGCTCGATGATCTGCCCGGCACGATCTGCGGACCCGACACGTGCGCGGCGACGCTGATCCGCGGCGGCCGCGCCTGGCATCTGCTCGCGACGCGCAGCCCTTACGTCGTGGATCGTCCGGCGATGACGCATGCCTGCGCGGCTGCCGACATCGTCGTGAGCGACCGCCGCCTGCCCGATTGGTGCCGCCCGCGCTGGCTCAAGGCGGATCGGACGCTGCTCGCGACGACGGGCGGACTGGCGATCCGGCTCGATCGGCCTGCCGTCACGACGGTGGCCGAGATGCAGGCGGAGCATCCATGGGCGCAGAAACCGCCACCGCCGCGCGCCTACGCGGTCACGGAAGATCGCAGGGGGTTCGACACACGCTGACTGTCGCCGGCATCGTTCTCCCGCGAACGCGGGGGCCCAGGGCTGCAAATGCCGCGCTCGCTTCCCCTGGGCTCTCGCCTACGCGGGAGAACATCGTCAGCTGATAATCGGCATCTTGCTGTCCGAGCGTCTCAATACCGCCGCAGCAGCCCCGCGAGCTTGCCCTGCACCTGCACCTGACCCGACCGATAGCGCTGCGGCGAATAGGCGTGGTTGGCGGGGTCCAGCCGGATCATCTGGCCTTCGCGGCGGAAATATTTGAGCGTCGCCTCGGCATCGTCGATCAGCGCCACGACGATCTCGCCGTCGCGCGCGGTCTCGGATCTGCGGATCAGCGCATAATCGCCGTCCAGGATGCCCGCCTCGATCATCGAATCGCCCGATACTTCGAGCGCATAATGTTCGCCCGGCCCGAGCAGCGCGGCGGGCACGGCGAGGCTCGATTGCCCCTCCATCGCCTCGATCGGCATGCCGGCGGCGATGCGTCCGTGTAGCGGCAGCTCGATCACGCTGTCGTTGGCGGCGATCGGCAGGATAGGCGGCGGCGCGGTCAGCGTCGCGGGTTGCTTGAGCGGGATCACGCGCTCGGGCATCCGCACCACCTCGAGCGCGCGCGCGCGGTTGGGCAGGCGACGGATGAAGTTGCGCTCCTCGAGCGCGCGGATCAGCCGGTGGACGCCCGACTTCGACTTGAGGTCGAGCGCGTCCTTCATCTCCTCGAACGAGGGGGACACCCCCGTCTCCTCGAGCCTGTCGTGGATATAGCAGAGCAGTTCATGTTGCTTGCGCGTCAGCATCGCCGGTCCTTCCGGAAGAACGGATGGCGAACGTGTAGGAAACCTGGAAGAACGTGTCAACGGCCTTTGCTTGGGCCCCGATCAGTCGAGCGCGAGCATTTCCGCCGAGTCGCCCGCGGCGGCGGCGGGCGCGTGGGGCAGGCGGACGATAAGCCCGTCCGAGCCAGCCAGCGCAACCAGCGCGGCCGAATCCTGCCCGTCGGGCGCATAGGCGCGGCCGTCCTCGATCCGCGCGCGCAGATAGTCCTGGCGGGCGCCGTTGGCCGGGAGCGGGGCACCGAGCGTCACCATGCGCGTGGCCGGCAGCGGGTCGGCAGCGCCGCCGAGCTTGGCGATCAGCGGCAGCAGGAACAGGCAGGCGGTGACGTAGCTCGACACCGGGTTGCCGGGCAGGCCGAGCACGATCGCATCGCCCAGCGTGCCGGCAAGCAACGGCTTGCCCGGCCGCATCGCGACGCGCCAGAAATCGAGGCGCGCCCCCGCCTTTTCGAGCGCGGGGCGGACATAATCGTGATCGCCGACCGAGACGCCGCCGGTGGTGACGATGATGTCCGCGCCCTCCGCGGCGCGGCGAAAGGCGTCTGCGATCGTGTCAACTTCGTCAGGCACGATGCCGTGGTCGATCACGATCGCGGGGTGGCCGGCGAGCAGCGCGGCCAGCATCGCCGCGTTGGAGGCGGGAAGCTTGGCGCCGGGCGTCGGCGCGCCGGGGGGGACGAGTTCGTCGCCGGTCGAGATCAGCGCGATACGGGGGCGGGCGCGGACCGGAATCGTGCCGTGGCCGCCGATCCCCGCGAGCGCGACGTGGCGCGCGGTGACCCGGCGACCGGCGGCGATCAGATGCGCGCCGATCGCGAAGTCGGTCGCCTGCGGGCGGACGTTGCCGCCGACGCGCAGCGGCCCTTCGCCGGTCATCGTCAACCGATCGCCGTCGCGCGCGGCCTCCTCTTGGATCAGCACGCTGTCGGCGCCGGCGGGGACGGGCGCACCGGTGAAGATGCGTGCGGCCTCGAAGGCGCCAAGCGGACGGTCGAGGCCCGCACCCGCCGCGCTTTCGCCGACGACGGTCCACGGGCCGGGACGCTCGGCGTAGCGGATCGCATAGCCGTCCATCGCGGAGAGATCGTGTGCGGGCTGGTCGCGCAGCGCGACGACCGGCTCGGCGGCCCAGCGGCCGACCGCGTCCACCAGCGGCACGCGTTCGACCGCCAGCGGCGTCGCCAGCGCAAGCAGCCGCGCCTGCGCGTCGGCGACGGGGAGCAGACTCATGCCTCGATTTCGGTGGAGGCGCGCCAGTCGCCCGAGCGCCCGCCCGATTTGGCGAGCAGGCGGACGCCACCGATCGCCATGCCGCGATCGACCGCCTTGGCCATGTCGTAGACGGTCAGCAGCGCGATGGAGACCGCGGTCATCGCCTCCATCTCGACGCCGGTGCCGTGAGTCGTGCGCACCGTCGCGGTGGCGACGACGCCGTCGTCTTCGACGGCCAGGTCGAGCGTCACGCCCGCGATCGGCAGCGGATGGCACAGCGGGATGAGATCGGCGGTGCGCTTGGCGGCCATGATCCCCGCGACGCGCGCGACCGCGATCACGTCGCCCTTCTTGGCGGTGCCGTCGCGGATCGCGGCGGCGGCGTCGCGCGACATCGCGATCCGCCCGGTGGCGGTGGCTTCGCGGACGGTGGCAGGCTTGGCGGAGACGTCGACCATGCGCGCCGCGCCGGTGGCGTCGAGGTGGGTGAGGTTTGTTTTGCCCATGCGCCTCACCTTTTTCCGTTCGTACTGAGCGAAGTCGAAGTACGGGCCTCAACCGCTACGCTCGAAACACGTCCTTCGACTTCGCTCAGGACGAACGGGGAGGAGGTAGAGTTCATTCCCCCGTCAGCAGCAACCGCGTCGCCGCGGCCACGTCCGCCTGCCGCATCAGTGTTTCGCCGACGAGGAAGCGGTGGATGCCCGCCGCCGCGAGCCGATCGAGGTCGGCCTTGGTCGAAAGCCCGCTCTCGGCGACGATCTGCGTGCCTACGGGCATCCGCCTCTCCAGCGCCTCGGTGCGGCCGAGATCGACCGAGAAATCGCGCAGGTCACGGTTGTTGACGCCGACAAGTCGTGACCTGAGCCGCAAGCCGCGCTCCAACTCGGCCTCGTCGTGGACTTCGACGAGCACGTCCATGCCGTGATCGATCGCGGCGGCCTCAATCTCGGCCATCTCGCCGTCGTCGAGCGCGGCGACGATGATCAGGATCGCGTCCGCCCCGATCGCGCGCGCTTCGGCGACCTGCCAGGGATCGACCATGAAATCCTTGCGCAGCACCGGGAGTGCGCAGGCGCCGCGGGCGGCGACCAGAAACGCCTCGTCGCCCTGGAACCAGGGCTTGTCGGTGAGCACCGACAAGCAGGCCGCGCCGCCCTGTTCGTATGCCAGGGCGTGCGCGGGTGGATCGAAGTCGGCACGGATCAGGCCTTTCGACGGGCTCGCCTTCTTGATCTCGGCGATCAGCGCATGGCCGGTCGCGGCCTTGGCGGTGAGCGCGGCGGCGAAGCCGCGCGGAGGCTCCTGCGCGCGGATCGCGGTGTCGAGCGTCGATAGCGGCACGCTCGTCTTGCGGCGCGAGACTTCCTCGCGGGTGGCGGCGAGGATCTTGTCGAGGACGGTCGTCATCGCGGGCCGTTCCCCGGCGAAGGCCGGGGCCCAGGCCCGGCGCGTGTGGCGAGCGGCGCGTTCCTTGTGCACGTGGGGCCTGGGCCCCGGCCTTCGCCGGGGAACGGATGCATCCGAAGCATCAGAACGCGACCCACCGCGCGAGCAGCGCTTTCGCGGCGCCACTATCGATCGCTTCGCCCGCGAGCGCTGCGCCGTCGTCCCAGCCGTCGGCCTTGCCGGCGACGATCAGCGCGGCCGCGGCATTGAGCAGCACCGCGTCGCGATACGGGCCATCCTCGCCCGCCAGCAGGCGTGCCAGCGCCGCCGCATTGAACGCCGCATCGCCGCCGCGGATCGCGGTCAGCGGGTGGCAGTCGAGGCCGATGTCGGCGGGGGAGACATGCTCCTCGCGATCCCCGCAATCGCCCAGCCGCACGATCCTGCTGCCGCCCGCGATCGAGAGCTCGTCGAGCCCCTCGTCGCCCGCGACCACCATCGCGCTCTGCGTGCCGAGCAGCCGCATCGCCTCGGCGACCACGCCGATATAATCGGTGCGCGCGACACCGACCAACTGCCGCGTCACGCGCGCCGGATTGCACAGCGGGCCGACGATGTTGAAGATCGTGCGCCGCCCGATCGCTCGGCGCACCGCCGCCAGCCGGCCGAGCGCGGGATGATGCGTCTGCGCGAACAGGAAGGCGATGCCGAGCTCGGCGAGCGTCTCCTCCGCGGTCGCCGAGGCGCGGTCGAGGTTGAGGCCGAGTGCTTCCAGCGTGTCGGCCGCACCCGCCTTAGACGAGGCGGCGCGGTTGCCGTGCTTGGCGACGGGGACGCCAGCGGCGGCGACCACGATCGAGACCGCGGTCGAGATGTTGAGGCTGTGCGCGCCGTCGCCGCCGGTGCCGCAGACGTCGATCGCACCCTCCGGTGCACGGACCTCGATCATCCGCTCCCTCAGCGCGCGTGCGGCGGCGGCGATCTCGATCGAGGTCTCCTCGCGCAGCGTCAGTTCGGTGATGAACGTCGCGACCGCATCGTCGGGCACGCGCCCATCGAGGATGTCGGCGAACGCGGCCTCCGCGGTCTCGAACTCGAGCGGGGTCGCGGGATCGGGGAGTAGCGCGAGCGTCGTCATGCGGCGAGCCGGTCCCGCACGGGAAGGCCCGCAATGCGCAGGAAGTTGGCCAGCATCGCATGACCATGTTCGGTGGCGATGCTCTCGGGGTGGAACTGGACGCCGTGGATCGGCAGCGTCTCGTGGCGCAGCCCCATGATCGTGCCGTCCTCGCTGCGCGCGTTGACGATCAGCCCGGCGGGCAGGTCGTCCTCGCGCACGATCAGCGAATGGTAGCGCGTCGCGGTGAAGGGCGAGGGCAAGCCCGCGAACAATCCGGTGCCGTCGTGGCTGATCTGGCTGGTCTTGCCGTGCATCAGCGTCTTCGCACGTACCACCGTTCCGCCGAGCGCCTGCCCGATCGACTGGTGACCCAGGCAGACGCCGAGCAGCGGCCGTCCGCTCTCGACGCAGGCTGCCACCAGATCAAGGCTGACGCCGGCCTCGTTAGGGGTGCACGGGCCGGGCGAGATCAGAAACGCATCGGCGCCGCTCGACATCGCCTGGCCGACGCCCATCGCGTCGTTGCGCACGACCTCGACGGCCGATCCCAGTTCTTGGAGATAATGCACCAGGTTCCAGGTGAAGCTGTCGTAATTGTCGATGACGAGGATCATCCCCGCGACTTAGCGCGGGTTGCGATTATCGCAAGGGGAGCAGGCTCAGCCCTGATCCTCGTAGGCGAGCTGGAGGATGCCCCAGCGCTCGCCGTCGATCCGGATCGAGGCGATCACCTGCTTGAGCAGCACCACGCCGCCGCCCGCGATGTTGCGGCGATACGCCTTGATCAGGAAGGTCTGCTCGGTGGCGTTCTGGCTGCGCTGGATCTCGTCGTCGAAGATCGAGCCTTCGCGGCTATATTCGGCGTTCCAGATCGGATCGGCGCGACGTGGCTGCGAGCGTTCGGGCATCTGCACCGCGCCGAAATGGTTGCGATCGGTGAAGGTCATCCCGAAGAAGCCGGGCAGCTTGCGCGCTGCCTCCTGAAGCGGGCGCGCCGCCGCGACCAGATACGGCGTGGCGGGATGGCGGAAATAGGGCGGATCGGCGTCAGGTACGGGCGTATAGACGTTGCTGTAGAGCGTCGCGTGATCGAGCCGACCTTCGGCGATGTCGGCCTCGACCGCGCTTGCGACCTCGATCGCGGCGTTGGTCGCGAAACGGATATACGGGGTGTCGGGAATGTCGACCTCGCTCTCGGCGATATATTGCAGCAGCACGTTGGTGTCGTCACTGACGCTGAGCAGCAGATGGCTGAGCTGGTTGAGATCGCTCGCATTGTCGCCCGAAGCGGCGCCGAGCGCGCCCATGCCGGTGCGCACGCCCGAGACCGCGCCGACGATCGAATCCATCGCGCTCGACACCGCGTCGCTGTCGTCCGACAGGCCCATCATCAGGTCGCGCAATTCCTCGACCATCGTCTCGATCTGGCGCGTGCCGCTCTGCGCTGCGCGCGCCTTGTCGACGCCGCTCTCGACGCGGCCGAGCATCGCGCCCGCCTCCTTGGTCAGCGCGCGGACCGACTGGTCGATCTGTTTGGTCGCCGCCGCGGTCTCCAGCGCGAGCTTCTTCACCTCCTGCGCCACCACCGCGAAGCCGCGCCCGGCGTCGCCCGCGCGCGCCGCCTCGATCGTCGCGTTCAAGGCGAGCAGATTGACCTGCCCCGTGATGCGGCTGATCGACTCGGCGACTTGGGCCACGCTCTCCAGCGCGGCGTTGAAGCTGCCGAGGCCGGCATGAATGTCGCTGACCTGCCCGATCAGTTCGACCACGTCAGCGTTGGCGATCGACAGCTTGCGCGTCGAATCGTCGATGACGTTGTGCGCGGTCGAGGCCTTCTCCTTGGCCTCGCGCGCGGCGATCGAGACCGCCTGCTGGTCGCGCTCGAGCCGATCGGCATCGACGCCAATCCGCTCGACGGTCGCGGCCTGTTCGGTCACGCGCTCGGCGAGGGCCGCGATGTTCGCCTGCAGATCGAGCGTGCGGATGCCCAGATCGCCCGAGAGCTTGGCGGCTTTCCGCACGGTGTTCGCGAGATTCATGCGCATACGCCCTTGAGAAGTCGGGGCGTTGTGCGGTGCGATCGACTAAGGTCGAGTTAACCTTGGAGAGGTTTGCGGCGAAGCGTTGCTTCCTATGGTTTTTGGCCGAAGTCAGGCTCCGGGGCGCGTGCCTCGGCCTCGCGCGCGGCGGCGAACAGAGCGCCGGCCTTGGCCTCGCATTCGCGCTGCTCGGACGCCGGATCGCTGTCCGCGACGATACCCGCGCCGGCCTGGACGTGCATGACGCCGTCCTTCACCACCGCGGTGCGCAGCACGATGCAGCTGTCCATCGATCCGTCGGGCGAGAAATAGCCGACGCCGCCGGCATAGGCGCCGCGCGTCTCGGGCTCGAGTTCGGCGATGATCTGGCAGGCGCGGACCTTGGGCGCACCCGAGACGGTACCCGCCGGGAAGCCGCCGAGCAGCGCGTCGATCGCGTCCTTGGTCGTGTCGAGCCGGCCGGTGACGTTCGAGACGATGTGCATGACGTGGCTGTAGAGCTCTACCGTATAGCTTTCGGTGACGCGCACGCTGCCGGGCTCGGCGACGCGGCCGACGTCGTTGCGGCCGAGATCGAGCAGCATCAGATGCTCGGCGCGCTCCTTGGGATCGGCGAGCAGCTCGTCACGGCGCAGCGCATCCTCGGCGTCGGTCTTGCCGCGGGGGCGGGTGCCGGCGATCGGGCGGATCGTCACCTCGCCGTCGCGGGCGCGGACCAGGATTTCGGGCGAGGAACCGATCAGCGCGAAGCCGGGCAAGTCGAGGAAATAGAGGAAGGGCGAGGGGTTCACCCGCCGGAGCGCGCGGTAGAGATCGAAAGGCGGCAGCGGAAAAGCGCGCGTGAAGCGCTGGGCGAGCACGACCTGAAAGATGTCGCCCGCCGCAATATAGTCCTTCGCCGCGGCGACCATCTCGGCGTAGCGGCCGGGGGGGAGGACGGGCTCGAGCGTGTTCCCCGGCGAAGGCCAGGGTCCAGGCCCCACGCCGCCGGCCTGGGCCCCGGCGTCCGCCGGGGAACGCGAGGGCAGCGGTCCCGCCAGCCGGGCTTGCGCCGTCGCGATCCGCTCGACCGCCTGCTCGACGCTCACGCCACCGTCGGGCCAAATCGGCGCGACCCAGAAGAGTTCGTCGGTCAGCCGGTCGAACAGCAGGATCAGCGTCGGGCGCACGAACAGCATGTCGGGCAGGTCGAGCGGATTGGGAGCGGGGCGGGGCAGGTCCTCGACCAGCCCGACCGTCTCGTAGGCGAAATAGCCGACGAGGCAGGCAAGCGCCCTGGGCAGCCCCTGGGGCACGTCCATACGGCAGCGGCCAACCAGCGCGCGCAGCGCCGCGAGGCTGTCCTGCTCGCACGCCACGAACGCCCCGCGATCGTCGAGCCACTCGGCGTTGATCGCGGCGTCGCGGCCGTGCGCACGGAAGACGAGATCGGGCGCGAGGCCGATCATCGAGTGCCGCCCGCGCGTCCGTCCGCCCTCGACCGATTCGAGCAGATAGTCGCCGCGCCCCGGCTCGATCAGCTTGAGCGCCGCCGAGACCGGCGTTTCGGTATCTGCGATCTGCCGCCGCCAGACCAGTGCGGGGCGTCCTGCGGCAAGCGCTGCCGCAGCATCGTCGTCGGCTGCCGCGCTCATACGCCAGCGCTCACGTCTCGGCGCTCACTGGCCCGCGGGCGTCCCGCCGAGCAGCTTGACGCGCAGCGCGGCGATCGTGCCCTCGTCGCGCTTGGCGCCGACCGCAAGCTTGGCGGCATCGGCGAGCTGTTCGAGATATTCGTCGTTCGCGGACTGCGTCAGGTCGCCGCGCGATGCCGCGACCGCGGGCGCGACCTCCGCATCGGTGGCGGGCGTCGCCTTGTCGACATGCACGACGTACCAGCCCGAGCCATTGCCCGCCGACACCAGCTGCGTGCCGCCGACCGGCGCGCGGAACAGGGCTGCGAGCGGCGGCGGCACCTGGCCCTGCAGCTTGGCGAGGTCCATCCGCCGGCCGGTGGTCATGTGGATGTCGGGCAGCTTGACCGGCGCCGCCTTGAACGCGGCGTCCATCGCGGTGCCGCCCTTGACCTTGGCGACGATCGCGGTGGCGATCGCCTTGGCGCGTTCGCTCGCGCGGAACGTCGCGACGTCGGCGGCGACGCGCGGCTTGACCTGCGCGAGCGGGATCGGCGCGGCGGGCACGACGCGCGCGACCGCGAGCATCGCATAGCGTTCGCCCTGCAGCACGGTCTGCACGCTCGCCGGATCGTCGGGCATCGCCTTGAAGCCGGGCGCGAGCAGCGGCTGCACCTCGGGCGCGGGCTTGTAACCGGCCTGATCGGGCGCGATCCCGCCTGCGGTGATCGCGGGGGTGTCGGTCGCGGTCAGGCCATTGGCCTTGGCGACGTCGGCGAAGCCCTGCCCGTTGGAGAGCGCATCCTGCACCTTGGCGAGCAGCGCCGACATCGCCGCATCCTGCTTGGCCTTGGCGAGATCGCCCGCGATCTGCGCGCGCGCGGACTCGTAAGGCGTGGCGGGCACGCGCGTGATCTTGTCGATCTTGACGACGTGCCAGCCGAAATCGGACTTGACCGGATCGCTGACTCCACCCTGCGGCAGCGCGAACGCGGCAGCGGCGACCGAGGGCGAGGACTGCACCGCATATTGCGCCTGGCTCTTGTCGCCGATCGCGATGTCGGCGGCGGCGAAGCCCGCGCCCTTGGCGGCATCGGCGAAGGTCTTGCCGCCCGTCGCCGTCGCCTCGAACGCCTTGGCGGCGGCTTCGGTCGGCAGCACGACCTGCGACAGCGTGCGCGTCTCGCGCGCGGCATATTTGTCGGGCGTGGTGTCGTAGACCTTGCGGACCTCGACCTCGGTCGGGATCGCGGTCATCGCGACCTGGTCGCGACCGATCAGCGCATAGCGGAGCACACGACGTTCGGGCAGGCTGTAAGCGCCGAGATGCGCCTTGTAGAAGGCCGCGACGTCGGCGTCGTTCGGCGGGGTGCCGCCACCGGTCACCGCGGTCGGAACGAAGCCGATCGAACCCGCGCGCTGCTCCATGATCAGCCCGGCATAGGCCTTCACCACGCCGTCGGGCAGCGTCAGCGCGCCCGTCGCGGGGAGATAGACCATCCGGCGGACCAGATCGCCGCCGAGATCGGAGCGGACCTGCGCGTCGGCGATATGCTGCTGCGCGATCGCGGCGAGATAGGTCGCCTGGTCGAAATTGCCGTCGGGGCCGTGGAAGGCGGGGATCGCGGCGATGCTGCCGTCGATCTGCTTCTTGCTCGCGACCAGACCGATCGAGCGGCCATAAACCTCGAGCGCGGTGGCGCCGATCGTCTGCTCGACGATCGGATCGAACGCCTGCGCGAGGAAGCCCGGCATGTCGAGCCCGGGCTGTTGCTGTGCCGCCTGCGCATATTGGTTGCGGATCCGCTGCTCCATGTCGGTCGCGGTGATCGTCTGGCCGCCGACCTTGGCTACGCCGGTGCCGCCACCCGCGAGCGAGGTCGTCCCCGGCATCTCGCGCGTAAGCACGCCGGTGGCGATGAATGCCAGCGCGACCAGCGCGAAGATGATCACGACGAGCTTGGGGCTTTTGCGGAAGACGGAGAGCATGAAGGTTCCCGATAGCGAAGGTTGCTCCCCCTAGAACGGCTGGACGCCGCCATCAAGCGAGCCGCTGGCGCGCGGGGCGGCTCGCCGCTATCTGGTCGGCGCTGAAGACGGAGAGACGCATGCGCAGACGGCTGATCGCGGGCAATTGGAAGATGAACGGTTCGCGGGACAGCCTCGTCGAACTGGACGCCATCGCCGCTGCGGCCGAGGCCGCGCCCGGCGTCGATGTCGCGATCTGCCCGCCGTTCACGCTGATCGAACGCGCGGTCGCCCGTCAGCCGGGTCTCGCGATCGGCGGGCAGGATTGTCACGCCGAAGCCAAGGGCGCACACACCGGCTGCATCGCCGCCGGGATGCTGGTCGAAACCGGCGCGACGCTGGCGATCGTCGGCCACAGCGAGCGCCGCGCCGATCAGCACGAGACCGACGCCGACGTCAAAGCCAAGGCCGAAGCCGCGATCGCCGCCGGGCTGATCGCGATCGTATGCTGCGGCGAGACCAAGGATCATCATCATGCCGGCGAGACCGAGGCGGTCGTCTCCGCGCAGCTGCGTGGCTCGCTGCCGGTCGCTGGCGGCGACCGGCTCGTGGTCGCCTACGAGCCGATCTGGGCGATCGGGACGGGGCTGACGCCGACGGTCGACGACGTCGCCGCGGTTCACGCGACGATCCGCGGCGTGCTGGCCGACGTGCTCGGCGCCGAGCGCGCGGACGGCGTGCGCATCCTCTACGGCGGCTCGGTCAACGCCGGCAACGCGGCCGAGCTGCTCGCGGTGCCCGATGTCGACGGCGCGCTGGTCGGCGGCGCGAGCCTGACCGCGGCGGCGTTCGTGCCGATCATCGAAGCGGCGGCCGCCCGATAACATCCTCCCCGAGCTTGCTCGGGGAGGGGGCCGTTCGCGTAGCGAGTGGTGGAGGAGTATCCAACCGCGAAGGCGGATGCTCTGCCGAGACGTGGGCTACCCCTCCACCACCGGCTGCGCCGGCGGTCCCCCTCCCCATCTGCGATGGGGAGGATGGAGGATAGCCTCCGCATTGAACTCGCGACATACCCGCGCTAGAGGACGCAGCCGATCGTCCGGGCGCGCGTCCGGCGCGCCATAGCTTTGCCGAAGAGATTCCCGATGTTCACCTTCCTGCTCGTCGTCCATGCGCTGATCGCGGCGTCGCTCGTCGGCGTGATCCTCATGCAGCGTTCGGAGGGTGGCGGGCTCGGCATGGGCGGTGGACCCGCAGGGCTGATGTCCGCGCGCGGCGCCGCCGATTTCCTCACCCGCGCGACCGCGGTGCTGGCGACCCTGTTCGTGCTGATGGCGTTCCTGATGGCGGTGCTCGCGACGCGGCGCGATGCCGGCGGCACGATCGACACCAGCCTGGCGCACCAGGCGCAGGTCGGCCCGATCACCGCGCCGACGCCGGCCGGCTCGCCGATCGCGGGCATCCCGATGGCGGGCGGCACGCCGGCCGTGACCGGCGGCACGCCGCCGGTGCCCGACGCGACGACCGCGCAGGCGCTGCAGCCCGCTTCCGCCGGCCTGCCCAAGGCCGCGCCGACTCCCGAGCAGCTCAAGGCACAGGCCAAGCTCGAGCATGATCAGGCGCAGGCACTGCGCAGGTCCGCGCCGATCAGCCTCAAGACGATCGATCCTTCCAAGGCGTCGAACGCCTCGATCGGCATCAACGGCATCTCGACCGGCGCGCATAACAGCAGCGCGTCGGCGCCCGCCGCGACGCCTGCCGCCAAGCCGGTGCCGACGCTCAACGTGGCCGCGCCGGCGACGGCACCCGCGACCACGGGCAACGGCGCCAACCCGCAGTAAATCCCTCGTTTAGTTCGACCTTCCGTCCGCGCCACGCCGGCGCGGGCGGGTCTCGTGACGTGCGTACCGGAGTTGCCGACTTGCCCTTCCTCGATTCGTCCCGCTAAGGCCCAAAGCCCATGGCGCGGTTCATCTTCATCACCGGCGGCGTGGTCTCCTCGCTTGGCAAGGGGCTCATGGCGGCGAGCCTCGCAGCGCTGCTCCAGGCGCGCGGCTACAAGGTCCGCATCCGCAAGTTCGATCCCTATCTCAACGTCGATCCGGGCACGATGTCGCCCTATCAGCACGGCGAGGTCTACGTCACGGACGACGGCGCGGAGACCGATCTCGATCTCGGCCACTACGAGCGCTTCACCGGCGTCGCCTCCAAGCAGAGCGACAACGTAACCTCGGGTCGCATCTACCAGACGATCATTACCAAGGAGCGCCGCGGCGACTATCTGGGCGCCACCGTCCAGGTGATCCCGCACGTGACGGACGCGATCAAGGCGTTCGCGCGCACCGATGTCGAGGATCTGGATTTCGTGCTGTGCGAGATCGGGGGCACCGTCGGCGACATCGAATCGCTGCCGTTCATGGAAGCGATCCGCCAGCTGCGCACCGATCTCGGCCGCGGCAACAGCGTGTTCGTCCATCTGACCTTGGTGCCGTATCTGGCGGCGGCGGGCGAGCTCAAGACCAAGCCGACGCAGCATAGCGTGCGCGACCTCACCGCGCTCGGCATCCAGCCCGACGTGCTGGTCTGCCGCTGCGAGCAGCCGCTGCCCAAGAGCGAGCGCGCCAAGATCGCCTTGTTCTGCAACGTGCGCCCCGAGGCGGTCATTCCCGCGCTCGACGCCGAGACGATCTACGGCGTGCCCAGCCAATATCATGCCGAGGGGCTCGACGCCGAGGTGCTGCGCGCCTTCGACATCGATCCCGACCGGAGCGCGCCCGAAATGCGCAAATGGCTCGAGATCGAGGACCGTATCGCCAATCCCGAGGGCGAGGTGACGATCGGCGTCGTCGGCAAATATACCGGCATGAAGGACGCCTATAAGTCGCTGCACGAGGCGCTCGTCCACGGCGGCATCGCGAACAAGGTGAAGGTCAACATCCGCTGGCTCGACGCCGAGCTGTTCGAGGGTCCGGAGGCCGACATCGCGCCCGCGCTCGAACCGATGCACGCGATCCTCGTCCCCGGTGGGTTCGGCGAGCGCGGCTCGGAGGGCAAGATCGCCTCGGTCCGCTTCGCGCGCGAGAAGAAGGTGCCCTATTTCGGCATCTGCCTGGGCATGCAGATGGCGTGTATCGAGGGCGCGCGGAACACCGCGGGGATCGCCAATGCGTCGACCACCGAATTCGGCGCGACCGACGAGCCCGTCGTCGGCCTGATCACCGAATGGATGACTGCCGAGGGCCTGCAGAAGCGCGAGGCCGGCGGCGATCTCGGCGGCACGATGCGGCTCGGCGCCTATGAGGCGACGCTGACCGGCAACAGCCACGTCGCGACGATCTACGGTGGGACGGCAATCAGCGAGCGTCATCGCCACCGCTACGAGGTCAACGTCCACTACCGCGATGCGCTCGAGCAGGGCGGGCTGGTGTTTTCGGGGATGTCGCCCGACGGCGAACTGCCCGAGATCGTCGAGCGGCCGGATCATCCGTGGTTTGTCGGCGTCCAGTTCCACCCGGAGCTGAAATCCAAGCCGTTCGAACCGCATCCGCTTTTCGCGAGCTTCATCGAGGCGGCGCTCAAGCAGAGTAGGTTGGTTTAAGCCACCGCCCGTCATCCCGGCGAAAGCCGGGATCCATGGTTGCGGTGCGATGCTGATCGATGAGCCAGCTGCTTTGACCGCCGCCCGATCATCTGGTCAGCGGGCGATCCGCCGTCGAGGGATCCCGGCTTTCGCCGGGACGACGAGGGAGGGACCTATTTCCCCGCCATATCGAGCGCGTTCATCGCCGCTTGCGTCCCGGCGAGGTCGTCGTTGCTCACGGTCGGCGCATTGCCATTGGCATCCGCCTGAGGCCGGCCGCCCGCGAAATCGACGGCAGTCCAGATGATCCCGCCCGCCCAGAGCAACGCCATCCAGCGGCTCTTGAAGATCGATTTGTGGCGGATCGGGAGCATCGCGCGATGCTACGCCGCAAAGCTTAGCTGCTTATGAAGATCACGGGCCTTCGTGCAGCGGATCGGTGCCGGGCTCGGGCGGCAGGCTGGGCGTGCCGGGCGGATCGCTCGGCGTGACGATCGGGGGATCGACGGGTGTCGGCACGGGATCGTCTACGGGCGTGAAAACGGGATCGCCGGGTGGGGGCTGGGTGGCCATGACGCGAACTCCTTGGAAAGAGGTGTCCGGTCAACGCATCATGTTCATGAAGGGTGCAGGCGAGCTGCCGCAAAAGCACCGGTGACTCAAATGCGAAACGCCCGGATCTTGCGATCCGAGCGTCCCGCGTGACGATCGCTCGTCAGCCCCCAGTTTCGGCGCTCGGCCCACTCGCGGTTCCATCCCCCCTCAGAAAGGGAACCACGGGGCCGATCGCCCTCCCCGAACCATGGCCTTTAGCCTGTGTTCGTGAGCCATCACTAGAGCGAAGAAGCGGGGCTTGTCATCGGCATAGTGGAACGATTGCAACGAATGGATACGTCGTGTGACGATTCCGCAACATACTCGCAAGGTTGCCACCGCTAGCCGTGCGCAATAGAGCGGCGGCGCCTCCCGCATTCCGCGGCACAGGCGTGATCCCGAAGGCCGCGATGCGTCTCTCCCGCCAGTTCCTGCCCGTGCTCAAGGAATCGCCGACCGACGCGCAGATCGTCAGCCACAAGCTGATGCTCCGCGCCGGCCTCGTCCGGCAGACCGCCGCGGGAATCTACGCCTGGCTGCCGCTCGGCCTGCGTGTGCTCCGCAAGATCGAGCAGATCGTCCGCGAGGAGCAGGACCGCGCCGGCGCGATCGAGCTGCTGATGCCGACGCTGCAATCCGCGGACCTCTGGCGCGAATCGGGCCGCTACGACGCCTACGGCCCCGAGATGCTGCGCATCAAGGATCGCCACGACCGCGAGATGCTCTACGGCCCGACCAACGAGGAGATGATCACCAGCATCTTCCGCGAAAGCGCGCGCTCGTACCGCGACCTGCCGCGCACGCTTTACCACATCCAATGGAAGTTCCGCGACGAGGTCCGCCCGCGCTTCGGCGTGATGCGCGGCCGCGAGTTCCTGATGAAGGACGCCTACAGCTTCGACATCGACGAGGCTGGCGCGCGGCACAGCTACAACCGGATGTTCGTCTCCTACCTCAACACCTATGCGCGGATGGGGCTGCGCGCGATCCCGATGCAGGCCGACACCGGCCCGATCGGCGGCGATCTCAGCCACGAATTCATCGTGCTCGCGCCAACCGGCGAGAGCGACGTCTTCTATCATCGCAATTGGGAAGCGTCGGTCGCGCCCGGCGCGGTCGATTTCGACGATGCCGAGGCGCTGCAGGCGATCGTCTCGGGCGCCGTCGCCGATTACGCCGCGACCGACGAGAAGCGCGATCCTGCCCGCGAGGCGGAGACCGGCGAGGCGCTGCGCCAATCGCGCGGGATCGAGGTCGGCCACATCTTCTATTTCGGCACCAAATATTCGGAGCCGATGGGGCTCGAGGTGCAGGGTCCCGACGGCACCAAGCTGACGCCGCACATGGGCAGCTACGGCATCGGCGTGTCGCGGCTGGTCGGCGCGATCATCGAGGCAAGCCACGACGATGCGGGCATCATCTGGCCCGATGCGGTCGCGCCCTATGCGGTCGGCCTGATCAACATGCGCGCCGACGACGCGACCTGCGCGGCGGCAGCGGACGATCTCTACGCCAAGCTTCAGGCAGCCGGCGTCGAGACGCTCTACGACGACCGCGACGAGCGCGGCGGCGCCAAATTCGCGACGATGGACCTGATCGGGCTGCCCTGGCAGATCGTCGTCGGCCCCAAGGGCATCGCCAAGGGCGTCGTCGAGGTGAAGCGGCGCGCGACCGGCGAGAAGGTCGAGCTGTCGGTCGAGGACGCGATCGCGAGGGTGCGCGGGTGAGGCACGAGGTAGGGGCCGGGGCGACAGCCAACAGGCGGAGCGCATGATTCTCGACCGCACCGAGCGGATGATCGCGCGGCGCTATCTGCTGCCGGGCCGCGGTGAGGCGTTCATCCTGCTGGTCGCCTCGATCAGCCTGGGCGCGGTCGCGCTCGGCGTCGCGGCGCTGATCGTCGTGATGAGCGTGATGAACGGCTTCCGCGCCGAGCTGTTCGACAAGACCATCGGGCTCAACGGCCAGGCGATCATCCAGGGCTATGAGGGCCGCGGCCTGCCCGACTGGCAGCGCATCGCCAGACTGGCGAAGGAGACGCCCGGCGTCACCTCGGCGATCCCGCTGATCGAGCAGCCGCTCTTCTCCCAGGTCGGCGGACGGGTCGAGCCGATCCTGCTGCGCGGCATGGCGCTGCCCGATCTGCGCGCGACCATCGGGCCCGACGTCAAGGCGGGCGATCTCGCCGAAGTGACGCCCGGCTCGGGCAATGTCGTGATCGGCACCAAGCTCGCCGAGGCGCTCGGCATCGGGGTCGGCGATTCGATCAGCGTGCTCAATCCGGCAGGCGAATCGACGCCGTTCGGCACCGCGCCGCGCATCGTCAGCTACCGGGTGGCGGCGACCTTCGAGATCGGCATCTATGATTTCGACAAGGCCTATGTCGTCATGCCGATGGAGGACGCGCAGAGCCTGTTGCTGCTGGGCAACACCGTCCAGATGGTCGAGCTGCGCACGGTCGATCCCGACAAGGTCGCGCAGATCGTCGCGCCGCTCGCGCCGAAAGTGATCCGCGACGGCACCATCACCGACTGGCGGCAGATGAACGCCTCGCTGTTCCAGGCGCTCGAGGTCGAGCGCGTCACCATGTTCGTGGTGCTCGGCATCGTCATCCTGATCGCGGCGTTCAACATCCTGTCGTCGCTGATCATGCTGGTCCGCGCCAAGACGCGCGACATCGCGATCCTGCGCACGATGGGGGCGAGCCGTGCGGCGATGCTGCGCATCTTCATGACCGTGGGGATGACGATCGGCGTGCTCGGCACCGGGCTCGGCCTGATCCTCGGCGCGATCTTCCTGTTCCTGCGCCAGGACGTCGTCGACGCGATCCAGGCGATGACCGGCGCGCAGCTGTGGGACCCGTCGGTGCGGGTGCTCACCGAACTCCCGTCCAAGACCGATCCGCTCGACATCACGATCATCATCGCGATGACGCTGATCCTCACCTTCCTCGCGACGCTCTATCCCGCCTACAAGGCGTCGAGCACCGATCCCGTCCAGGTGCTGCGCTATGAGTGAGCCGGTCCTTCACGTCACCAATCTGCGGCGCAGCTACGAGCAGGGCGGGCACACCATCAATGTCCTGCGCGGCGTCAACCTGTCGGTCGCGCCCGGCGAGATCGTCGCGCTGCTCGGGCCCAGCGGTTCCGGCAAGTCGACGATGCTGCAGGCGATCGGGCTGCTCGAGGGCGGCTTCGAGGGCTCGATCCGCATCGCGGGCGAGGAGGCGGCGAAGCTCGACAATGACGGGCGGACGCGCGTGCGGCGCGATCGGCTCGGTTTCGTCTACCAGTTCCACCATCTGCTCCCCGATTTCTCCGCGCAGGAGAATGTCGTGCTGCCGCTGATGATCCACGGCGCGACGCGGGCGCAGGCCGACGAGCGGTCGCGGACGCTGCTGAGCACGCTGGGCCTTTCGCACCGGCTCGATCACCGGCCGTCGAAGCTGTCGGGCGGCGAGCAGCAGCGCGTCGCGGTGGCGCGCGCGCTCGCCAACCGGCCCGCGTTGGTGCTCGCCGACGAGCCCACGGGCAATCTCGACGAGGCGACCGCCGACGTCGTGCTCGTCGAATTCCTGCGGTTGGTGCGCGAGGAAGGAACCGCCGCGGTGATCGCGACGCACAACGAGCGGCTCGCAGCGCGGATGGACCGCGTGGTGCGGCTGCACGACGGGGTGCTGGGATAAGGCCCTCGGGCCGCACCCTCCACCGTTCGTGCTGAGCGAAGTCGAAGCACCGGCTTCACGCTCCTATGACCGTTCAGCTGAGCGCAGTCGAAGGCCATGCGGCGGCTGCACTTCGACTGCGCTCAGTGCGAGCGGGTTTTGTGAGCGCGTCAGGTCCTTCGACTTCGCTCAGGACGAACGGGTTAGAGTAAGGTCGCCGACATCACCGCGACGCTGCGTTCGGTGCTGATCATCGCCACGTTGGACGGCGGCGGGGGCAGGGGGCCCGGGGCGGCCGCATCCGCTTCGCTTTCGGGCGCATCCTGTACCATCGGCGTTTCTGGCGGCGCCTCGGCGCTCGCCATCCGCACCACCGGCAGCGGTGGCGCCGCCATTGGCGCGCCGCGCGTCACCACCACCATCCCGCCGACCTGCGTCGCCCGGAACAGGATGCGGGCAAAGCCGTAGGGCAGGCGGATGCAGCCGTGCGAGGCGGGACGGCCGGGATTGTAGCCCGCATGCAGCGCGACGCCGCCCCAGGTCAGCCGCTGCATGAACGGCATCGGCGCGTTCGAATAGAGGTTCGAATGGTGCCACACCGCCTTTTCGAGGATCGGGTAGACGCCGGTCGGCGTGCCGTGGCCCGGCTTGCCCGTCGAGACGGTCGCGATGCCGACCAGCGCCGATCCCTGGAACACGAAGGCACGCTGGTTGGTGAGGTCGATCGCGATGTGGACGGGCGAGGCGTCACCCGGATAGGGCGCCCAGGCATATTGGCCGGGCCTGAGGCGCATCGCGTCGGCGGGCGTGTAGCGCGAGGCATGCGGACGCGGCGGCTGGCTCGCCCAATAGCTGCGCTGGTGCAGCATCACGGGCACCCCCGTGCCGGCGCTGAGGCCGATCGCTACGAGCGCGAGAAGCAGCGGGCGCCGGGGCCTGTGCATCGGGCTTGACCCTTGGGACGAGAGAAAAGGACACGCTCTACACGGCGCGGCGTCGGGAGCGCCCGACAGCCGTTAACCACGATCGTCAACGTGGCATGCGCGCGCGGCGAGGGGAAGCGATTCGGCGATGGCTCAGCTTGACGAAGTTGACACAAGGCAGTGCGAAAGGGCGCCTAGTTACGTTTCGCAATGACGCGCAATGTCGTCCGCTTTCGCCCACTTGCGGACACTATCTCCCCTCCCTGAAACGGAGGGGGCGGGGGTGGGTTCGCCCGTGGCAGGCACCGCCGTGATACGGAGACCAACCCACCCCCAGCCCCCTCCCTTTCAGGGAGGGGAGTGACTGACCGCTTCCCACCAATCCCCGTCATTCCCGCGAAGGCGGGAATCCATATACGCCGCGCCTGATAATCGCGCGCCGCGTCTATGGATCCCGGATCAAGTCCGGGATGACGAAGAAGGAATGGGTGCCTTTCCATCAATCCAAGACTAACATCCGCCGACCGGCCAAACGAAAACGGCCGAGCATCGCTGCCCGGCCGCTCCCGTCATCCTGACATCTAGCGCAAAGCGTTACGCCTTCGCAGGCGCCGTCTTCTTCGGCTTCGCCTTGCCCTTGCTCGCCCTGGGCGGGGCCGAGGTGATCTCGAACGACAGCGCGTCGTCCTTGAGTTTCACGCGCACCTCGCCGCCGTTGACGAGCTTGCCGAACAGCAGCTCTTCGGCGAGCGGCTGCTTGATCTTCTCCTGGATCAGGCGGCTCATCGGGCGCGCGCCGTAGAGCTTGTCGTAGCCTTTCTCGGTCAGCCAGTCGCGCGCGTCGTCGTCGAGCGCGATGTGGACATTGCGGTCAGCCAGTTGCAGCTCGAGCTGGAGGATGAACTTCTCCACCACGCGCGACACCACTTCGGGCGGCAGATAGCTGAACGGCACGATCGCATCGAGGCGATTGCGGAATTCGGGGGTGAACATCTTCTTCACCGCCTCCTCGTCCTCGCCTTCGCGCGACAGGGTGCCGAAACCGACCGACTCGCGCGCCATGTCGGACGCGCCGGCATTGGTAGTCATGATCAGGATGGTGTTCCTGAAATCGACCGTCTTGCCGTGGTGATCGGTGAGCTTGCCGTTGTCCATCACCTGCAGGAGGATGTTGAACAGGTCGGGATGCGCCTTCTCGATCTCGTCGAGCAGCAGCACCGAATGCGGATTCTGGTCGACCGCGTCGGTGAGCAGGCCGCCCTGATCATAGCCGACATAGCCGGGGGGCGCGCCGATCAGCCGCGAGACGCTGTGGCGCTCCATATATTCGGACATGTCGAAGCGCTGGAGCGGGATGCCCAATATCTCGGCGAGCTGGCGCGCGACCTCGGTCTTGCCGACGCCGGTCGGCCCCGAGAAGAGATAGTTGCCGATCGGCTTGTCGGGCTCGCGCAGCCCCGCGCGCGACAGCTTGATCGCCGAGGCGAGCGTCTCGATCGCCTTGGCCTGGCCGAACACGACGCGCTTGAGATCGGTCTCGAGCGTCTCCAGCACCTTCTTGTCGTCGGACGACACCGACTTGGGGGGAATGCGCGCCATCGTCGCGATCACCGCCTCGACCTCGCGCGTGCCGATCACCTTCTTGCGGCGGTTCTCGGGCACCAGCATCTGCATCGCGCCGGCTTCGTCGATCACGTCGATCGCCTTGTCGGGCAGTTTGCGGTCGTTGATGTAGCGTGCCGACAGCTCCACCGCCGACTTGATCGCATCCGCCGTGTATTTGAGGTGGTGATGCGCCTCGAAGCTGGGGCGCAGACCGGTGATGATCTTGATCGTGTCCTCGACCGAGGGCTCGTTGACGTCGATCTTCTGGAAGCGCCGCAGCAGCGCGCGGTCCTTCTCGAAATGGTTGCGGAATTCCTTGTAGGTGGTCGATCCGATGCAGCGGATCTGCCCGCCCGACAAAGCGGGCTTCAACAGGTTGGACGCATCCATCGCGCCGCCCGAAGTCGCGCCCGCGCCGATCACCGTATGGATCTCGTCGATGAACAGCACCGCGTGCGGCAACTTCTCGAGCTCGTTGACGACCTGCTTGAGCCGCTCCTCGAAGTCGCCGCGATAACGTGTGCCGGCGAGCAGAGCGCCCATGTCGAGCGAATAGATCACGGCAGGCTTGAGCACCTCGGGCACCGCGCCCTCGATGATCTTGCGCGCGAGCCCTTCCGCGATCGCGGTCTTGCCGACGCCGGGATCGCCTACGTAGAGCGGGTTGTTCTTCGAGCGGCGGCAGAGGATCTGGATCGTGCGATCCACCTCGGCATGCCGGCCGATCAGCGGATCGACGCGGCCGTCCTTCGCCTTCTCGTTGAGGTTGACCGTGAACTGCTTGAGCGCGCTGTCGCCCTTCGCCTTGGGCTCGGCCTTTTGCGGCTTGTCGTCTTCTGCGCCTTTCACGTCACGTGCCTCCGTTGGCTGGGTGCCCTTGCCGACGCCGTGGCTGATGAAGCTCACCGCATCGAGGCGCGTCATGTCCTGCTGCTGCAGGAAATATACCGCATAGCTCTCGCGCTCGGAGAAGAGCGCGACGAGCACGTTGGCGCCCGTCACCTCCTCGCGGCCGGAGGACTGCACGTGGAGGATCGCGCGCTGGATCACGCGCTGGAAGCCACTGGTCGGCGACGGATCGGTCTCCGTATCCGTCTTGAGCGCGTCGAGCTCGGTGTCGAGATAGGTGGTGACGGCGTCGCGTAACTCGCTGAGTTCGACGCCGCAGCCGGCCATGACCTGTGCTGCATGCTCGTCGCCGATCAGCGCGAGCAGCAGATGCTCGAGCGTGGCATATTCGTGCTTGCGCGTGCTGGCGGCGGCCAGCGCATTGTGGAGGGTGGTCTCGAGGTCACGGGCGAAACTGGGCATGGTCTACAGACTCCTAGGCGGCGGCCCGACGAAGCGTGCTGCCGTACCCGGTATGTCGGGAGGCGAACCCGTTTCATCAAGGATGCCCACCCCGGAGCGGGGCTTCGTGCGATCGCCGCTCGGGGAGCGGGCTGTCCTCATCGCCTGAATAGGGCATCCGCGGTTGCGCGATGGTTAACGGCGCTTTCAAGCTTTCGTCTAACACGGACGATCTCGGCTTCGAGGGCGGCGATGCGCGCCTCGAGGTCTTCCACCGAGAAGGGATCGAGATCCTGGCGTGCGAGCGCGGCGACGGGGTCGTCGGCACGTCTCGGCAGGATTTCCTCGCTGTCCATGGATGCAACGTTGACCCGATCCGGACGTCTGTCAATAAACGCGGCGCGCGGTTTGGCGCGAACGGGGGAAAATGTGGCGCAATTGCCTGATACGATGGTCGCAATCGATCCCGATGCGCCCGGTGGCCCCGACGTCCTCCAGCCGGTCACGCGGCCCGTGCCCACGCTCGCGGCGGGCGAATTGCTGATCAAAGTGGCCGCCGCCGGGGTCAATCGGCCCGACGTCCTGCAGCGCCTCGGCCGCTATCCGATGCCCCCCGGCGCGCCGACAATCTTTGGTCTAGAGATTGCCGGTACCGTCGCTGCGGTGGGCGAGGGGGCGGATGCGTCGATGCTCGGCCAGCCGGTCTGCGCGCTGGTCTGGGGCGGCGGTTACGCCGAATATTGCGTGGCGCCCGTCGGCCAGTGCCTGCCCGTGCCCCCTGCGCTGACGATGGTCGAGGCCGCGGCGATCCCCGAGACGCTGTTCACCGTGTGGTCCAACCTGTTCGAGCGCGCCTATGCGGTCGAGGGCGACACCGTGCTCGTCCATGGCGGCACCAGCGGGATCGGCACGATGGCGATCGCGCTCGG
Source organism: uncultured Sphingomonadaceae bacterium (assembly GCA_964247655.1). GTDB lineage: Bacteria > Pseudomonadota > Alphaproteobacteria > Sphingomonadales > Sphingomonadaceae > Solisphingomonas. Next base: position 11,563 of record CAXTVK010000010.1, on the reverse strand, counting down.
CCGGATCTTCGACCTCACCGTGATCGTCACCTGCGGCACCGACGACAAGTGCGCGCGCGCGCTCGAGATCGGCGCGGCCCACGCGATCAACTACAAACGCCAGGATTTCGTCGAGGAGGTGAAGCGCATCGCCGGCGGCAAGGGCGTGCAAGCAGTACTCGACATGGTCGGCGGCGACTATCTGCCGCGCAACCTCGATTGCCTGGGCGACGACGGCCGCCATGTCTCGATCGCGATGCAGGGCGGCCCGACCGCGCAGATCAGCATCCCGCAGATCATGGCGAAGCGGCTGACGCTCACCGGATCGATGCTGCGCGGGCGGAGCGTCGGCTTCAAGTCGCTGGTCGCCGACGAGATCGCGCGCGTCGTCTGGCCGCATGCGGCGGCGGGCAAGCTCAAGCCGGTGATCGACACGACCTTTCCACTCGCCGACGCCGCCAAGGCGCACGCGCGGATGGATGGCGGCGATCATGTCGGCAAGATCGTGTTGACGGTGGGGTGATGGAGCGCCTGATCCTCCACGAGGACCCGATCTCGGGCAATTGCTACAAGATCCGCCTCGTCGCGGCGCATCTGGGATTGCCGATCGAGCGGCGCAGCTACAGCGTCCTGGCCGGCGAGACGCGGACGCCGCAGTTCCTTGCGAACGTCAACGCCAACGGCCGTATCCCGGTGCTCCAGATCGGCGACCGTTTCCTGCCCGAAAGCAGCGCGGCGTGCTTCTATCTCGCCGACGGATCGCCGCTGATCCCCGAGGACCGCTTCGACCGCGCCGACATGCTGCGCTGGATCTTCTTCGAGCAATATAATCACGAGCCCAACGTCGCGACGCTGCGCTTCTGGCTGGCGTTCGTCGGCGTGGACAATCTGACCGAGATGCAGCGCGCGCAGTTGCCGATCAAACGCGCGGCCGGCGAGGCGGCGCTCGATCTGATGGACGCGCACTTGCGCTCGCGCGCGTTCTTCGTGGCCGATCGGCCGACGCTCGCCGACATCGCGCTCTACGCCTACACGCATGTCGCGGGCGAAGGCGGCTTCGATCTCGCGCGCTGGCCCGCGGTCGAGGCGTGGTGCGCGCGGGTGGCTTCGCAACCGGGGCATATTCCGATCGATGACCTTCCAGCAGCCTAATGGAATATCCGTTTCGGATCAGACAAACCGCATTCGCGGATGTAACGGCGGCCGTTACGTCCCGACGATGCGCTATGTCCTCCCATGCTCGTCGCCATGACGGGCCTAGGAGGGAGATCGGGCGATGGCATTGAGGGCTGGCTTGGCGGAGCAACGGTCGTCCGCAGGCGATCTGGGCATCACGTTCGAAGTGAACAGCGAAACCTATTCGTTTTTCATTCCTGAAACGATTTTGAAGTCGAAGACCAAATCCGAAATCGTCAAGATTCTCGACGATGGCGACACATTGGGATGCTCGATCTGCTGTTCGCAGAAGAAGGGTTTCGCCTTGTGCATGGGACGGTGCATGTCGGACGGCAAGTGTTGCGACAACGGGGCAACCAACTGCAGCTGAGCCCATAGACGCGCGGCGCATCCGCGAGGGGCCGTGGATCACTAGTTGCGTTGTGTCGTCGCGGGGATGAAGATCGCTTGCCCCGCGCCGCGACCCGCATTACATTCGCCGCCATACACAGGCCGCTCCCGCTGGGGGCGGCCGTTTCTTTATCTGTCGGAGAACATCCCGTGTCCCAGCCGCTCATGCCCCATGCGACCGCGTCCTGGCTGGTCGACAACACCTCGCTCAGCTTCCCGCAGATCGCGGAATTCTGCGGCCTCCACATCCTCGAGATCCAGGCGATCGCCGACGACACGACCTCGACCAAGCTGACCGGCCGCGATCCGGTGCGCGCGCACGAGCTCGCGCAGGAGGAGATCGACAAGGGCCAGGCCAACGCCAACTACAAGCTGCAGATGTCGAAGGGCCCCGAGCAGGTCCGCCGCACCAAGGGGCCGCGCTACACGCCGGTCTCCAAGCGGCAGGACAAACCCGACGGCATCGCGTGGATCGTCCGCAACCACCCCGAGGTGACCGACGGCGCGATCGGCAAGCTGATCGGCACGACGCGCACCACGATCGGCGCGATCCGGGATCGTTCGCACTGGAACATTGCCAACATCACGCCGAAGGATCCGGTGACGCTCGGCCTCTGTTCGCAGCGCGAGCTCGACGCGGCGATCACGAAGGCCGCCAAGGCCGCGGGGATCGAGGCGCCGGTCGACGATCGCCTGCCGGGCGATCGCGCCGCGCTGATCGAGGAACTGCGCGCACAGCGTGAGGCCGCTCTGCGTGCGCCGGTCGAGGAAGTCGCAGGCGACCCCAGCGCGCCGCGGCCGAGCTACAGCCTGCCCGATGGCGTGGTCGATCCGTTCAAGCGCTGACGGCGGCGCGCTGACGGCGTAGGCCGGCCGCCCAGAGCATCGTTCGTTGGGTCAGCTCCACCGTCGTTGCGATGCGCGCAGCGGCGAAGCAATCCGGGCCCGGCGCGTCCCGCGCTGATCTGAATTTAATGGCATGGCGCGTCGGCGACGCACCGTGCCAAGACGCCGCGCCGATTTTATTTCACGCCTGACTTATGTGTGTTACGCTGCCGCCAATGGACGCCGTGGTGGATCAGTCGGGCAAGGACTATCGGCATCCGGTGGACTGGTCGCTGCAGTTCGATCCGCTGTCGTTGCCCGCGATGTTCGAGCGGACGGCGGCGCGAACGCCGCGAGCGCCGCTGATCGACTTCTTCGGCCGCAAGTTCGATTATGCCGCCATCTTGACCACATCGCACCGGATCGCGACCGGGCTGGCCGCGCTCGGCATCGGTCGGGGCGACCGGGTCGCGTTGCTGCTTCCCAACGTGCCGCATTATGTCGCCGCCTATTACGGCGTGTTGCGGCTGGGGGCGGTGGTGGTCAACCTGTCCGCGCTCGCGCCGGTCGAGTTGCTGCGCGAGCAGATCGATGCGACGGGCACGCGGCTGCTGATTACGCTGACCGCCCCGCCGCTGTACGACGTCGCGATCGATCTGCTGGGCAGCAGCAGGCTCGAGCGCGTCGTCGCCGGAACGGTCGCGGGCGTGCTGCCGAAGGGCAAGGCGCTGCTCCACCGCCTTTTGCAGCGAAACGGATCGCGGCCGTCGCGATCGGATCCGCGCGTCAGCAGCTTCGATTCGCTGGTCGCGAACGACGGCGGGGTGGCCGCCGCGGCGATCGATCCCGACACTGATCTCGCGCTGCTACAATATTCGAGGGGCACGACAGGGGCGCCCAAGGCGGTGATATTCACGCACCAGGCGTTGAGTGTCAACGCGCGGCAGATCGTCTCGGTCGATCCCGCCAACGGGCTTTCGGGGCAGGGCACGCCGCAGCGCATCCTGGGCGTGCTGCCGCTGTTCCACATCTTCGCCAATGCCTGCGTGATGAACCGCACGATCGCCGAGGGCGGCGAGATGGTATTGCTCCCGCGCTTCGATGCGGGCGAGACGATCGCGGCGATCGCACGCACGCGGGCGACCGCGATGTGCGGCGTGCCGTTCATGTACCAGGCGCTGCTCGATCACCCGCGGACGGCCTCGGGCGATCTCGCTTCGCTGACCTCGGTCGTCACCGGGGCGACCGCGATGTCCGCGGCGCTCAAGGAACGATTCGAGGCCGCCACCGGTGCGACCTTGCTCGAAGGCTATGGGCTGACGGAGGGCGGGATGATCGCCGCCAATCCGATGCGGGGGCCGCAGAAGCCGGGCACGGTCGGCCAGCAGCTGCCCGGCACGCGGATCGCGCTGGCCGATCGCGACGATGCGGCGCGCGATGCGGCGCCGGGCGAGGCGGGCGAGATCGTCATCCGGGGTCCGCAGATCATGAGCGGCTTCTGGAACGACGGCGACGGCGACGACAAGGATGTCTTCGTCGAGCGCGCCGACGGTCGCTGGCTGCGGACGGGCGATGTCGGCGCGATCGATGCGGATGGCTATGTCCGTATCGTCGATCGGCTGAGCGAGATGATCCAGGTCGGCGATCGCAAGGTGTTCCCCAGCCAGCTCGAGGCGATCCTGCTGCGTCATCCGGTGGTGCGCGAGGCGCTGGTGATCGGCGTCGGCGACGGTGCCGCGGGGCAGATGCCCAAGGCCTTCGTGACGCTGGCCGACGGCGCCTCGGCAACCGACGAGACGCTGCGCGACTGGCTCAATTCGCGCGTCGGTCGCCACGAGCAGATCGTCGCCGTCGAGATCCGCGATCGCCTGCCGCGCACGCTCGTCGGCAAGCCCAGCCGGCAGGAACTGATCGCCGAGGAAAGACGACGCAGCGCGCGACCGACGCCGCCAGCCGCTTGACCACCCCGATGCCCATCGCCACAAGCGGCGCCATGGCAGAGAATAGCGACGGCATCGCCGAACTGAGCTTCGAAGATGCGCTGAAGCGGCTGGAGACGATCGTCCAGCAGCTCGAGAGCGGGGACGTGCCGCTGGAGACATCGATCGCGCTGTACGGCGAGGGCGACAAGCTGCGCGCGCAGTGCGAGGCGCGGCTCAAGGCGGCGCAGGCGCGGATCGACCAGATCCAGCTGGGCAGCGACGGCGCGCCCGCCGCGCTCAGGCCGTTCGATGCCGAGTGATCCGATGACGGTGAACCCCCCGCTGGCGCTCGCGGACGCGATGCAGACGGTTGCCGTCGAGATCGACGCGCAGTTCGATCGGCTGCTCGCGCTGCCCGGCGATCCGCGCGATCTGCTTTACGAGGCGATGCGCCACGCCGCGATCGGCGGCGGCAAGCGGCTGCGGCCGCTGCTCGTCTATGCGAGTTCGGTGCTGTTCAACGTCGGCTACGAGAGCGCGATGCGCGCCGGCCTCGCGATCGAGTGCATCCACGTCTACAGCCTGATCCACGACGATCTGCCGTGCATGGACGACGACGACATGCGCCGCGGCAAGCCGACGGTGCACAGGCAATATGGCGAGGCGATCGGCGTGCTCGCGGGCGACTCGCTCCACGCGCTCGCCTTCGAGGTGGCGGCGGACCCCGCCACGCACCCCGATCCGTTCGTCCGCGCCGAGCTCGGCTTCGAACTGGCGCGCGCGAGCGGCCCCTCGGGGATGGCGGGCGGCCAGATGATGGACCTCGCCGCCGAGGAGACGCTGTTCGACCTGCCGACGACGACGCGGCTGCAACAGCTCAAGACCGGCGCGCTGATCGCCTTCTGTCTGGAGGCGGGCGCGATCCTGGGTCATGTCCCGCCCGAGGGACGGCGCTCGCTGCGCGCCTATGCCCGCGACATCGGGCTCGCCTTCCAGATCGCCGACGACCTGCTCGACGTCGAGGGCGATGCCGCGGTGGTCGGCAAGGCGACCGGCAAGGACGCGCAGGCGGGAAAGGCGACCTTCGTGTCGCTGCTCGGCGTCGAGCGCGCGCGCGCGCAGGCCGGCATGCTCGTCGACCAGGCGATCGCTCATCTCGCCGCGTTCGGGCAGGAAGCCGATCTGCTCCGCGAGATCGCGCGCTACGTCGTCGAGCGCGATCATTGAAGAATTGGCATTGAGGAACCGCCTGTGAGCGCACCGCGTATCGGCGTCTATCCCGGCACCTTCGATCCGGTGACGCTGGGTCACATGGACATCATCCGCCGCGCGACCGGTCTGGTCGACCGGCTGGTGATCGGGGTCACCACCAACCCTTCCAAATCGCCGATGTTCACGCTCCCCGAGCGGCTCGCCATGGTGCGCCGCGAGACCGCGGGCCTCGACAACGCCGCGATCGAGGTGGTCGCGTTCGACAGCCTGCTGATGCACTTCGCGCGCGCGCAGGGTGCCTCGGTCATCGTGCGCGGGCTGCGCGCGGTCGCCGACTTCGAATATGAGTATCAGATGGCGGGGATGAACCAGCAGCTCGATCGCCGGATCGAGACGGTGTTCCTGATGGCGGACGTAGCACTCCAGCCGATCGCCTCGCGGCTGGTCAAGGAGATCGCGCTCTACGGCGGCGAGATCGGCGCGTTCGTGCCTGCGACGATCGCCGCCGAAGTCCGCGAGCGCGTCGCGGCGATCGGCGTCAAGGGCGATGGCGCCGTTCAGCGATAGGAAAGCGTCCCCGCATCAGCTAGGGGCTTTGACGACCATGATCTGCGCCCGCCGCATTCCGGAGCCCGGCCGACCTATGAAATTCGTTTCCGCCCTGCTGCTCACCGTCGCGCTGCTCGGCAGCATGCCCGCCGAGGCGCGCAAGAAGCCACACCAGACCAAGGCGCAGAAGGCCCAGCTCAAGCAGGCCGACGTCGCAGCGCAGTCGATCGATCTCAACGCCTATCTCGCGCCGCCGCTGACGGCGGAGAACACGTGGGACCTCGATCTGTCCGACGGCGGCCGCGTCGTGATCCAGCTGCGGCCCGACAAGGCGCCTAAGATGGTCGAGCGCGTCAAGACGCTGTCGGCGCAGGGCTTCTACAACGGGCTCAACTTCCACCGCGTGATCGACGGCTTCATGGCGCAGGGCGGCGATCCCAAGGGCACCGGCGAGGGCGGATCGACGCTGCCCGACCTGCCCGCCGAGTTCAACGACCTGCCGCACGTCCGCGGTGCGGTCGCTGCGGCGCGTGCCGCCAGCGAGAACAGCGCGAACAGCCAGTTCTACATCATGTTCCAGCCGATGCTGAAGCTCGACAACCATTATACCGTGTTCGGCCGCGTCGTGCAGGGCATGGCCTATGTCGATGCGATCCAGCGCGGCGAGCCGCCCGCGAACCCGACGCGGATCGTGCGCGCGATCCTCGCCAGCGATCCGAACGCCAACACGCCGCCGCCCCCCTTGCCCCCTGTCGCGACGGCACCCGCCGCGCTGCCGACGGGTCCGCTGACGCCGCCGCCCGCCGATGCGACGCCGCCGTCGGGTACGCCGCAACAGTAAAGGGCGCGACGCGATGCGCGTCGATCTGTTCGATTTCGATCTGCCGACGCACGCGATCGCGCTGCGTCCCGCATCCCCGCGCGATTCGGCGAAGATGCTGGTCGTCGACGGCGGCACGACGACCGACCGCGTCGTCTCCGATCTGCCCGCGATGCTGCGCGCCGGCGACTGCCTCGTCTTCAACGACACGCGCGTGATCCCCGCGCAGCTCGAAGGGCGGCGTGGCGATGCGAAGATCGGTGCGACACTGCACAAGCGCGAGGGCGCGCGCGACTGGCGCGCTTTCGTCCGCAACGGCCGCCGGCTGCGCGAGGGCGACGGCATCGATTTCGGCGCGGGCGTGACCGCCGTCGCGAGCGCGCGCGAAGAGGATGGCAGCTGGCTGCTGCGCTTCGCGGGCGACGAGCCCGTCGAGCTGCTGCTCGAGCGTGCGGGGCGGATGCCGCTCCCCCCCTATATCGCCGCCAAGCGCCCGACCGACGCGCGCGACGCCGACGATTACCAGACGATGTTCGCCAACGCGCCGGGTGCCGTCGCGGCGCCCACCGCCGCGCTGCACTTCACTCCCATGCTGATGGCGTCGCTAGCCGCGGCGGGCATCGCGCACGAGACGCTGACGCTGCACGTCGGCGCCGGCACCTTCCTGCCCGTCAAGGCCGACGACACGACCGAACACCGCATGCACGCCGAATGGGGCCGCATCGACGCCGCCACCGCCGACCGCCTCAACGCCGTCCGCAGCCGCGGCGGCCGCCTGATCGCGGTCGGCACCACCTCGCTGCGCCTGCTCGAAAGCGCGACAGGCGAGGACGGCGCGATCCGCCCCTTCGACGGCGACACCGCGATCTTCATAACCCCCGGCTACCGCTTCCGCGCGATCGACGGACTGCTGACCAATTTCCATCTGCCGAAGTCGACATTGTTCATGCTGGTATCGGCACTGATGGGGCTAGAACGGATGAAAGCGGCCTACGCCCACGCGATCGCGGGTGGGTATCGTTTCTACAGCTATGGCGACGGCTCGCTGTTGCTGCCCTGAGACCGATAGCTTCATCCCCGTCGCTGCGCTCGCAGTGACGGTATCGGTAGGCAACGCCGTCTCGCCCCACGCTCGCGCAGGGGGCTTCGACAAATTCGGTCCGAGCGGATAGACGTCGCGCGATCATGACCGCGCTTTCCGACACCCAAGCCGCCGAACGCCTAGCCTTCCTCGCGGCCGAGATCGTGCGGCACAATCGGCTGTATCACGACCGGGACGCGCCCGAGATCGACGATGCGGCCTATGACGCGCTGATGCGCGAGAATGCCGCGCTCGAGGCAGCGCATCCCGATCTGATCCGCGTGGACTCGCCCGCGCGGCAGGTGGGCGCGGTGCCGGGCGGGCATCTCGCCAAGGTGGCGCATGCCAGGCCGATGCTCAGCCTCGACAATGCGTTCGCCGATGCCGAGGTCGAGGAATTCGTCGCGCGCGTCCGCCGCTTCCTGGCGCTGCCCGACGAGGTCGAGGTGGCGCTCACCGCCGAACCCAAGATCGACGGCCTGTCCTGCTCGCTGCGCTACGAGAAGGGGCGGCTGGTGCAGGCCGCGACGCGCGGCGACGGCGCGATCGGCGAGGACGTCACCGCCAACGTCCGCACCATCGCCGACATCCCCGAGACGCTGCACGGTGCGGCGCCCGACGTGTTCGAGGTGCGCGGCGAGGTCTATATGGCCAAGGCCGATTTCGCCGCGTTGAACGAGGCGCTGGCGGGCACGCGCGTGTTCGCGAATCCGCGCAACGCGGCCGCCGGCTCGCTGCGCCAGAAGAATGCGAAAATCACCGCTGCGCGGCCCTTGCGCTTCCTGGCGCACGGTTGGGGCGAGGCCTCCGCGGTGCCCGGCGAGATGCAGCTGGATGTCATGCAGGCGATCCGCGGCTTCGGGCTGCCGGTGTCGGACCTGCTCGTGCGTTGCACGTCGGCGGCGGACGTGCTGGCGCATTACCGCGACATCGAGGCGCAGCGCGCGACGCTGCCCTTCGACATCGACGGCGTGGTCTACAAGGTCGATCGGCTCGACTGGCAGCAGCGGCTGGGGCAGGTCGCGCGCGCGCCGAGATGGGCGGTCGCGCACAAATTCCCCGCCGAACGCGCGCAGACGATCCTCAACGCGATCGACATCCAGGTCGGCCGCACCGGCAAGCTGACCCCGGTGGCGCGGCTCGAGCCGGTGACGGTGGGCGGCGTCGTCGTCTCCAACGCGACGCTGCACAACGCCGACGAGATCGCGCGGCTGGGCGCGCGCCCCGGCGACCGCGTCGTGATCCAGCGCGCGGGCGACGTCATTCCGCAGATCGTCGAGGTGCTGACTCGCGACGAAGAGCGCGCGGCGTTCGTCTATCCGACGCACTGCCCGGTGTGCGGATCGGAAGCGGTGCGCGAAGAGGGCGAGGTCGACATCCGCTGCACCGGCGGGCTGATCTGCGCGGTCCAGCGCTTCGAGCGGCTGCGCCATTTCGTCAGCCGCGGCGCGCTCGACATCGAGGGGCTCGGCGAGAAGACGATCGACGAATTCCTCGAGCTCGGCTGGATCAAGGAGCCCGCCGACATTTTTCGCCTGAGCGCACACCGCGACGAGCTCGTCGGACGCGAGGGGTGGAAAGAGGTGTCGGTCGACAAGCTGCTCGCGGCGATCGAGGCCAAGCGCGCGCCCGATGCGGCGCGGCTGCTGTTCGGGCTCGGCATCCGCCACACGGGGGCGGTGACCGCGCGCGACCTGCTCAAGCGCTACGCCACGCTGCCCGCGATCCGTGCGCTGGCCGACGAGGTCATCGCGCTGCGCGAGGCGACGCAGCCCGTATTGGGCGAGACCGACACGCGCTTCCGCAACCGGCTCGACAAGGCGGTGGCCGAGCATATCGGCGTCGAGAATGTCGGCGCCGCGGTCGGGCACGCGCTCGCCGATTTCTTCCACGAACCGCATAATGTCGCGGCGTGGGACGATCTGCTGGCGCAAGCGTCGCCCCCGCCTTTCGTGGTCGAGACGCAGGCCTCCGAGGTGTCCGGCCAGACGATCGTGTTCACCGGCAAGCTGCTGACGATGTCGCGCGACGAGGCCAAGGCGCAGGCCGAGCGGCTGGGCGCCAAGGCGGCGGGCTCGGTGTCGAAAGCGACCGATCTGGTGGTGGCGGGCGCGGAGGCGGGCTCGAAGCTCAAGAAGGCGGTGGAGCTGGGGATACGGGTCGCGACCGAAGAGGAGTGGGCGGAGATCGTGGCGCGGGCGGGGTAGGCGGAATAGCCGTTCCCCGGCGCAGGCCGGGGCCCAGGCCCCACCTCGCGATCGAACATGGCGCCCGCTTCATTTTGCGGGCCTGGGCCCCGGCCTACGCCGGGGAACCGCTTGTGCAGAATTGCCTTGTCCCATTCCGGCCGCCCATCCGACTCGCATATTCCGTATCTTGCGTTACCATGTGCCGCATGGCCGATCATGCACACGAACATCCACCCGAGGGCGCCGCGGCCGACTGGACCGTTCCGCAGGATTGGGCGGCCTATAGCGCCGAGGATCACGCGACCTGGGACATCCTGTTCGCGCGCCAGTCCGCGCTGCTGCCGGGGCGCGCCTGCGAGGCGTATCTGCGCGGGCTCGACGTGCTGCGGCTGTCGAAGCCCGGCATCCCCGACTATGCCGAGCTCAACCAGCGGCTGATGGCGGCGACCGGGTGGCAGGTGGTCGCGGTGCCCGGCCTCGTCCCCGACGCGGTGTTCTTCGACCATCTCGCCAACCGGCGGTTCGTCGCGGGCAATTTCATCCGCCGGCGCGACCAGCTCGATTATCTGCAGGAACCCGACGTCTTCCACGACGTATTCGGCCATGTGCCGATGCTCGCGGACTCGGCGTTCGCGGATTACATGGCCGCCTATGGCCGCGGCGGCCTGCGCTCGCTGGGCTTCGGTTCGCTCGACAAACTGGCGCGGCTCTATTGGTATACGGTCGAGTTCGGGCTGGTGCGCGAGGCCGGGGGTTTGCGGCTGTTCGGCTCGGGAATCGTCTCGAGCCACGGCGAAAGCCGCTTCGCGCTCGACGATCCCAGCCCCAACCGCATCGCCTTCGATCTCGAGCGCGTGATGCGCACGCGCTACCGGATCGACGATTATCAGCAGGTCTATTTTGTCATCGACAGCTTCGAGGATCTGCTCCGCCAGACCGTCGAGACCGATTTCGCGCCGCTATATGCGAGGCTGGCAGAGTTGCCGGATCTCGGGCCGGCGGAAGTGATCGACGAGGACGTGCTGATTACGCGCGGGACGCAGGCCTATGCGATGGAGCGCGCGGGGGCGGCGTAGCTGAACCCGTTCGTCCTGAGTAGCCATTGAGCTTGTCGAAATGGCGTATCGAAGGATGGTGGCCTGGCGGATCGGTCCTTCGATACGGGTCTTCGACAGGCTCAGCCCCTACTCAGGACGAACGGTAGGAGGTTGAGTAGAGCTTCACTAAATCGTCACGCTCGCCCATAGTCCGCCCATGGATTCGCTCCCCTTCGTGCCGCTCCGCGTGTTCACCGCCTACACGATGCTCGAAGGCGCGATCGAGCCCAAGAACCTCGCCAAACACGCGCGCACGCTCGGCTTTCCCGCGACCGCGATCTGCGACCGCAACGGGCTGTACGGCGCGATGGCCTATTCGGCGG
>CAXTVK010000009.1:0-48075 GCA_964247655.1 uncultured Sphingomonadaceae bacterium | reverse complement strand
GACCCTCAGATTCGTAGTCTGATGCTCTATCCAGCTGAGCTACGGGCGCGCCGTGCCGGGGTCTCTAGATGCGGTCGCAGGCGAGCGCAAGCCCATTGCGAGGAGAATCCGCGCTTCGCACCTCGATCGTCGGATGGAGCCCGACGCACTTCATCTGCAGCAGCGCGCAGCGCTTCCACCTCGGACGATCAGGCTCTAGACGGAGGCATGCCGATCCCGCTTTCCTGCCGCGCGCGCCGCGCCCTTCTCGTGCTCATGCTGCTGGCGCCCGCGGGATGCGCGGGCCAGGGCACGGACTATCCTTCGCTCGCGCCGCGGGCGATCGAGCAGATGTCGCTCGCCGAACCCGCGACCAAGCCCGCGCCGCCGCAGGTCGCCGATCCGGCCGCCGTCGCGCGCTTCGCGCCGGCGATCGAGCGCGCGCAGTCTGCCGACGCCGCGTTCACGCATGCGCTCGCGCAGGAGCGCGGCGCGCTGACGAAGGGGCGGAGCGCCGCGTTCGGGAGCGACGGCTGGGCCGCGGCGCAGGTGTCGCTGTCGCGCCTGCAGGATGCGCGCGAGCCCGTGATCAAGCTGCTCGCCGAGCTCGACGCCGCGCGAAACGCCGAGCCGACGCAGACGAACACCGGCGAGGCGATCGCCGCGGCGCAGGCGTTCGACGTCGTTCAGAAGATCGACGGCGCCGAAGCCGCTGCGCTGACGGCGGTGTGGCCGAACGTCAGGTAGACGCCATCGGACCTGCAAGGGTTTGATCGATAACGGATGCGTGCCGATTTGATCGCCGGCATCGCCGATCCTATCGGCGAGCTTCACGGCGGGGCGCGGCATCATGACCGGCTGCATTCATTATCGCATCGAGGATCGGGCGGCGCGTACGCCCGCAGCGATTGTCGCGGTGCATGGCGCGCGTCGCCTGACCTACGCAGAGCTCGACGCCCGCGCAAACCAGCTGGCGCGTCTGCTGCGACATCAGGGCGCGGATCGCGGCAGGTTCGTCGCGCTGTCCTGCGACTTCGGGTTCGCGCTTCTCGTCGCGATGCTGGGCATCCTTAAAACGGGCGCGGCCTATGTCCCGATCGCGCCCGAGACCCCTCGCCCGCGGACGGACGCGATCCTTGCACAGATCGATTGTGCCGCACTGGTGACGCAGCGCCATCTGGGCTTCGACGGCGTGGCGGTGCGGCATCTTGTAACGCTGGACGAGCGTTGGAGCGCGATCGCGGATCTGGACCGATCCGCGTTCGAACCGGCGAGCGACGCGGACGACGTCGCCTATTGCATCTTCACCTCGGGCTCGACCGGAACGCCCAAGGGCGCGCTCAACACGCATAAGGGGCTCGACAATCTGTGCGCCTGGTACGCGGGGGACGCGTCGGGGGGCGGGCCGACCGCGCGGACGATGGTGACGAGCTCGATCGCGTTCGACCTGACACAGAAGAATCTGCTCGAACCGATGGCGTCCGGCGGGTTGCTGATCTTCGGCGGCGGCAGGGTCGGCGATACGGCGGGCATGGCGGCGGCGATCGATCGTCACCGGCCAACGCGGGTGAACTGCGCACCTTCGGCGTTCGAACTGTTCGAGAACGTGCTTCTCGCCGCCCCGCTGCGCATCGTCGTGCTCGGCGGCGAGCCGATCCCGCCGCGCCTCGCACGGGCTATCACCGGACGCGGCATCGCGCTGATGAACTCCTACGGCCCCACCGAATGCGCCGACGTCGCGACCTATCATGTCGCGACGGCGCCGACCGAAGCCGTGCTGCCGCTTGGCGGGCCGATCCCCAACGTCGCGGTGCATATTCTGGACGACGCGATGCAGCTCGTCGTGGGTGCCGGGGTCGGCGAATTGTGCATCGAGGGCATGGGCGTGGGGCTCGGCTATATAGGGCAGCCCGAACTCACCGCCGCGCGCTTCGTGCGCGTGCCGATCGACGGTCGCAAGGTCGCGCTCTATCGGACGGGCGACATGGTCCGGCGCACAGCGGACGGTGAGCTCCATTATGTCGAACGCCGCGACCGGCAGCTCAAGATCCGCGGCAATCGTGTCGAGCTCGGCGAGATCGAAGCATGCCTTGCCGGGCATGCCGCGGTGCGCGCCTGCGCGATCACGGACTTCCAAGACGATGGCGGCGACACGCGGATCGCGGCGCTGGTCGTCGCGCCGGTCCTATCCGAGACGAGCGTGCTGGTCCGACATCTGATCGATCGCCTGCCGGCCTATATGCTTCCCGCGCTGTGGCGGATCGTCGATGCGCTGCCGCTCAACGGCAGCGGCAAGGTCGATCGGATCGCGATCCGCGAACTGGCGTTGGAGGCGTTCCAACACCAAGCCCGCAATAGCCCACCGACGGAAGCTGAAGCTTCGTCGACCGAGCGAAACCTTGTGGAGATATGGAGCGCGGCGCTTGGTCGCGGATCGGTACGTCCCGACGACGATTTCTTCGCGCTGGGCGGCGACTCGCTGGCGGCGCTGCACATTTCGATGGCGGTGCACGAACGCTGGGGCCGACGACTGACGATCGACCAGATCCACACGCTCCGGACGATCCGCGCGCTCGCTCCGGTCGTCGAGGCGGCGGAAGCGGCGGACGACGCGCCGACCCGGCGTCCGCCGGGCACGCGCGACGATGTCTTCGTGCCGACCACCGATCAGCTGGCCGATCTGCACGAGACGGGGGATGCCACGGCCTCGCTGCAATATATCGGCTTCGGCCTCGTGCTGCGCGGACGTTTCGAGCTGGACCGCTTCACGCGCGCGGTGAGCGAGGTGATCGACCGCCAGGAGGCACTCCGCACGCTGTTCGAACGCGATCGGGACGGCGCGCTGGTCGGGCGTATCGTGGAGCGCCCCGCCTGGACGCCCGAATGTCTCGATCCACCGGCAAAGGGCGACGCGCAAGCGCTGCTCGTCGAGACGATGCGGACCGGCCTGATCGATCCGTCTCGCGCGCCGGCGACGCGCTGCATCCTCGTCCGCGGGTCGCCCTTGGTGACCTATTGCGGCTTCGTGCTACATCATGCGGTGGCGGACGCCTGGTCGATGAGCGTGCTAACTCGCGATATCGCCGAATCCTATAACTGGCCTGCGGGACACGAGACCGGCCCGGCCCGACGCTATATCGATGCCGCTTCAAGCGACGACGAGCGCGAGCCGCACCTCCGATATTGGCGCACGCAGCTCGCCGATCTTCCCGCGCAGACGCTGCCGTTCGGCGTGACGGCGACGCCGTCCGCGATCGACGCGGGGCATATCGACCTCGCGATCGGCGCCGAGCGGGCCGAGGCGATCCGTCGCTGTTGCGCGGTCCACGGCACGACGCCCTATGCCGTCATCCTCACCGCGCTGTTCTTCGCGCTGCACCGCGCGGGCTGCGGCGAGGATCTGCATGTACGGTCGCCGAGTTCGAACCGCGCCGGCCGATCGCTCGAGTCGGTTATCGGTCCGTTTGCCGCGCGACTGATGATCCGCGCGTCTGTCACCGCCGCGTCCGATCCGGCGCGGCTGCTCGGCGACGTCGCCGATCGCGTTCGCGAAGCGCATCGCCATGTCGGGCTCGCCGCGGCGCTGTTCGCGCGCTGCATGCCGCCGCGTCCGCCCGGCGCGACGGGGCCCCGCTTCCCGATCAGCTACAACCATCATTCCTATCCCCCGCATCCGCACCGCTGGGGCGAGCTCGCGCTGTCTCCGATCGAAAACGATTTCGCGCGCATCCGCGGTGCGCTCGCGCTCCACAGTTGGCCCGCACACGACGGCGCCATGCGCTGCATGCTCGCCTATAATCTGAGCGTGTTCGACGCCCGGCAGGCTGAGACGTTCGCGACGCTGCTGCGGAGCGCGATCAGCGAGATCGTCGCGTGCGACCGAATTTCGGACACGTCGATCGAAGCAGGCGGAGCATCGGCATGAGCGACAGTGATCTATTCGACGGCACCGCCGATTATTATCTGCGCTATCGCTCGAGCTATCCCGCAGCGCTCGTCGCGCGCGTGATCCAATTGACCCGGCTCGATCCGGGCTCGCGCGTGCTCGATCTGGGCAGCGGCCCGGGTATCCTCGCGCAGGCGTTCGCTTCGGCGTGCGCCGGCGTCACCTGCGTCGATCCCGCGCCCGAAATGATCCGCGCCGCGCGGGCGAACCTCCTCGAGCTCGGCGACAAGGCTCACTTCGTCTGCGCGCGCGCCGACCAGCTGACCGACGCCATCGGGCGGTTCGGGCTGGTGACGATCGGCCGCGCCTTCCACTGGATGGACCGCGACGCGACGCTGGCCCTGCTCGATCGGATCGTCGAGCGCGACGGTGCGGTCGTGCTGTTTCGCGATCCGGTGCTCAGGCTGCCGGAAACCGAATGGCGCGCCGCATTCGACGACATATTCGCGGCCTTTGCATCGAGCGAGGCTGCGCGCGCAGGCGCCGAACGGACGCGCTTCGCCGAGAACGAGCGGCACCTGCTGCGGTCGCCCTTCGCGCACCTCGAGCGCGTATCGACGATCGTCAGCCGGTCGCTCACCGTCGACGACCTGATCGGCCGCGCCTTCTCGATGGCGGGGACGTCGCCCCGCGATCTGGGCGACCGGCGCACGGCGTTCGAGGCGGCGATGCGCGCCGCGTTGGCGCCGTATGCGACGGACGGCCGCGTGACCGAGACCACCGAACCGCAGACGCTGATCGCGCGCCGGAGCCCGTCGACGAATAACGCCTAGCACACGCCACATCGTCCAAAATGGACACGTCCGTCGCCCCGGCCAACGCCCCGACACGCTATGGTGCGGCGGCTATCTTCGATAGCTCGGAGAGTTTTTGGGAGAGAGGGCAGGCTATGAAACACGAACAGTTCAGCGCGATATACGACCGCCGCGAGCGCGCCTCGTTCGAGGATGCGACCGCCGAGGCGGACACGCTCGTCAAGGCGGTCGAACGCATCCGATCGTCGGCGAAGGGCGGGGGCTCGGCCGAGGATCTCGCCGCGGGCAAATTGTTCGAGATCGCGGGCGAATTCGCATCCGCCGAGATCGCCTATCGCCGCGCCGCCGCGGATCCCGCCGCGATCGAAGCCGCCGTCCGCCACGTCGTCGTGCTGATCAAGCAGAAGCGCTATCCCGAGGCGATCGACGCCGCCAATGCGCTGTTTCTGAAGGCGCCCGACACCGTCGTCAAGTCGCTGATCTACGAGGGGCCGTTGGCGCTCTCCGCCGTGCTGGGCGACGCGCACCGACTGAGCGGCGACGTCGCCACCGCCGCGGGCTTCTACCGCGAGGCCGCGCGGCTCGATGGCGGGACGCCCTATGCGGTCGGCCAGGCGGCGATAACGCTGGCGGCGTCCGGCGAGACCGCCGAGCTGAGCACGTTCGTCGGCAAGCATTCGGGCGCCGCGATCGGCCGGGTGCAGGTGATCGCCCGGCTCGGCGGTGAATCCGACGCGCGCCTCGCGCTGGTCAAGCAGCTTGCCCGGCGTCTCGCCAGCGTCGGCGCGGCCGAGGCGATGTGGGTCAGCCCGCTGGATCTCGTCTCGCGCCCGTGAGCGCAGTATCCGCGATGCGGAATCGATACGAGCCCTGGTCCGCCGACAACGCCGGATCGGGGCCCGCGATCGATCTCGCCCTGATCACCAGCATATTGGCGCGTCACGAGCAGCTTCGGCCCGACGACGTCGTCTTCGTCGGCGGCTCGGCGGCGAGCGGCTTGGCAACGCCGTGGTCGGACATCGACGTCATGGTGATCCGCGACGTCGAGGGACCGCCCGATCCGCTCCACCTCGTCGCGATGCCGCACGACGAGATGACGATGGACCTCGAAGTCTGGCGGCGCGACGAGGTCGATGCGCTGCTCGACAGACTCGGGGCGATCGGGCGATCCGCCGCGACCGATCACCGCGCCTTCATGCGCCTGAGCGACGACGAGCGCGATTTCCTGCACTCGCTTGCGATCGCGATTCCGGTGCGCGGCGCAACCGAGCTGGCCGCTATGCGGGCGCGGATCGATCCGGCGCTGCTCGCCCGGCTGTCGATCGGGCGTGCGCTCGTCGGGATCAGCAACGCGCAGACCGACCTGCTGGGCTGGCATGCGCTCGGCGACTGGCAGAGCGCGGCGTTCACCTGCCGAAGGCTCGTCGAGTTCGCCGGGCTCGCGCTGCTGGGTGCCGCGGGTTGCACGCACATCGGCGGCAAATGGACGGTGGAGCTGCTGCGTCGCGCGTTCGCCGATCGGGCGGTCCCGCCGCGCCTGCTCGATGGGTTCGAAACGCTTGCGGACCATTATCATGCGCTGCAGGCGATACCGCCCACGGCCGAGGCGACGTGGCGCGCGGCGCGGGCCTGCGTCCGCTTCTGCAACCTGGCGGTGCTCTATGCGCAGACCGATGGCGTGGAGATCGCCGATGCGACGCTGCGCGATATCTTCTGGTCGACTCCCGCACCGCCCGCCGACGAAGGCGAGGACAAGCCCGGCCTCTCGCTTGCCGTGCAGATCCGGTTCGATCGCGGTATCTGGTATATGCTGCATGTCGCGGACGAGATGTTCGAGATCAACGCGGTCGCTGTCGCGATGCTGGTGCTGATCGACGGGCGAAGCAACGAAGCGTCGATCCTCGCCGCCTTGCGCGACGCCGCCACCGCCGATCCGCAGGCGCTGCAGCGATCGCTGCGCGACATGCTGCTGCTGCTCGACAACGCCGGTTTCGCCGCCGTCCCGCTGCCGCCCATCGACTGACTCGATCCGGTGGAGACGATCCCCTGGCCTAGCGGCGTGTCCGTGCAGATGGTGGGCCATGCCGCGCTGCTGATCGAATATGGCGGGACGGGGCTGCTGTGCGATCCCTGGCTCGCGGGCCGCGTGTTCAACGACAGCTGGGCGCTGACGACACCGAGCCTCCCGCTCGAGGCGGTCATCGATCGCACGACGCATCTGTGGATATCGCACGAGCATCCCGATCACCTCCATTGGCCGTCGCTTCGCCGGATCGCGGCGGCCGGCGGGCATCGCATCGCACTCGCCTTCCAGCGACACTGGACGACGGACGTCGCCGCGCATCTCGGCACGCTCGGTTTCGGGCCGGTGCGCGAACTGCACCCCTTTCGCTGGACGCGGCTGGGGCCGGGATTCGAGGTCGCCTCGATCCCGGCGGGGCGGATCGACTGCGGGCTCGCGATCCGCGCCGGCGGTGCGCTGATCCTCGACCTCAACGATTGCAAGCTGGGGCCGAGATATTCGAAGGCGCTTGCACGGCGGTTTCCGCAGCCCGATCTGCTGTGCTGCCAATATTCTCCGGCCTCGTGGCAGCCGCGCGCGGCGGATCGCAGCCAAGCCGGCGACAAGCTCTTAAAGCGTGCGGCCGGTTACGGCGCCGCGTTCCGCAGCCGGGCGCTGCTGCTGTTCGCGAGCCACGCCTATTTCTGCCACCGTGAAAATCGCTGGATGAACGACCACATCGCCTGTCCGGTCGCCGCGGTCGAGCGCGTCAGCGCGCTGTCGGGATGCCCGACGGGCATGTTGTATCCGGGCGAGCGATGGACCTCCGCCACCGGCTTTCGAGACGCGCGCGACAGCGCGCGGCGCTACCGCGCCGACCTGGACCGCGCGATGGCCCGGCCGCCCGTCGATACGCCTCTGGTCGATTTCGCGCGCCTGCTCGCAGTCGCGCGCGAGCATATGACTCTGGTCGAAGCCGCGTGTCCGGTGCGCAAGCGACGTGCCCTGCCTCCCTTGCGCATCCACGTCACCGATCTCGACCGCCGACTGACCTTCTTCGTCGCGACCGGCGAAGTGCGTCTCGATCGTCCCGGCGACTGTGACATCGCCGTCGGATCGCAGGCGCTCGACTATGCCTGTACGCACCGCTGGGGATTCGACACGCTCGACATCTCCGCGCGCTACGAGGTGCTGCGCGGAAGCAAGGATCATCCCGTGCTTCGCCTGTTCCAGGACCTGTCCGCCGATCCGCATCGCGCCGGGCACTGGACCTCGTATCTGACTGGTCGGGCGCTGCGGTATTTCTGGGCGCGGCGCTGGGACCTTGCCGATATTCGGGCGAAGCGCCGTCGCGAGGCAAAGGCGTTCCGCGAGGCGATGGCGATACGCGCATTCCCTGATAGGGCGTTGCCCACGATAGAGGGAAATTGACGATGGAACAGCCCGGAGGCGCGCTCGACCGATACGCCGTGCTGACGGCGACGCCCGACCTGATCGCTGCGGGGCTGGTCCGCGCGCTGGTCGAGCGCTTGAAACGCCGCGCGATCGTCCCGGTCGCGATGATCCCGCATCTCTTTTCGGACGCCGAATCCTTCATGCTCTACGGCGGTCGCGTCACGCACCAGACCGGCGAATCGCGGCAGCATTCCAAATGGCTCTCGCCGCGGATGTTCGAGGGCGGCGCTTCGCTGATCCTGTTGCTGCGGCAGGCGGCGGGAGGCGCGCCGCTCCAGCAGCGGCTGATGGCGCTCAAGGGCCGGTCGCGGCCCGGCGAAAGCCGGCCGGACCAGTTGCGTGGCCTCTCTGCCACCGTCGATCGCAGCTTCTCGCTGGTGCATTCGCCCGACGACGCCGACGGCATGCTGCACGAGGTCGATCTGTTGCTCGGCAGGGCGACACTCGACGCCGCGACCGCGCCCGATGCGGCGCCGTTGTCCGCCGATCATGCCGCCGCCCTGTTCGGCAAGGCCGCCGAGCCGCCGGCGAACATCTGCGACATCCTGTTCGCGATCGTGTCGCGTGCCGCGGCGCTGTCGGCAGGCGATCCGAGCAGCGGTGCTGCGACCGCGGCCAAGAGCTTGTTCAGGCGCAGCGAGGTTGCCCGGCGCCAGCTCGCCAAGGGCGCAGCCGGCGCGAAGCTCGACGCGGCGGCATGGCGCAGGATGGCAGTGCTTTCGGGCGAGCTGTCCGAGGTCTTCGAACAGGAGCGCGCGCGTCTCGACTGGGACGCGCCATGGACCGAGGTCCGGCGCAGGCTCGCCCGGACTCATCTGCTCCGCCTGCTGATCGAGGCCACCGATCGCGCGCGCTTCGATCCACGGCTCAGCCGCGCGCTGGTCGATGCGCTCCGCGCGGCGCAGGTGCCGCTCGGCTATTGGGAGGAGCACCAGCTCCACGTCGCCGCCGCCTTCCATGGCGCCGAGAACGAATAGTCGCAGGGGGATCGATCATGGAACTGCGCATCTCGTTGAGCGGCGAGGCTCCCGACGCCGCGGTGCTCGATCGCTTCGCCGGCGTCGCGATGATTCGCGGCGAGATGATCCTGCGGCATCGCGGCGAGCATTGGACGATGCCGGCGGCCGCGGGTGCGGTCGAGCGCTATCTGGTCGCGGTGTGCGAGCGCTTCGCGCCGCGGCCGGTCTGGTATCGGCTGGCCGACTTGTGGAGCGACGAGGCGGCGACGCTGGCCGGCGCGGGCGATATTGAGATCGGCGAAAACCCCGTGATCGGCATCCGCGGCACCGAGCGAATGATGCGCGATCTTGCCGTGCGCGACATCGAGCTGGGCATGTTGTCGGCGGTGGCGGCGCGCTTTCCGTGCCTGCACATCCTCGCTCCCTTCATCCACGACGCAGCCGAGTTCGAGGAATTCGCCCGTGAGATGCGCGCGCGCAAATGGCCCAA
This sequence comes from uncultured Sphingomonadaceae bacterium, assembly GCA_964247655.1. GTDB lineage: Bacteria > Pseudomonadota > Alphaproteobacteria > Sphingomonadales > Sphingomonadaceae > Solisphingomonas. The sequence goes on along the minus strand of CAXTVK010000009.1, from coordinate 38,489 downwards.
CCGGCTGGGATCGATGATCGAAGTGCCCGCCGCGGTGATCGAGGCCGCGGCGATCGTCGAGGCGGGCGCGAGCAACCTGTTCGTGGGTTTGAACGACCTGACCAGCCTGACGCTCGGCCGCGACCGGGGTACGCCCGAACTCAAGCTGCACCCCGCGATGTGGCGATCGATCGCGCAGGTCGCGGAGGCCGCGTGGGGTTGCGCCGAATGGGGCGTCGGCGGCAGCCTCACGCGCGCGCTCGTCGATCGCGCCGAGGCGAGCGGGGCAAATTATGCCGCGCTCCATTATGCCGAACTGCCGGCGCTGCTCGATATCCCGCCCGAGCGCTTGCCCGATCTCGATTTCGTACGAACCGTCAAGCTCCTGACGCGCGAACGCAAGGCCATGCTGCGCAACAACTGACGTACAAATATGAGTTGGCCCATCAGGTCGCCACCGATCGATGACTCCGAATTGGATATTTCTCCCGTCGTCATATCCGATCTCGAACCGATCCGGGCTTTTTGCGCATCCCACTCTGGCGAATACTGATCACGGGCTCGGGAAGACTGTCGCGTCGAGCATGCCGATGGGGGCGATATGATCTTAGCGGACGCCGATCGAACAGAGCTTGCCGTCGAACGCGGAGTCGGTCGCTCGGACCGCGCGCAGCAATTGATCGAACGGCTCGATCTCGCCCCTGCCGCCATCGCCTATTTCAGTGGATCGTTGCTCGATGGAATGGGCGACGCCACGTCGGATCACGACGTCTACGTCCTGACCTCGTACGAGGACATCTTCGCGCGCCGGGACAAGTTCGAGCGGGAGCGCAACTATCAGCAACAGCGGCATGGCGCGGGCCTGATCTACCTCGAGATCGACGGCGCGGCGTACGACGTCGAATTCCATCAGCGCTCCAAGATCGAGGAGATGATCGCCAGCCTCAACGAATATCGGCGGCGCGACGCGATCGATTCCTTCACTTCGTTCGACTCGCTCGGTCGCTACGAACGCGTCGAGGCGCAGAGCCTGCTGCACCGCTTCCGGATCGGGGCGCCGTTCCACAATCGCGAGGCGTTCGCGGCCCTGCGCTCGGGCTTTCCGGACGGAGCGTTCCAGCGCTGGCAGGCCGAGCATTTCGTCGAGGCGGCTGGCGACTTCATCAAGGGCGTTCGCCGCAGCCTGCACGAAGGCGATCCCCAAAACGCGTATCTCAAGCTGACCCGGCTGTACGACGCGCTCGCCGATCTGGCGCTCGCCAATGCCGGCCAATCGCTCGATCGCTGGAAATGGCGACTGCCAAAGCTGCGACGCTTCGCCGCGCCCGCGCTGCTCGATGCCTATCTGGACGTCCAGCTCTGTCGCGACCAGGGCGATCTCCACGGCTTCTGCACGACCGCCTTGGCGCGGGCCGTCGAGTTGCTCGCTCGGTTGCGCGGTGGCGCGATCGATGGCTGAGGCGTGTCGCGCGGCGGCGGCGCTCCACCCCTTCGGCCGCGCGCCGGTTCGCGCGTTCGTCGATAGGGTCCGTCGCGAACTGCTCGGCGCTGGCTTGTCCGACGATCGATGCGCGGCGGCATTGGGCGACGTCGAGGACGATCTGCACGATGCGGGGATGGAGGCGTTCGGCGCGCTCGCCGCGCGCCTCGACGCGACCGGCGCGCGCGACCTGTGGAACAGGCGGCTGGCCGAGGACCGCGCCGTCTGTCTCGCCTCGGCGATCGAGCCGCTGCTGGCGGGCAGCCTCGCCGATCTGCTGTGCGGCGACGCCGGCATCGCGCGGCGACTGGCGCCAGGTCGGCGCGTCGTCGCGACCGAACGCGAGCAGCATCATGCCGCGACCCGATCCGACGACGCGATCGAGGATTTCGCGACCTTCCGACGGACCGCGCGCGCGAACAGCGTCGATACCGCGCTGCTCTGCACCGTGCTCCACCACGAATATGATCCGCAGCATCTGCTCGATTTCGCCGCCTGGCTCGCCCGCGACCGCGTGGTGATCGTCGAGAACACGGTGTCGGCCGAGGAGACGCCCGACCTGCATCTGCTCGTCGATATCTTCTTCAACCACTGCCTCAACCAGACCACGCTCCAGTCGCCCGCGTCGCATGCGAGCCGCGAGGTTTGGATGGGCTTGGGATCGCGCCACGGCCGCGCCGAGCATGTCGGCGCGCTGCGGCGCGTGCCGGGCGTTCCGCTGACGCACGACATCATCGTCGTGACGCGGGCCGGCTAGCGGTGCGGCTGCTGCTGAGCCTGAGCGGCGAGGACATCGCCGAGCTGCCGCCGCTCGATATCGCGGGCGTCGGCTTGGTGCGCGGCGAATATCTCGTCCGCAAGGCGGGTTGCTACGTCACCCGCGCCACCTGCCGCGAGAGCATCGCGGCCTATCTCACGCGGCTGTGCGCGCTACTGGCGCCCAGCCCCGTTTGGTATCGGCTGATCGAGATGGAGACGTCCGAGCTCAACCTGCTCGACGGCGTCGATCACCAAATCGTCGAGAAGACGACGATGCTCGGGCTGCGCGGGATCAGGCGGTCGCTCGCCTATCCCGAGACCTTCGCGATCGAGGCGCAATTGCTCGCCGATCTCGCACGCCGGTTCGAAAATCTGCACGTCGTGCTGCCGTTCGTCACGCAAGGCGGCGAAGCCGTCGCCGCGACGCGGATATTGCGCGACTGCGGCTTCGCCAACCAGATCGGCATAATGGCCGAAATTCCTGCCGCGCTGGAGGCAATCGACGATTTCATCGACGTCGGCATCCGGCACTTCACCGTCGGGATGAACGATCTCGGCAGCCTCTTCCACGGCGCCGCGCGCGGGCTCGAGGTCTCGCCGACGCGCGCGCCGGCACTGCGCGCGTTCATCGGGCGGGCCGTTGCCAAGGCACGCGCGGCGGGCGCGACGACGACGATCGCCGGCTATTTCGATCGCGACACGTACGACTGGGCGGCCGATGTCGGCTTCGACGCGGCCGCCGTTTCCTACAGCATGCTCCCAGCGATATTCGCCATCGCGCCGTCGCGCTTGCCTGCCGCCGAGGACCTGTTCGCGATCAAGCGCGGCATCCGCGCCGCCGTCGCCGCGCAATCGAGCGGAGCCGAGCATGCATAGCGCCGATCAGAGCATCCCGGCGGACGCCGCGTTGCTGACCGACCTGTCCGCTGCGCTGATCGACGAGTGCCGGCACCGTGCGGCGCCCGAGGACGTCTTCGCCGCGGCGCAAGCGGTCGGCGGGATTGCCTCCCGGTTTAGCGACGATCCGACGCTGCACGACTGGCAAGGCTGGTGGAATCGATATCGATCCGCGAGCGCGGCGTTGACCGCGGCGCTCGATCGCGACACCTCGATCGCGCGAAAATACGCGTCGATGGACGCCTTCTGGACGGATGCCGCGGCGCAGGCCGATGGCACGAGTTCGCACAGCTTTTGGGACGTCTACGAACATGGCGGCAGGCGGCGCCTTGAGGCGATCGTCGCCGAAACCTATGCCAGCGAAAGCGCGCTGCTGGTGAATTGCGGCATGTCGGCGATCGCGGTGGCGCTCGATCATGCGCTGTCCGCCCCCGCCGCACGCGTCGTCACCGGGCAGCGCGGCTATTTCGAGACCGGCGAGCTGCTCGCCTTCCATGCCGCGCGCGGCGTCGAGGTCGTCCGGCTCGATCTGCAATCCGCCGATATCGCCGCAAGCCTCGCCGCGGTCGCGCCCGATCTCGTCCTGTTCGAACCGGTCACCAACAGCTTCGACGCGACGCCGGCGCGGGTCCGCCCCGCCTGGTTCGACGCGGCGCCCGATGCGCGGTTCCTGTGCGACAACACACTGCACGGCGCGGCATTGTGCTGGTCGACCTGGCTGGCGGATGTCGAACCCGCGGCGCGGGCCCGCTTCGTCGTCGCCGAAAGCCTTGCCAAATATGTCTGTAACGAGGCGATGAGCGGCGTGCTCTACGGCGACGCGCCGCTTATCGATGCGCTGCGGCTCCGCGCCCGCGCGAGCGGACAGCAACTCCAGGGGCGCGCGCTGAACGCGATCCGGTGCGGCGCGATCCGTTCGGCGCCTGCGCGGATCGCGCTCCATCGTCGCAACGCCGGGTTGCTGGCGACGGCGCTCGCCGACATCGACGCCATCGTGGTGCAACCCGCCACCGATGCCGCGGAGCAGCGCGGCGCGTCGTTCGTGCCCGACGATGCCGGCTGCCTCGTCTTCGTCCGGATCACGGGCGAGCGCGGATCGCCGGCGGCACACCGCGCCATCCTCGATCGCTGGAAGGCGGCGATCGGATCGATCGGCGGCGACCTCGACATCCGCGCCGGCTTCGGCTGGCCGACGACGACCGCGCGCGTCTACGAAGGCGCGGCGCTCAACCAGCCCGACGCCCCGACCTACCTGCGCATCTCCGCAGGCGTCGAGCCCGCCGCGACCGTCGAACGCTACGGCGCGCTGCTCCGCATGATCGTCACCGAGGAGATCGCGCTTGCGCCCGCCCTTCGCTGACGCGCCATCCGCCGAGGATCTGCCGGTCGGCAGGCCGGCGCTGGCCGCGTCCTCGGACTATCCGCTGCGCCTGCCGCCCTCGCCGCGCCGGATCGAGGGGGCGTTCGACGTCGAGACGTCGGCATGGCGGCTGGCCGTTGCCTATGCCTGCCACCGCGCGCTGATGCGCGGCATTGCGGGCAAGCTGATCGGTGTCGCCGCGTTCGAGGCCAAGATCGAGCTTGCGCACCAGCTCTACCATCATGCCGAGGCGGCGGGCCGGTTGCGCAACCGAGCGATCGAACTGCGCTGCTCGACCGCGCGGCTCGATACGCTGGTCTCGACCACTGCCCGCGCGATCGCCAGCGACATCGCCGAGGCGCGAGATACGGTCGCGCTGATCGTCGTGCTCGAAGGCTGGACGGCGGCGTTTCTGGCTATCCACCGCGACTATCGGGCGCGGACCAGCGGGCTGCTCGACCAGCCCAGCGTGCGCACGCTCGGCCCGATCATCGCGGACCTGGACGCAGCGACACTCTGGCTGGGCGAGGCTCGCACGGCGTACGCGCGCGCCGGGATCGAAGCGGACGTGCCGGAAAGCCGCCCGCGATATGCCGCGCTGTTAGAGGACGAACTCGAACGAGCCGATCGATGCGCGGCCATCGACATGCCGGCGGAGCCGGCGCGACGCGCACGCGCCTGCCGTCGCGACGATCGGCTCCCGACCTTTCATCACACGCGGCGCTACGATAGCGTCGATCTCCCGCCGAGCGACCGCGATCTCGACGAGACGCAATGCGCGATCGTCGAGGCGCTGCGCATTCAGCGCGACGAACTCGACGCGATCGAGACCTTCGCCAACATCCTGTTCGACGATTCGACCCACCCCTTCGCGTTCGAGCTCCGCCTCGCGCGTTTGATCTGGGACGAAGCGCGGCATGCCGAGGCCGGCCAAGTGGCGCTGGGCCGGATGGGATATGATCCGTTCGCAGTCCCGTGCGGGATCATCGGGATCAACGTCCGCACCGATCTCCCGCCGCTGCTGGCGCTTGCGCAGATCAGCAGCTTCGGCGAGCTCAATCAGCTCGGCCGGCTGCGCAGCCTGTCGCGCGCAGCGGATCGCCACGGCGATCCGGAGACCGCGCGCCTGTTCGACTATATCCACGCCGACGAACTGCAGCATGTCCGCCACGGCCGCGCGTGGTTGAAGCACCTCGCCGGCGCGAACGGCACGAGCCTCGCGCAACTCGAAAGTGCGGCGCGCGCTGCGACCGTCCAGGCGCTGCGCGATGCCGGGCTCGACGGCGAGGACGATCTCGAGACGCTGAGCGACCGCGATCTCGCCATGCTGCTCGGCGAATGACCGCGCCCGACGTCAGCGACGACGTGGCGGCGGCGATCGGAAATACGCCGCTGGTTCGTCTGTCCCGATTGGCGGAGGGCCTCCCCGGCCGGCTTTTGGGCAAGTGCGAATTCATGAACCCGGGCGGTTCGGTCAAGGATCGCATCGCGCGCGCGATGATCGACGATGCGGAGCGAAGGCGGCTGCTCGGCCCGGGCGGCACGATCGTCGAGGCGACCGCGGGGAACACCGGCATGGCGCTGGCGATGATCGCGGCACGTCGCGGCTACCGGATGGTCGCGACGATGACGACAAAGATGAGCGCCGACAAGGTCGGCCTGCTGCGCGCGCTCGGCGCCGAGGTGATCGTCTGCCCCTACGACGTGCCCCCGGACGACGACCGCCACTTCATCCGTACCGCCGAACGCCTCGCCTGCAAGATTCCCGGCGCCTGGCATGCCGATCAGTTCGCCAACCCGATCAACACCCGAGCGCATTTCGAAACGACGGGCCCGGAGATCTGGAAGCAATCGGGCGGCGCGATCGACGTCTTTGTGGCAGGAATCGGCACGGGCGGGACGTTCGGCGGCGTCGGGCGCTATCTCAAGGCGCGCAATCCGGCGATCCGGCTCGTGCTCGCGGACCCCGTCGGCAGCATCTTTGCCGGCCTGCTCAACCACGCTCCCGTCGCCCCCGCGCCCTATCTGGTCGAGGGCATCGGCGGCGATTTCGTGCCCGGCAACGCGCGGCTCGATCTCGTCGACAACGCCATCGCGATCCCCGATGCGCTGGCGATCGCGACCGCGCACCGCCTGTTCCGCACAGAAGGCATCTTCGCGGGCGCCTCCTCGGGATGCGTCGTCGCCGCCGCTCTCGCCTATGCGCAGCGCGAAGAGGCGGCGGGCAAGCGGATCGTCTGCATGCTCGCGGACGGCGGCAGGTCCTATCTCAGCACGATCCACGACCGCGAGTGGTACGAGGCGCGGAGGATCGCCTGGGAGGATGCGGACCAACCTCCACGGGCCGAGCAGGCAGAAAGGCGCGACCATGTATGTTCTCGGACATTGGGCGACCACGCGTGCGTCTGACGCCTTCGCGGCGGCGGACCTTACCGGCTTGGGCATAGTGGCGCTGATGCTGCCCGACATCGCACGCTGTCACGATTGGGGCTATGCGCGCTGCCACGATCCCGTCCCGGCAAACGATGTCGACCTCGCGCTGGTCCGCGCACACATGCTCGGCGACTGGTACGTCCACTACGGCGAGGGGGACCAACCGATCCGACGCGGCTGGGCGTATCGATCGATGGCGCCGTTCGCGCGGCTGTACGACGAATTCTTCGCGACCGCCGAAGCCGAAGGCCTGCGCCGACCAGATATGCCGCGCGATAGCATTCGGGGGTTCGCGCACACGATGGTCGAATATGCGATCGACACCTGGGTCGCGGATCACGACCCCACCACGACCGAGGGCTTCGTCGCCGCCAAGCGGGCGCTGTCCGACATCCCGGTCGACACCGCCCGCGCTCTGCTGTCGCGCGCCGGTGCGGATTTTCCCGCCGAGCAACTGGAAACCGGCATCGCCTCGTTCACCGATCGGATACGCCGCTGCCAAACGCCGCACCAATTCGCCTTTCGCGCGGGCGCCAAGAAATTCGGTTTGATCGGCGATGCCGGAGTCGAGCTCGTCGCGCGTTTCGTGCGCCGCGGCGCACGACAAATCCCGGACGCCGAATTTTCGGCAATCCTCGCCGAGACATCCCGCTTCATCGCGGCGAAACTCGGTCACAACGAGCATGAGGCACCGTCGTGGACCTGATCGGCCATTGCGCCGTCGCGCTCGACAGCGGCCTGCACGACGAAGCCGAGATCTTCGGGCCCGGGCTGCCCGAGATGATGATGCCCAACATCCTCCACTGCCATGATTGGGCCTATGCGACGATGTGGGACGTCGCGCTCCTCCCCGCTCCCCTCCGGACGTCGGCGCTTCGGATCCGGTCGCATATCGTCGCGGACTGGGTGATCCATTACGGCGGCTCGACGACGCGGACGAAGCGCAAATGCGGCTGGGCCTATCGCCGGATGGGCGCCGTCCACCGCGAACGCCACGCCTTCTTCGCGCGCGCCGACGCGCTGGGATTGTTGGGTAGCCGCGCGGTCATGCCGGACCAGTGGACCAAGAAGCAAAGGCTCGATTTCGCGCACAGCATCGCCGAATATGCGCTCGATTTCCGGCTTTCCATGCGGACGACGACGCTCGATGCGTTCGCCTCCATCAAGCGATCGCTGGCAGCGCTCGACGCGTCGGCACCCGGCGATGCACGCCGGCGTCTGCGGCGTCTCTTCGCGGCGCTCGGCGGCTGGTCCGATCGCGATGCCGCCGCGCTCGAACGCAGTATCGACGCCATGGCGCACGATGCCGCCACCGCCCAATGCCCCGAAGACTTCGCGATCCTGACGACGATCCGCAAATACGGCTTCGCCGACACCCCGGCCGCGCGCCGCTATGTCGGCGGCTTTCTCGATCGGATCGCCGTCGACCTCGACCGGACCGACATCGACGCGATGCTGCGCGACGTCTCCGCCGCCGTGCGCGATCCGGCGTCGATCTACGACGGGCCTCTGCTCGATACGCCGCGCGTATGACTCGCCCGGCAGGCGACCCCGCCTCGGCCTCGCATCATTATGATCCCGCTATTCTTTCGACGCTGGATCCCGCCACCGCCCATCGCCTGCTCGCCGCCTCCGCCTACCTATATCGCGAGCGCTATACGCTTCGCACGACCGGCGCGCTGTTCCATCAGGGGCGGACGCTGGGTCTGCTCGACGGCTATGCGACGTCGATATCCGATCGCATCGCACGCCACCCCTGCGGCCGCTTCCTCGTGAAGGCGGGGTGTGGAGAGCTGGATGCTCTGGCCAGGCATCTCGAACAGGCCGGGCTGTGCGTCGACGCCGATCTCGTCACGCTGACCGCGGACGCCGACGATTTTCGCGCGCGGGACGGCGTGGGCGCGGATCATGTCGCACGGCCGCGGGGATCGGTGGAAGTGGCGAGCCTCGATAGCGACCCGCACCTGATCCGGGGCGTCCAAGCCCTGCAGATACGGCGCGGTCTGATGCCGATGCCCGCCTGGTTTCTACGCGGCGATGGCGCCGCCTCCACTTCACTGGCGTGGATCGACGACCACCGAGACATAATCGCCGCGGGCGTCGTGCAGAGCCTCCCGCCGATAGCCGGGCGGTGGCGTCGTCCGGCGCTCGCGTCGGGCATCTGCGTCCGCGATCGGGGCCGAGGCTGGGGATCGCACGTCAACGCCGCGCTGCTGTCGCTGGCGATCGACCGGTTCGACGCCGACGGGCTGATCGAGATCGTCGAGAGCGGCAATCGCGCCTCGCTGCGGATGAACGCCGCGACCGGGCTGCACCGCGATGCGGAGATCGGGTTTCTCTATGCCGAAACGGCCGCGAGCCTCGCGCAACGGCAGACACGGCTTGGGAAGACGCTGGTGGGCCCGGCAGGACTTGAACCCGCAACCTAACCGTTATGAGCGGTCAGCTCTAACCAATTGAGCTACAGGCCCCCAGCGGCGCTTCCGATAGCCCGATGCCCGACTACGTGGCAAGCCGCAGCCCGACATCGCGCGCGCGCCACATCGCGGCGATCAGCACGTCGGCGCCGATCGGCTCGACACCCTCGCGGGCCAGCATGTCGAGCACGCCGTCCCACCACGCATAGAAGCAACGCAGATCGGCCTGGTTGCGCACATAGGGCGTGTGGCCGGGCACCACCGAAGGCGAGTGAAAGGAGATCGAGAGCAGGCGCTGCCCGTCGTCGAGCAGTGTGCGGATAGCGCGCAGCGCATCGGGCAGCGGGGTGCCCTCGGGCGTCAGCGCGATCCGGCTGAGCATTCCCGATCGCGACAGCAGCCCGCGCGCGCGCGCCAGCCGCCCCGCCGCGGGATAGAGCCACGCCCCGAGCCGTCGCGCACGGCCTGCATAGACCGCGCTCAGCGGCAGCTCGAGCAGCAGGCGGCCCGGCCCGGCCCAGCTCGGCGCCGCGTCGTGATGCGAGAAATCGGGGCCACCCTCGGCCGAATAATCGAATAGAGCGCGCACTGAGACGTCGAGCCGGTAGCCTGCCTCCTCGAGCAGCCGCGCGGTGTTGGTGCCGATGCCGTAGCGCCCCGCGCGGTAGATTTGCGGGCGCTTCCCGAACATCGCCTCGATCCGATCGGTGAGCGCGATCAGCTTGGCGCGCTCCGTCGCTTCGGGGAGGTTGCCGACGAAGCTGTTGGGAACGGTGAGTTCCTCGTCGAACGGCGGATTGACCCAAGGGTGGAGCTGCGTGCCGATCGCGCACTCGCCCGCCTCGAGCAGCGGGCGTATCGCATCGACCGCGGCGGGGTCCGAGGCGACCGGATAATCGACCAGATAGGTCGGGCAGATGCCGAAGCCCGCGAGGCGGCGGTGCGCCTCGGGCAGTGCGGCGATCGCGGTGGTCGCGGTGGCGTCGCGGCGGCGCGGCTGCGTCCAGTCGAACTCCTCCTCGGTATCGACGAAGACGACGAAGCGGCGGCCGAGCGAGGCGGGCAGCGTGACGGCGTCGTTCGCATGCGGCGGCCGATCGATACGCCCCCCCCCGGCGGCCGGTATCATTTCAGCCGCCGGTGCTGATGCGCGAAGGATCCGCCGCCACCGGGAGTCGCAACAGGAAGCGCTCGGGCTCGATCGTCATCGTGCCGCCTGCCGCGGTCGCGAGCCGGCGCACGAGATGCAGCGAGAAGCCGAGCCCGAGCAGTGGCGCATCGGGCGAGTCGCCTTCGGGGCCGTAGCCGGGATCGAGCAGCGCGGTTTCGGACTGGCCCACGAGACGGCGGGGACGCGCCACCGCGAGATCGAGCTGCTCGGCCCCTGCGGGCGCGAGCGAGACGCGGATCGTCTCCTGCTCGTCGGCGAGCGCCGCGCAGCCCGCGACCAGCCGCGCGATCATCCGGCGAAGCGCTGCGGGATCGCCCGTTACCGGCGCGATCCCCGGCGCGATGCCGCAATCGAGCACCGCCCCGCGACGGCGCGCGGCGGGCGCATGGTCCGTACAGATCGTTCCGAGCATCGCCGCAAGATCGACCGTCACGCGCTGGAGATCAAGCCGCCGCGTCTCGAGCCGTGCCGCCACGTCGAGATCGTCGACCGCCGCCAGCAACCGGCCGGCCTCCTCGGCGATATCCTGTGCGCGGTCGCGATAGACCGTCGAGATCGGCCCGCGCATCTGGCGGCGGATCATCTCGGCGAACCCGCCGATCGCGTTGAGTGGCGTGCGCAGTTCGTGGACGAGCTGGCGTAGCGAATCGGGTTCGAGCCCGGCGCCGAAGAGGCCCGGCGCTTCCGCAGGCACTGTTTCGGCGCGCTCGTCGGCACGCGGGCGGCGGGCGGTGCAGCGATAGCCTTTGAAGCGGCCGTCGGCGGGGGCGAACACGGGCACGCCCGCAATCCGCCACTCGCCGCTGGCGGTCGAATCGCCGGCGACGATCAGCCGCGCGTCGCGGAACGGCGCGCGACGCCGGAAGGCGCCGGGCGCCTGCGCATCGACGCCGTAGGTGCCCGCCGCGGGGACTGCGATCGTCTCGCCGATCAACGGCCCGCGCGGCACGCCCTCGAGCCAGCGGATCGTGCCGTTGATTCCGGTCTCGAAGCGGAAGCTGGCGGCATCTTCGCCGTCCTGCGCATCGACCGCGCGCGGGCCGACGTCGCGATCCTTACGGAAGCGCGCGATGCGCGTGATGATCGCGCGGATCTGGCCCTCGCCGACGCCGTGCTCGACCGCCTGGACGGGCGGCGGCGGCAGATCCTCGGCGATCGGCGCCGCGGCGACATCGGGAACCAGCGACAGGCGCTCGGTGGGGAACGACACGGTCTCGATCGCGACGGTCTCGACGGCGACGGTGGCGATCGACAGCGCGATGCGCGTCACCTCGCCCGCGATCTGCATGTCGGTCGCACCGAAGCTCGCGAGTGCGGCCTCGATCACCGGCCCCAGATCGCGACGATGGCGCAGGAAGCCGCGACCGGTCGGCGACAGCCGCGGCAGGATCGACAGCCAGCCACCCTGATCGAGCCGCGCCTGCGGAAGGATCGCGCCCGCCACCGCCGGCGCATCGGCGGCGAGGAAGGCGACCAACGGTGCCGCGATCGGGCGGCCGGCGAAGGCGCGCGCGGTCTCCTGTCGCACGGCGAGCGGGACGTCGGGCCGCAGCAGGCCCAGCCGCGCGAACGCCTCGCGGCTCAGGTTCGTATCGGGCTCCGCGCCGCGCTGCGCGAGCAGGTCGAGCAGCTGGCGCCAATGTGCGACGCGATCCGCCGGCCGATCGGCCGGTCGCGCGAGCACCGTGGCAAGCCTGTCGTCGAACCGCACCTATTTCTCCACACGCCGCCTAAGCGACGCACCCTCTTGCCGCAGCAAGGTTGACTATCTGTTCCCATGAAGCTGCACAAAGCGACTTTATCGGCGATGTTGCATAGTGGGACAATTGCCAGCACTCGCAATATTCTTATAGGAGAGGGGCCTAAGTGCGAAAGGAAGCTTGCTGTTGGCCTCGCCGCTGTACCTCGACTCGATCGATCGGATCATCCTCGCCGAACTGCAGGACGATGGGCGGATCACCAACGTCGAACTCGCCCGCCGCGCCGGGCTGACCGCGCCGCCTTGCCTGCGCCGCGTCCGCGCGCTCGAGGAAGGCGGGGTGATCAACGGCTATCACGGCCGGCTCAATCCCGCGGCACTCGGTTACGGGATAACGGTATTCGCGCTGGTCAGCCTGCGCAGCCAGGCGGAAGAGGATCTTCGCGACTTCGAGACGCATGTCGCGACGCTGCCCGAAGTACGCGAATGCCACATGCTCAACGGCGAGATCGACTTCATCCTCAAGATCGTCGCGCACGATCTCCAGTCGTTCCAGAGCTTCCTGACGTCGAAGCTGACGACCGCGCCGCATGTCGCCAGCGTCAAGACGTCGCTGACGATCCGCACGTCGAAGGATCAGCCGGGCGTGCCGGTCGACCAGCACGGCTGACGCGGCGCCGGTCCCGAACCGGCGCCGCCCCTTCGGCGTTTTGGTGCTTACTTCGCGGCGGCGAGTGCCGCCGGCGCCGAGCCCTTGTTGGTCCAGATCGTCCAATATTGCGCGAGCGGCTGCGCGGGGCCCTGCACCAGCGCAAACGCCTGTACCGCCGCCGGCTTCTGCCCGCTCTGCGCGAGCGCCTCGCCGAGATGCAGGTTGACGATGTTGGCGTCGGCGCCCTTCGACAATGCCACCTTGTAGAGATCGGCCGCCTTGTCGAACTGGCCGTAGCCCAGATAGGCGTCGCCGATCAGCAACGCTTGCTTACCGTCGGCGGACGCACGCGCACGCTTGTCGGACGTCGGCAGATCGGCCTTGTCCGCGGCGATCTTCGAGCCGGCGATCGACTTGACCTCAACGAGCGCCTTGCTCGTCGCGAGTGCCTTGGCGTCGACCATGTTGGACGTCGTGCCCTGGTCGATCACGGCCTTGGCTTCGCCTGGGAAACCCCGGTTGAGCGCCATGTTGGCATAGTCGTAATAATCGCGCTCGCCCGCCAGCGAGTTGGAGACGCGCATCAGCCGCAGCGTGTCGAGATCGGTCTGCTGATCGAGATGGCCGGTGTCGCGGTAGGTCTGCAGCGCGACGCGCCAGATATCGGCACGCGGATAGGCATCGACGAGCTGCTGGCCGTATTTCTGCACGCCCGCCGGCATCTTCGCGTCGTAGGCGATGCCGAGCGCGTGGCGATACCAATCCTCGTCGACGGGCTGGCCCGCCGCCTTCTTCGCCTGGATCGCCTGATCGACGATCGGCAGCGCTTCGGCACCACGACCTTCGCGCGTCTTGACCTGCGCGAGCAGGATCGCGGTGTCGCCGTCTTCGGGCTTCAACTGGTGCAGCTGCGTGAACGCCGCATCGGCATCCTGCAGCTTGTTGTTGTTGTAGGCGAGGCGCCCCTTCATATCGAGCACCTGCGCGAGCTGCTCGGGCGGCGCCTTGCCGCTGGCGATCACCGCGTCGGCAGCGGGGCCGATCGAGGCCGTGTCGTTGGTGCTCTGCGCGATGATCAGCGCCATCAGCGCGACCTGATATTTGTCGTCGGGCGTGGTCGCGGCAGCCTGCGCGGCGGGCAGCGCGGCCTTCGCCGTCGGATAATCCTTGGCGGTGATCGCCTTCTGCAGCGGTTGCGCCGCGACCGAGAAGGCCGGGCTGAACTGCGGTTTCGCGGGGTCGGCCGCGGCCGCCGCCTTCTTGGCGAATGCCGGGCTTGCGCCGGTCAACGCCACCGCGCCGAGCGCGAAAGACAGCGCCAGCGCCGTCGTCGATGCGAATTTCATGGGAAAACCTCTCCTCTTGCGGCAACCGGGAGCACCGCGGGCGTGGTGCTAACCCCTGCCCCGCTCCGGTTCAAGCGTGCGGACAGACCAAAAGCCTGTCCTCCGGGGACTGAACCCGCATTGAACGCCGCGGTTGCATGTCGGCGAACATGGTTGACGACCGACGGACGTTTGCTACCGCGACCGGGTCATGATCGCCCTCATCTCCCCCGCCAAGACGCTCGACTACGAGCGCCCGTTGCCCGCGCTGACGCCGACCGTGCCGCGCTTCGCCGACGAGGCGGCGTTCCTCGCCAAGCGCGCCGCCACGCTCTCCAAGAAGAAGCTGATGGCGCTGATGCACATCTCGGACAAGCTCGCCGCGCTCAACGTCGAGCGCTACCGCGACTTCGCCGACGCGCCCGAGCGCCCCGCGCTGTTCGCCTTCGCGGGCGACGTCTACACCGGCTTCGAGGCGCACAGCCTCGACGATGCCGCGATCGACTTCGCGCAGGACCATGTCCGCATCCTCTCGGGACTTTATGGGCTGCTCCGCCCGCTCGATGCGATCCGGCCCTATCGACTCGAGATGGGCACGCACTGGGCGCCGGGCCGCGCCAAGACGCTGGTCAAATGGTGGGGCCGGCGCGTCGGCGACCTGCTGCGTGACGATCTCGCCGCCGAGGGATCGATCGACGTGATCAACCTCGCCAGCCAGGAATATTGGGCGGCGATCGCGCAGGCGACGCCCGCCGGCGCGCGGGTCGTCTCGATCGAGTTCATGGAGGACGGCGCCAAGGGGCTTCGGTTCAACAGCTTCGCCGCGAAGCGCGCGCGCGGCATGATGGCGCGCTACATCTGCGAGCACCGGCTGACCGACGTCGCGGCGCTGAAAGGTTTCGACAGCGACGGCTACTCCTATGACGCGAGCGCGTCCGACGAGGAGCGCTGGCGCTTCGTGCGGCGGCCTTAGGGCGTATCGTTATGCGGGCGATCGATGAAAATCCTCCCCCGCCAGGGGGAGGGGGACCATCCGAAGGATGGTGGAGGGGGAGGACGGCGGTATCGTCATCGCGAACGCGCCGCCGCCCTCCCCCTCCGTCGCCTTCGGCGCCACCTCCCCCTGGCGGGGGAGGATGAGCGAATGTCGATGCGCCTCAATCCCGTCGTCGCGAGGCGCTTAACGCGCCGTGGCGATCCAGCTTCGACGTCGGACTGGATTGCTTCCCCCGGATCAGGTCCGGGGTCGCAATGACGGAGTTGCGAACAGTCTTCGTCGACCTCGGCCACACCCTCTCGCACGCGCGCTCGCGTACGCGCGCTCGCGTGCGCGCGAGGGGTGGCGCTATGATGACGGCTAGGCTAGAACAATCGATACGGTGCCGGCCCAGGTACCGGCGATCCTGAACAGAATTGAAAGCAGCAGATTTGGCCAGCGCACCGCCGACCATCGACCCCTCCGATATCTCCCCGATCTCGATCGTCGACGAGATGAAGACGAGCTATCTCGACTACGCGATGTCGGTGATCGTCGCGCGTGCGCTGCCAGACGTGCGCGACGGCCTCAAGCCCGTCCATCGCCGCATCCTCTATGCGAGCCAGGAGGGCGGCTTCGTCCCCGGCAAGCCCTATCGCAAATCCGCCAAGATCGTCGGCGACGTGATGGGCAACTACCATCCGCACGGCGACAGCTCGATCTACATGGCGCTTGCGCGAATGGCGCAGGATTGGGCGATGCGCGTCATGCTCATCGACGGCCAGGGCAATTTCGGATCGATGGATCCCGACATGCCCGCCTCGATGCGCTACACCGAGGCGCGGCTCAGCAAGCCCGCCATGGCGCTGCTGCAGGACATCGAGAAGGACACGGTCGACTTCGGCCCGAACTACGACGGCTCGCTGCAGGAGCCGTTGGTGCTCCCCGCGCGCTTCCCCAACCTGCTCGTCAACGGCGCCGGCGGCATCGCGGTCGGCATGGCGACCAACATCCCGCCGCACAATCTCGGCGAGGTGATCGCCGCCTGCAAGGCATACATCGCGAACGGCGCTATCACGATCGACGAGCTGCATGCGATCGTCCCCGGCCCCGATTTCCCCACCGGAGGCCTGATCCTCGGCAAGGGCGGCGCGCGCAACGCGTATCACACGGGCAAGGGCTCGATCATCATGCGCTCGCGCCATGTGATCGAGGAGGGTCGCAGCGACAAGCGCGCGATCGTGCTCACCGAAATCCCCTATCAGCTCGGCAAGAACGGGCTGGTCGAAAGCATCGCCGAGGCCGCCAAGGACAAGCGGATCGAGGGCGTCACCGACATTCGCGACGAATCGAGCCGCCACGGCGTCCGCATCGTCATCGAGCTGCGCCGCGACGCGACGCCCGACGTCGTGCTCAACCAGCTGTGGCGCTACACGCAGGCGCAGACCAGCTTCCCCGCGAACATGCTCGCGATCCGGAGCGGCCGCCCCGAGATATTGACGCTGCGCGACATCATCGAGGCGTTCGTCAAGTTCCGCGAAGAGGTGATCACCCGCCGCTCGAAATACGAGCTGCTGAAAGCCCGCGAGCGCGCGCACATCTTGCTCGGGCTCGTCGTCGCGGTGACCAACCTCGACGAGGTCGTCCGCATCATCCGCGGCTCGCCCAATCCCGCCGAGGCGCGCGCCGCGCTGTCCGCGCGCGAATGGCCGATCGCCGAGATCGCGCCCTATATCCGGCTGGTCGAAGCCGTCGAGCTGGCACCCGATGGCGACGGCTACAAGCTCTCCGACATCCAGGTCCGCGCGATCCTCGAGCTGCGCCTCCACCGCCTCACCGGCCTCGGCCGCGACGAGATCGGCAACGAACTCGCCGGGCTCGCCACGACGATCGCCGAACTGCTCGAGATCCTCGGCAACCGCGTCCGGCTCTACGAGATCCTCGTCGCCGAGCTCGACGCGGTCTCGGCCGCGTTCGCCACCCCGCGCCGCAGCCAGATCATGCCCGCCGGCGACGACATCGACGACGAGGACCTGATCGAGCGCGAGGAGATGGTCGTCACCGTCACGCTCGGCGGCTATATCAAGCGCACCCCGCTCGATGCCTTCCGCACCCAGGCGCGCGGCGGCAAGGGCCGCTCCGGCATGGCGACCAAGGACGAGGACGCCGTCGTCAAGCTGTTCGTCACCTCGACGCATACGCCCGTCCTGTTCTTCTCGACCGCGGGCAAGGTCTATCGCAAGAAGGTCTGGCGGCTGCCCGAGGGCGCTCCGCAGGCGCGGGGCCGGCCGATGATCAACCTGCTGCCGCTGGCCGAAGGCGAGACGATCTCGACCGTGCTGCCGCTGCCCGAGGACGAATCCTCGTGGGGCGACCTGCACATTCTGTTCGCCACCGCCAAGGGTCTGGTCCGCCGCAACAGCATGGACCAGTTCACGCGCATCCCGACCGCGGGCAAGATCGCGATGCGCTTCTCCGAGAACGACAGCGACGACGAGACCGTCGAGACGACGACCGACCGGCTGATCGGCGTGACCTTGCTTAGCGGCGACGACGACGTGCTGCTCGCCACGCGCAACGGCAAGGCGATCCGTTTCCGCGCCACCGACGTTCGCGAATTCCAGAGCCGCACCTCGGCGGGCGTCCGCGGCGCGCGGCTGCTCGGCGACGACGAGGTCATCTCGCTGTCGATCCTGCACGGCACGCCGTGGGATCAGGATACCGAGACGCGCGAGGCGTACCTCAAAGCCGCCGCCTGGAAGGAAGGCGACCGCGAGGCGACGCTCGACGACGCGACGATGCAGGCGATGGCGGACGCAGAGGAGTTCGTTATGACCGTCTGCGCCAACGGCTACGGCAAGCGGTCCTCGGCGTACGAATATCGCCGCATCGGCCGCGGCGGCCAAGGCATCACCAACATCGACAACCTCGCGCGCAACGGGCCGGTCGTGGCGAGCTTCCCCGCGCACAAGGGCGAGCAGCTGATGCTGGTCACCGACCAGGCCAAGCTGATCCGCATGTCGGTCGGCGACACGCGCGTGATCGGGCGCGGCTCGTCGGGCGTGCGGCTGTTCCACGTCGGCAAGGACGAGCACGTCGTCTCGGCGGCACGCATCGCCGAGACCGAGGACGAGGCCGAAGTCGATCTCAGCGCCGAAGTGCCGGTGGCGGTCGATCCGCAGGTCGAGGGCGATACCGACGAGGATCTGGCGGACGGGACGGAAGAGTAGCTTCTAGCCACCGCCGTTCTCCCGCGAAGGCGGGAGCCCGGTACCTCGAGCGCAACGCCTGCAACTCTGGACTCCCGCGTTCGCGGGAGCACGGTGGTTCACGCAAACAGATGCACCACTTCCGCCTCCGGATACGTCTCGTCGATCAGCACCTGACGGTGGCAATGCGTCGGCTCGCGCTCGAAGCAGAGCAGCGCGGATAGCGCCTCGGTCGCGAGATCGCGGAGCTGCTCGGCGGCGACGATCGCGCCCGGCTCGGCGAGCGTGCCGCGATAGATCGCCGCCATCGCGTCGTGCCGCCCCTTGCGCGCGGCCTCGCGCCCCTCGGGCGGCGTGCCGAGCGCCTTGAGGTGGACATAGTCGATGCCGTGCTCCGCAAGCGCGTTCCGGAGCGGCGTCTTCGAGAAGCCGGGGCGGCGCGACAGCGGTAGCTGACGGACGTCGATGAGCCGCGTGACGCCGGCTGCCTCGAGCGCGGCGATCAGCTCGGGTTGCGTCGCGCCTTCGTAGCCGATCGTGAACAGCTTCATGGCGTCGTCCTATGCATCATGGCCGTCGAACGATACCCCGGCGGCGACGGTTCCCCCGCCCGCCCCGCTGCGCTATGCGCGGCGCCATGCACGACATCCACATCATCGGCGGCGGCCTCGCCGGATCCGAAGCCGCCTGGCAGCTCGCCGAAGCGGGCTTCAAGGTCCGCCTCAGCGAGATGCGCGGCGTCGAGGGCACCGCCGCACACCACAGCGACAATCTCGCCGAACTGGTCTGCTCGAACAGCTTCCGGTCGGACGATCCCGAGAAGAACGCGGTCGGGCTGCTGCATGCCGAGATGCGCGCGCTGGGCTCGCTGATCCTCGCGCAGGGCGACGCGCACCGCGTCCCCGCCGGATCGGCGCTCGCGATGGACCGCGACGGCTTTGCGGAAGGCGTCACCGCCGCGATCCTCGCGCATCCCAACATCGAGCTGGTCCGCGAGCGGATCGACACGCTGCCCGAGGGCCCCGCGATCGTCGCCACCGGCCCGCTCACTGCCGCCAACCTTGCGCAGTCGATCATCGCCGAAACAGGCCATGACCAGCTCGCCTTCTTCGACGCGATCGCGCCGATCGTCCACCGCGACAGTATCGACATGGAGATTTGCTGGTTCCAGTCGCGCTGGAACAAGGGCGACGGGCATGACTATATCAACTGCCCGATGAACAAGGACGAGTATCTCGCCTTCCACGCGGCGCTGATGGCGGGCGAGAAGACCGAATATAAGGAATGGGAGACCAACACCCCCTATTTCGAGGGCTGCATGCCCGTCGAGGTGATGGGATCGCGCGGGGTCGATACGCTGCGGTTCGGGCCGATGAAGCCAGTCGGGCTCGACGATCCGCGTACCGGGCGCTGGCCGCATGCCGTCGTCCAGTTGCGGCAGGACAATGCGCTGGGGACGCTGTGGAACATCGTCGGCTTCCAGACCAAACTCAAGCATGCCGAGCAGGTGCGTGTGTTCCGGATGATCCCGGGGCTGCAGAACGCGGAATTTGCGCGGCTCGGCGGGCTGCACCGCAACACGTTCATCCGCTCGCCGGTGCTCCTCGACGAGACGCTGCGGCTCAAGTCTCGCCCCAACGTGCGCTTCGCCGGGCAGATCACGGGGTGCGAGGGCTATGTCGAGAGTGCCTCGATCGGGATGCTTGCGGGGCGGTTCGCTGCCGCCGAACTTGCCGGCCGCACGATGCCCGCGCCGCCGCCGACGACCGCGCTCGGCGCGCTGCTGAGCCATATCACCGGCGGCGCGGAAGCCGACGTCTATCAGCCGATGAACGTCAATTTCGGCCTCTTCCCGCCGCTCGCCGACGCCCCGCGCAAGGCCGACCGCAAGGCACTGATGAGCGCGCGCGCCAGGGCCGATCTCGCGGCATGGCGCGAGGAGATCGAGGCGGTGCCAGCCTGACCGTTCCCCGGCGAAGGCCGGGGCCCAGGCCCGTAGCCTGTGGCTGGCGCCGCGCTCCGAAATAGACGTGGGGCCTGGACCCCGGCTTTCGCCGGGGAACAAGAGGGCTCATTGCCCCTCGTCGCCGTCATCTCCGCCAGCGGCTGGCACGGTCTTCGCCACCGGTGCGCAGCGGGGTCGCAGCTTGCGGACCACCCGCGTCGTCGCGAACTCGGCGGCATCGAGCGTTCCGGACCGGTCCGCGTCCGCCGTGGCGAACTTGGCGACCGCCTTCGACGCATATTCCTTGAACGACAGCTTGCCGTCGTGATCAGTATCGAGCTTGGCGAAATTCTTGTGCCGCGCGAGCAGATATTCGTCGCGGTCGATCCTGCCGTTCTTGTCGTGATCGTAGCGCGAGAAGCGCTTTTCCTCGCGCGTCTTCTCGGTCGCCTGGGGCGCGTCGGCGGCGGTCGGCGCCTGCGCGATGGAAGCGGCAGCGGTCAGCGCGGCGAGCGCGACCGGGGGCGGCGGCACGCCCACGTCCCGCCGCGCGAGCCCCGTCCACAGGAAGAAACCCGCCGTCACCAGCAGCAACGCCGATGCCACGCCCGCCAGAAACCGTGCCATCGCCCGCCTCCCCGTCTCGGCGCAGGCTAACCCGGCATGGACGCGACGCCAAGAGGATCAGTGACCCGTCCAGCGATGCGCGAGCAGCCGGATCAGCCGCATCGGCGAGGCTGGCGGCCGCAGCGCCTCGGCGCCGTGCCGCACGTCCTGCAAGGCCAGCGCGGTGAGCATGCCGAGTGGCCGCAGCGCCCCCGGCCAGCGCGTCGCCATCGCGCGCTCGAGCGGGGCGCGCGCCAGATCAAGCAGCGCATCGCCACGTGCGGGCGGCGCGAAATGCCGGCCGAGATCGGCGAGCGCCCAGCCCTCGCCCGCGTCGCCCAGCCGGTCGCTCTCGCGACCGAGCACCCGGCCGACGAGCCGGAACAAGCGCGCCCCGCGTTCGCGCGCATGCAGCGCCGCGGTTTCCGATCCCAGCTCGGCGTCGTCGAGCACCACCTCCCAGCCTTCCGCCATCGCGGCAAGCTCGCTGCCCGCGATACGGTCCGGGCGCAGCGCCGCGGCTGCCGCCAGCAGCGGCTCGGCGGGCGGCGGCTCGCTGTCGAGCGCCGCCAGCGCATCGCGCCACCAGACCAGCCGCATCAGCCCAATACCGGGCTCGCGAGTACGCGCGACGATCCCGCCCAGCCGCTCGTCGAGCGCGAACAGCGTCGCCAGGCTCCCGCGCGCCAGGCCGTGCGCATGCGCGACAGCGAGGCGCCGTTCGGGATGATCGGGCATCGGCAGGGGATCGGACGGCGTCACACGCCCTTGTCGCCGCTTCGCGCCCAAATCGCAAACAGGCCGTTAACCATAACCGTCAACGCGGCTTTGAACCCCCGTAGGGCATAGGCCCGATGGACGGTCCCGACGCGGACTCGCCTCGGGGAAACCGTGCCATATGTCACGAGCGATCACTGCCATGGGATTTATGGGCCGCCTGCGCCGCGATGCGCGCGGCAACACGCTCGCGATCATGGCCGCCGCGTTGGTCCCGATGTGCGCGTTCGCCGGTTCGGCGATCGACGTCGCGCGGCTCTACGTCGTCAAGACCCGGCTGCAGACCGCGTGCGACGCGGGCGCATTGGCGGGGCGCAAGTTCATGGACCCATCCACCGCGCCGAACACCACGCTGACCGGCACCGCGGGAACGCAGGCCGATTCCTATTTCCTCAACAATTTCGGCTCGAGCTGGGGCGCCTCCACCTGGTATACGGGCACGCCGACGAAGACGTGGACGACCTTTTCCGACAGCTCGAACATTACGCAGGTATCAGGCGCGACCAGCGCGCAGGTGCCGATGACGATCATGCGCATGTTCGGCGCGGCGACACGCATCGTTGCGGTGAACTGCCAGGCGAGTTTCAACACGCCCGATACCGACGTCATGTTCGTGATCGATACCACGGGATCGATGGCATGCCTGCCGTCCGACGATCCGACCGCGGATTGCGGCGGCTCGACCTCCTTCACGCTGCCCGACGGATCGACAGACTATTACGATACCGAAAAGAGCGGATCGAAGCTGGCGGCGGTACGCACCGCGGTCGACGCCTTCTACACGACGCTCGCCGCCAACATCAGCAAGTCGGGCGCCAACGTGCGCTACGGCTTCGTCCCCTATTCGTCGACGGTGAACGCGGGCCAGGCGCTCTATTCGCTCGATCCGGCCTATCTGGCGACCAACTGGACGTATCAGTCGCGCTCGCCCGTGATCACAACGTCCACTTCGTCATCGACCAGCACCACCAGCAGCCAGAGCACCTGCACCGCGCAGGCGCAGGCGCAGACGGCATACAACTCCAGCGGTGTTTCCACGAGCAAGACCGCGACCTATTCGACCACGACGACAGGCAGCGGAAACAATACGACGACGACCAAATATTGTACCGTCGCTACGACCACCTATACGCTGACATGGACCTATCAGCCGGTCGCGTACGACACGTCCGGATTCATCGCGACGTTGCCCAACGGCGGAACGGTCGACGATCCAAGCAAGGTCGGTTCGTCCACCACTTCGTGGCAGGGCTGCATCGACGAAGCGTCGAGCGGCAACTACAACAACGTCAGCAGCTACAATATCGACGCGCTGCCGGCCGACATGAATCCTGACCTATCGCCAGGATACAATGCGACGACGGGAACGACCGTTCCAACCCCGTGGGCACCGATGTGGCCCGCCGTCGAATATGGCCGCAATTACAGCACCAGCTCCGCCACCTACAGCAAGACGTCGACCGCGTCATCGAACGGCGAGACCACGGTCGCCACTACGACGCCTAATTACATCAACACGACCTTCCGACAGAACGGCTTCGTGCCGTGCGGCGCCCCCGTGCAACGGCTCACCGCCGGCCAGACGCAGGCGCAGATCGACGCCTATACGGCGGCGCTGCACCCGCATGGCGGCACCTATCACGATACCGGCATGATCTGGGGGCTGCGCATGCTGTCGCCACAGGGCATATTCGCGAACGATACCGCCAAGTGGACGGGCCATGCCGATCCCAAGCGCGTCATCGTGTTCTTGACCGACGGCGCGATGTCGCCCGATACGCGCAGCTACGGCATGTACGGAACCGAATATTTCGACAGCCGGATCAGCGGCAACGGGACGGGCGTGACCAGCAGCACCACCGGCACGTTGGCGGCATATCACAACGCCCGCTTCCTCGCCGAATGCGCCAAGGCGCAGGAGAAGAACATTCAGGTCTGGGTGGTGGCGGTCGGGCAGGCCCTGACGCCGCAGTTGAAGACGTGCGTCGGCACGGCGCATCCCGAGCGCGCGGTCGGGCCCGTGACCAGCAGCACCGATCTCTCGAAGGCGTTCACGAACATCGCGACCGCCGTCTCGATGCTGCGGGTGTCGCAGTGATGCGCCGCCTGTTCGCGAGGTTGCGTCGGGAGATCCGCGGCGCGACGATCGTCGAGTTCGCCCTCGTCGCGCCCGTCATGCTGCTGCTGATCATGGGGTTCATGGAGGTGACCTACGAGGCCTATGTCCAGTCGGTGCTGAACGGCGCGATCCGCAAGGCAGGCCGGGATGCGGGCATCCAGGGCGGCCAGCTCAACTGGAGCGCGATCGACCAGACGGTGATGAACCAGGTCAACCGGGTTTCGGGCACCGCGAAGATCTATTCGTCGGTCCACCAAAGCTATTCGAGCTTCAGCAAGGTCAGCGTTCCCGAGCCCTATACGGATAGCAACGGCAACGGCAAATACGACGTCGCGAGCGAGTGCTTCACCGATGTCAACGGCAACGGCGTATGGGATTCGGATCAGGGCGTCGCCAGTTCGCAGGGCAATGCGAGCGATGTCGCGGTGTATACGCTGACGATCCAATATCCTCGGCTGTTTCCCCTCGCGCAGTGGATCGGCTGGTCGTCGACCGTCACGATGGCGGGTTTCACGATCCTCAAGAACCAGCCCTACACCACACAGTCGGCGAGCAGCCCGAAACAATGCTGCCCCGGCACGGGATGCAGTTGATGAAGCTTCGGGCCCGCAACGGATTGGCGCATGTGCTTTCGCGGTTCCGCCGCGACGACGGCGGCCTGGCGCTGCTCGAATTCGCGCTGACCGCGCCGCTGGTACTGCTGATCGGCGCCTACGGCATCGAGCTGACCAACCTGGCGTTGGTGAACATGCGCGTCAGCCAATATACGATGGATCTCGCCGACAACGCCGCGCGCATGGGCGACGAAGCGGGGCTTTCGAGCTACACGATCGACGAGGCGAACATCAACGATGCGATGCAGGGGCTCCGCCTCGAGGGCAAGGGCATCAAGCTGACCACCTATGGGCGCGTGACGCTATCCAGCCTCGAGGGCACGAGCAGCAGCACCGGGCAGCTGCTGCACTGGCAGCGGTGCGTCGGCCTGCTGTCGGGCACCGGTTACGATTCGAGCTACGGCACTGCGACCGGCACGGCGGGCACGTACATTCCCGCGACGGGCATGGGCGACACGACGTCCAAGGTCGTCGCGCCGGTCAGTTCCGGCGTCATGTTCGTCGAGGTCAACTATCTCTACCAGCCGCTGTTCAGCAGCCTGTTCGTCGCACCGCGCCGCCTGCACTATGTCTCGTCGTACATCGTGCGCGACGATGCCCGCAGCTATACGTCCGGCGTCACCAACACCAACAGCCAGACCGTGTCGTCCTGCTCCACCACCATGGCCTGAACAGGTCCGCGACCTACCTCATGTCCGGTAGCAGACCTTGATCGCGGCCTTGACGACGTCGTCGACCTTGAGCAGCGCGAGCTTCTCGAGATTGGCGGCGTAGGGCATCGGCACGTCGACGTTGGTGACGCGCAGCACCGGCGCGTCGAGATCGTCGAAGCCGTGCTCCATGACCAGCGCGGCGATCTCGGCGGCGATCGAGCAGGTCGGCCAGCCCTCTTCGACGACGACGACGCGATTGGTCTTCTTGAGGCTCGCCAGCACCGTCTCGCGGTCGAGCGGGCGTAGCGTGCGCAGGTCGATCACCTCGGCCTCGATGCCCTGCTCGGCGAGCTTGATCGAGGCTTCGAGCGAGACACCGACGCCGATCGAATAGGAGACCAGCGTCACGTCCTTGCCCTCGCGCGCGACGCGAGCCTTGCCGATCGGCAGCACGAAATCGTCGAGTTCTGGCACTTCGAAGCTCTGGCCGTAGAGCAGCTCGTTTTCGAGGAAGACGACGGGATCCTCGCAGCGGATCGCCGCTTTCAACAGACCCTTGGCATCGGTTGCCGAATAGGGCGCGATCACGATCAGGCCGGGAACGCTGGCATACCAAGGCGCGTAGTTCTGCGAATGCTGCGCACCGACGCGCGCTGCGGCGCCGTTGGGGCCGCGGAACACGACGGGGCAACGCATCTGGCCGCCCGACATATAGTTGGTCTTGGCGGCCGAGTTGATGATGTGATCGATCGCCTGCATCGCGAAGTTGAACGTCATAAACTCGACGATCGGCCGCAGGCCCGCCATCGCCGCGCCCGTGCCGACTCCGGCGAAGCCATATTCGGTGATCGGCGTGTCGATCACGCGCCGGTCGCCGAACTCGTCGAGCAGCCCCTGCGTGACCTTGTACGCGCCCTGATATTGCGCGACCTCCTCGCCCATCACGAAGACGCGGTCGTCGGCGCGCATTTCTTCGGCCATCGCGTCGCGCAGCGCCTCGCGCAGCGTCATCTTCACCATCTTGGTGCCCTCGGGCACTTCGGCGTCCTGTGCATCGACGCCAGCCTTTTCGGAAGCGACGACATCCGCGACGAGATCGCGCGTGCCGCTCGGCATCTGCGGCGACGTGGTATTTTCGAGCACAGCCGAAGCGCCTTCGCTCTTCGGCTCAGCAGCGGGCTCGGCGGCGGGTTCGGCAGCCGGCTTGGCGACCGGCGCAGACGCATCCTCGCCGTCTTCGAGCAGCGTCGCGATCGGCGCGCCGACCTTCACGCCGTCGGTGCCTTCGGCGACGAGGATTTGCCCGATCGTACCCTCGTCGACCGCCTCGAATTCCATCGTGGCCTTGTCGGTCTCGATCTCGGCGAGGATGTCGCCCGATTTGACGCTATCGCCCTCCTTGACCAGCCATTTGGCGAGCGTGCCCTCCTCCATCGTCGGGGAAAGCGCGGGCATCTTGAGTTCGATCGGCATCAATAATTTCCCACCAGCACATCGGTGTACAGCTCGGCCGGATCGGGCTCGGGCGATTGTTCGGCATAGTCCGCCGCCTCGACGACGATCTGGCGGATCTCCTTGTCGATCGCCTTGAGCTCGTCCTCGGTGACGCCCAGCGCTTCGAGATCACGCTTGGCATGGTCGATACAGTCGGAGCGGTCCTTCATCGACTGGACCTCCTCCTTGGTCCGGTATTTGGCAGGATCGGACATCGAGTGGCCGCGATAGCGATAGGTCTTGAGCTCCATCACGATCGGGCCCTTGCCCGCGCGCACCCATTTGAGCGCCTCCTCGATCGCGCCGCGCACCGCGAGCACGTCCATCCCGTCGACCTGCATGCCCGGCACGCGGAAGCTCTCTCCGCGGCGATAGAGCTGGTCCTCGGAGGACGAACGGTTGACCGCGGTGCCCATCGCATAGCCGTTGTTCTCGATCACGAAGATGATCGGGAGCTTCCACAGCTCCGCCATGTTCATGCTCTCGTAGACCTGGCCCTGGTTGGCTGCGCCATCGCCGAAATAGGCGAGGCAGACGCCGCCGTCGTTGCTGTATTTGTGCTTGAAGGCGAGGCCCGTGCCGAGGCTGACCTGCGCACCGACGATACCGTGCCCGCCGTAGAATTTATGCTCGACGCTGAACATATGCATCGAGCCGCCCTTGCCCTTCGAGATGCCGGCCTGGCGCCCCGTCAGCTCGGCCATGATGATCTTGGGGTCGATGCCGTAGGCGAGCATGTGGCCGTGATCGCGGTAGCCGGTGATCACGCTGTCCTTATCGCTGTCGAGCGCCGACTGCAGCCCGACCGCGACCGCTTCCTGCCCGATGTAGAGATGGCAGAAGCCGCCGATCAGGCCGAGCCCGTAGAGCTGCCCCGCACGCTCCTCGAAGCGACGGATGAGCACCATCTGACGGTAGAATTCGAGCAGTTCGGCCTTGCTGGGCTGATAGCGCTGCGGCTCCCCGGGGCGCTCGCGATTGGGCGTCGGAGCGGCATCCGCCTCGGGTTTGGCAACGGCAGCGCTCTTCGTGGACGGTCTCGCCAAGATGGGGGCCCTTCGGTTGGCGTTCAGATGCGCGCGATATAGGCGCCGACCCCGCGGTTGCGCAACGGCAAGCCGCGCCCGCGGCCATAGGGAATGCGGCGATCGTATAAGCCCGGCGTCAGGGCGTCGGGACGATGACCTCGTCGGGTCGCGCGAGCCCCATGTCGCGACGCACGAGCTCGTCGGCCATGTCGGGATCGACGTGACGCGCATCGAGCAGCGCGACGCGGTGCGCCAGTTCGTTGCGCTGCGCCTCGACCTGCGCGAGCTGCGCCTGCCGCGTCTTGAGCTGATGCTGATAGTCGCCCAGTGCGAGCAGACCATTAGGCCCCGCGATCGCATAGCCCGCGAAATTGCCGATCACGAGCAGCGCCAAAGCGGGCGCCGCTGCAGCCTTGATGATCGCGATCGGATTGGGTCTACGCATGGCTCGGCAGTATCCATGCAAAGACCAGACGATTCAAGGGCTTTTCAGCCGACCTTCGTCGCAAAAGCCGCACGACCCGCATAGCGCCCCGCGCTGCCCAGTTCCTCCTCGATGCGGATCAGCTGATTGTATTTCGCGAGCCGGTCGGAGCGCGCGAGGCTGCCGGTCTTGATCTGCCCGCAATTGGTCGCGACCGCGAGGTCGGCGATGGTCGCGTCCTCGGTCTCGCCCGAACGGTGCGACATCACCGCGGTGTAGCGCGCGCGCTGCGCCATCGACACCGCCTCGAGCGTCTCGGTCAGCGTGCCGATCTGGTTGACCTTGACGAGCAGCGAATTGGCGATGCCCTCCTCGATCCCGCGCTTCAGCCGCTTGGGATTGGTGACGAACAGATCGTCGCCGACCAGCTGCATCTTGTCGCCGATCAGCCCGGTCAGCGCCTTCCAGCCGGCCCAATCGTCCTCGGCCATACCGTCCTCGATCGACCATATCGGGTATTTGGCGGCGAGATCGGCGAGGTACGCCGCCATCTCGTCGGGATTGAGCGTCTTGCCCTCGCCCGCCATCACATAGGCGCCGTCTTTGAAGAACTCGGTCGCCGCGCAATCGAGCGCGATCGCGACCTGGTCGCCGGGGGTGTAGCCCGCTTTCTCGATCGACTTGAGGATGAAATCGAGCGCGTCGGTGGTCGAGCCGATATTGGGCGCGAACCCGCCCTCGTCGCCGACCGAAGTCGACAGGCCCGCGTCGTGCAGGCCCTTCTTGAGCGTGTGGAATATCTCGGCGCCCCAACGCACCGCCTCGGCGAGCGTCTCGGCGCCGTGGGGGACGATCATGAATTCCTGGAAGTCGATCGGGTTGTCGGCATGCTCGCCGCCGTTGATGATGTTCATCATCGGCACCGGCAGGACATGCGCCGAGACGCCGCCGACATAGCGATAGAGCGGCAGGCCTCTGCTGTCCGCCGCCGCCTTCGCGACCGCGAGGCTGACGCCCAGGATCGCGTTCGCGCCGAGCTTCGACTTGTTGTCGGTGCCGTCGAGCTCGATCATCGCGGCGTCAATCTCGGCCTGGTCCTCGGCTTCGAAATCGGTGACCGTCTTGGCGATCTTGCCGTTGACCGCCTTCACCGCCGCGAGCACGCCCTTGCCGCCGTAGCGCGCCTTGTCGCCGTCGCGCCGCTCGACCGCCTCGTGCGCACCGGTAGAGGCGCCCGACGGGACTGCGGCGCGCCCGAAGCTGCCATCTTCGAGCGTCACGTCGACTTCGACCGTGGGATTGCCCCGGCTGTCGAGGATCTCGCGGGCGTGGACGTCGATGATGGCGGTCATGGCTTGGGCTCTCCCGGAGGGTCGTGCGATTGTGCAGGCTGTTAGCGAGGCACCCCGTTCGAGGCAATCGGCCGCGCTGCGAACGATGACGGAACCGTTGCGATGCGAGGCTGGTTTTATACGGCAAGGCGGGTCATTGTCGCCCGCGTAACGAAACCCATCGTAATCGAACGAGGATCATCATGGCCGAAGCACTTCCCGAAGGCACCGATCAGATCGTCCCCGGTGCCGGTTCGAACAACAATCGCGACACCGACGACGGCACGTCGCGCAGCAAGCCGTCGATCGATGCGGCCGAGCTGAAGGACAGCATCAAGGACAAGGCGAGCGCGAAGGCCGCCGAGTTCAAGGATCAATATGCCGACAAGGCGCGCGGCTATGCCGAACAGGGCAAGGAGCGCGCGTCGGCCGGGCTGGACTCGGTCGCCAAGATGATCGGCGACGGCGCGGGCCAGATCGATGGCGCGCTCGGCGCGACCTATGGCGACTATGTCCGCCGTGCCGCCGGCGCCGTGTCCGACTTCTCCGATACGCTGCGCGACAAGGATGTCGACGAACTGCTCGACGATGCGCGCGATTTGGTTCGTCGTTCGCCCGCCATCGCGATCGGCGCGGCGGCCGCGGCGGGCTTCGTGATCTCGCGCATCATCAAGGCGGGCAGCGAAACGCTCGATCAGACCGCCAAGACGGTCTCCGAGAAATCCGCGGGCAAGTCGCCCAATTCCCGATCGGCCGACTGACGTCATGACGAGGGGGGTATTGGCGCCGGGCCTTCCGGTGCTGCTCAAGCAGTTGATCGAGGACGCGCGCAACGTGGCGCGTGCCGAGATCGATCTGTTCAAGGCGCGCGCGTTCGATCTGGTCGCGCGCTCGCGGACGGCGCTCGTGCTGCTCGTGACCGCGCTGCTCGCGGTTCAGGGCGCCGTGGTGGCGTTGATGGTCGGGCTGGTCCTGCAGCTAGCGCCGATCGTGGGCGCAGCCTTTGCCGGGCTGATCGTGACTGCGGTCCTGTTGCTGATCGCGGGGCTGCTTGCCTGGATCGCGATCCGCGTGCTGACGCGCCCCGCATCGACGGACATATCGGCATGACGACGCGCAAACCCTCCACGAGCGCCGACAAGCTCGGTCAGGCCGAGATCGACGTCGCGCTCGCCCGCGCGCAACTGCTCGGCACCGTCGAGGACATTCAGGCGCGGCTCGCACCGTCGCAACTGCTCGACGACGTGATCGACGGCGTCAAGACGCGCTCCGCCGATCTGGCGGAAAGCGCCAGCGACGTCGTGCGCGATCGCCCCGGAACGGTGGCGGCGAGCGCGGCCGGGGTCGCGCTATTGCTGGCTCGCAAGCCGATCGGGCGGCTCGCCCGAAAGATCTTCTCGCGAAAATGACGAAACCACGACACCGGTCACCCGTTGGGGCCGGGTAAGCACCGGTGCATCAGCGCCCCTCGATCAAGGATACGCCCATGACCGCGACCTCCGAGAACCACGATCCGGCCGCCCGCCCCTCGATCCGCGACGGCATCGACGATGCCCGCATCAAGGCGAGCGACGCCACGCACGCCGCGCTCGCGCGCACCAAGGACGGCATCGAACAGGCGCGCGACGTCGTCGCCGACGCCTACGAGACCAGCCGCGAGAAGGCCGCCGAGGCCTATGCCGCGGCGCGCGAGAAGGCCAAGGCCGCAGGCAAGACCGCGACCGAGAGCCTAGAGACCAATCCGATCGCCGCGCTGATCGGCGGCATCGCGGTCGGCGTGCTGATCGGCGCGCTGCTGCCGCGCACCGAGCGCGAGGCGCAGGCGCTGGGCGCGGTCGGCGAGAAGCTGCAGGGCGCCGCGCGCGAAGCCGCGGAGGCCGCCAAGGAAGCGGGTCGCGACAAGCTCGCCGAGCTCGGCCTCAGCCGCGAGCAGGCGCGCGATACGGTGAAGACCCTGCTCGACAACGTCATCGCCGCCGCCGGCACCGCGGGCAGCGCCGCGCTGGAAAGCGCGCGCAAGACGTCCGGCTGATCGCAGCCGGTCGCGTCGTTCGGCACAGTCGGCGTTCAGCTTGGCGCAGCTACTTCGTTCATTCCGGCCGCCGGTTGCGCCGGAACAGATATCCGTGGAGTTCATCGCATGATCCGTTTTCGCATGGTGCTCGGCGCCGCCCTGTTGGGAGCGTCGAGCCTCGCCGTTCCGATGATCACAGCGCCCGCCGCTGCGGCTTCCATCGACAACAGCGATCCGTCGCGCTTCATCCAGACATTGTCGGCGCAAGCCTTCGAGACGCTGCATGTCGGCAGCAGGGCCTCGGCGCGCGGCCAGTTCCGTAGCCTGCTCGGCCAGTATTTCGCGGTCGACGAGATCGGCGACCGGCTAATCCGGCGCTGGCGCCCGCAGATCAGCCCCGCGCAATATCAGGCCTACAAGGCCGCGCTGCCCGGTTTCCTGATCGGCACCTATGCCGACCGTCTCTACGATTACTCCAACGCGCAGGTGAAGGTGACGCGCGCGATCCCGCGTGGCGACGGCGCCGCGGTGATGAGCACGATCCTCGTGCCCGGCCGCAACCCGCTCAATGCGATCTGGACGGTCGAGAAGATCGGTGGCGGCTACAAGGTGAGCAATCTGTCGGTGTCGGGGATCAACCTCGTGCTGACGCAGACCGCCGACTTCGACAGCTATGTCCAGCAAAACAGCTTCGACAAGCTGGTAGCGTTCATGCGCTCGCGTTCGTCGTAAGTCGGCCGGTCGCCACGCTCTTGTGCAGCGCGGCGAACGCGCCTAGCGCCTGCGGCGATTCACACCATCGCGGCGGATATATCATGAGCAAGCTTCATCTCGTCATCGGCGGTCGCGTTCTCGATCCGCAGGGGCTCGAATTCGCCGACTTGAAGGCGATCGACTTCGTCGGCGTCTTCCCCGATCTCGCCAGCGCCACCGATGCGTGGCGCAGCGCGTCGCAGAAGACGATCGACGATGCCGAGATGAAATATGTCGTGGTGCATCTGCACCGTCTGCTCGAGCCCGACGTTCCGCTCTAGGCCCGCCGATAGCGGAACAGCAGCAACGGCCTCGCCAGCGCCAGCCCCGCGAGGAAGCCGCCGACATGCGCCGCAGTGCCGATCGAGTCGCCTGCCGGCACGCCCGGAACGCCCGCCGACGTCAGGCTGATCAGCGCCTGCAGCCCGATCCACGCCGCAGCAAGCCACAGCACGTGGATCAGCTTGCCCGGGATCGGGCCCCAATTCTTCACGGTCTGTCGGCTGTAGAGCAGCGCATAGGCCGCGATCACCGCCGACGCCGCGCCGCTGGCGCCGATCATCGGGATCACGCTCGACGGATCGACCACCCATTGCGCGGCGGCGGCGGCATAGGCACCGACGACGTAGAGCACGACCAGACACAGCGGCCCGATCGACGCCTCGACCAGCCGACCGCAGAAGCCGATCATCAGCAGGTTGAAGGCGACGTGCCACAGCCCGCCGTGGACGAGCGTGGCGCTAAGCGGCGTCAACCATGCCGGCACCGCGCCGACGATCGCCATCCCCGAGGTCCAGCGTGCCGGAATGAAGCCGGCGAGCAACGCCACACGCTCGTCCTGTCCCGCGCTGGTGGCCGAGAGCCAGGCCAATGCGGTGACAATGACGATCGCGATCGTCGCGCGGGCGGGGGGAAGACGCATCGCGCCTCGCTAGCCTAAGCCGCCACGATCCTCAGATGAACTGGATGCTGTCGACCGTGTAGAAACGATCGCCCGACGGGACGGTGACCTCGACGTCCTCGCCGACCTTGCGCCCGATCAACGCGCGGCCCAGCGGCGAATTGTACGAGATCTTGCCCTGCTTGGCGTCGGCCTCCATCTGGCCGACGATCTGGTAGGTGATCGGCTTGTCGTCCTCGTCGATCAGATGGACGGTCGCGCCGAACACGATCTTGTCGCCCGACAGCGTCCTGGGATCGATCACCACCGCGCGGCTCATCCGGTCCTCGAGATCGGCGATCGACGCCTCGATCTGGCCCTGACGCTCCTTGGCGGCATGATATTCCGCATTTTCCGAAAGATCACCGTGCGCGCGCGCTTCCTCGATCGCATCGATGATGCCGGGGCGCTCGTGCTTGAGACGATGCAACTCGTCGGTGATCAGCCGGTGACCCTCCTCGAGCATCGGCATCTTTTCGACCGTCGCCATCCTAACCACTGCCTTTCGTGCAAATATTACCGCTATCGGCCCCTCCCGATGGGCCGTCCAACGCGTCTACGATGGTGGGAGTTTAAAGCGGCAGCGAAGGATAATAGGATTGTAACGGTCGCACTTCAAGCGGACGATCCCGCAAGGCCGCGATTGCGCGCGACGCAGCCACGCTCGCCGCCGCCGTCGTGAAGTAGGGAATCTTCTGTGTCACCGCCGAGACGCGGATTTCGCGGCTGTCCTTGAGCGACTGCCAGCCTTCGGTGGTATTGAAGATCAGGTCGATCCCGCCATCCTTGATCCGGTCGACGATGTGCGGACGGCCCTGCGCGACCTTGTTGACGCGCACGACGGGGATGCCTTCGTTCGCGAGATAATCGGCGGTGCCGCCGGTCGCCACGATGGTGAAGCCGATATCCGCCAGCAGCGTCACGCCGGGCAGGATATGCGCCTTGTCGCCGTCCTTGACCGAGACGAACACCGTGCCGCTTTTCGGCAGCACGATCCCGCCGCCGAGCTGCGACTTGTAGAAGGCCGCCTCGAAATTATCGTCGATTCCCATCACTTCGCCGGTGGACTTCATCTCGGGGCTGAGCACGGGGTCGACGCCGGGGAAGCGGCCCCAGGGGAACACCGCCTCCTTGATCGCGATATGGCCGATGTCGTGCGCGAGGCTCGGCAGGTCGGCGAGCATCTCGCCCGCCATCACGCGCGCGGCGATCTTGGCGACGGGGACGCCGATCGCCTTGGCGACGAAGGGTACGGTGCGGCTCGCGCGCGGGTTGACCTCGATGAGATAGACCTCGCCGCCCTTCACCGCGAACTGGATGTTCATCAGTCCCTTCACCATCAGCGCGCGCGCGAGCACGTCGGCCTGACGCTCGATCTCGGCGATGATCGGCGCGGACAGGCTGTAGGGCGGCAGCGTGCAGGCGCTGTCGCCCGAGTGGACGCCCGCCTCCTCGATATGCTGCATCACGCCTGCGACCTTGACGTCGGTGCCGTCGGCGATCGCGTCGACATCGACCTCGATCGCGTCGCGCAAATACTGATCGATGAGAACGGGTGAATCGCCAGAGACTTGCACGGCGGTCTGGATATAATGGTCGAGCTGTTCGGGGCCGTCGACGATCTCCATCGCGCGCCCGCCGAGCACGTAGGAGGGCCGCACCAGCACCGGATAGCCGACACGCTCCGCCGCCGCGATCGCCTCGTCGCGCGAGCGCGCGATGCCGTTGCGCGGCTGCTTGAGCCCGAGCCGCTCGATCAGCGCGGCGAACCGCTCGCGGTCCTCCGCCAGATCGATCGCGTCGGGCGAAGTGCCGAGGATCGGGATGCCCGCCTTCTCGAGCTCGGCGGCAAGCTTGAGCGGAGTCTGCCCGCCGAACTGCACGATCACGCCGTGCAGCGTGCCGTTGGACATCTCGACATGCAGGATCTCGAGCACGTCCTCGACGGTCAGCGGTTCGAAATAAAGCCGGTCGGATGTGTCGTAGTCGGTGCTCACCGTCTCCGGGTTGCAGTTGATCATGATCGTCTCGTAGCCCGCATCGGCCAGCGCGAAGCAGGCGTGACAGCAGCAATAGTCGAACTCGATCCCCTGCCCGATCCGGTTGGGCCCGCCGCCCAGGATCACAACCTTCTTCCGATCGGAGGGCAGCGCCTCGTTCTCGGGCTCGCCGAAGGCGGGCGCCTCGTAAGTCGAATACATATAGGGCGTCTTGGCCTCGAACTCGGCCGCGCAGGTGTCGATGCGTTTGAACACGGGGCGCACGCCGAGCTTGTGCCGCAGCGCGCGCACCTCGGCCTCGGTCACGCCGCCGGTCATTGCCTTGAGCGTATCGTGGATCAGCCCGGAGCCCCGCGCCTGCATGCGCGCGGTGCCGGGGCGCAGATTGGCGCTGTCGAGCGCGAGCCAGGCGAGACGGCGATCCGAAAAGCCCATCGCCTTGAGCCGGCGCAGCCCCGTCGCGTCGCGCGGCAGGCCGTTGGCGCGCACCTCCTCCTCGGCCGCCACGATCTCGCGGATGCGCTCGAGAAACCAGGGATCGTATTTCGCGATCGCGTGGATCTCGTCGACGGTGAAGCCTTCCCGAAGAGCCTGGGCCGCGTACAGCAGCCTGTCGGGCGTCGGCCGCGCCAGCGCCGCCTCGATTTCGGAGCGCGGACGCCCGACGAGATGCTGCGCAGGGTCGAGCCCCGACAGTCCGGTCTCCAATCCGCGCAGCGCCTTCTGCAGGCTCTCGGAAAAATTGCGCCCGATCGCCATGACTTCGCCGACGCTCTTCATCGCGGTCGTGAGCGTATCGTCGCTGCCCTTGAACTTCTCGAACGCGAAACGCGGGATCTTGGTAACGACATAATCGATCGTCGGCTCGAACGACGCGGGGGTGGCCCCGGTGATGTCGTTCATGATCTCGTCGAGCGTGTAGCCGACCGCGAGCTTGGCGGCGACCTTGGCGATGGGAAAGCCCGTCGCCTTCGACGCGAGCGCCGACGAGCGCGAGACGCGCGGGTTCATCTCGATCACGATCAGCCGGCCGTCGGCGGGGTTGACCGCGAACTGGACGTTGGAGCCGCCGGTCTCGACGCCGATCTCGCGCAGCACCGCGATGCTGGCGTTGCGCATGATCTGATATTCCTTGTCGGTCAGCGTCAGCGCGGGCGCGACGGTGATCGAATCGCCGGTGTGCACCCCCATCGGATCGATATTCTCGATCGAGCAGATGATGATGCAATTGTCGTGGCGGTCGCGCACGACCTCCATCTCATATTCCTTCCAGCCGAGCAGCGATTCCTCGATCAGCACCTCGGTGGTCGGCGAGGCATCGAGCCCGCCGGTCACGATGCGGAGGAATTCCTCCTTGTTGTAGGCGATGCCGCCGCCGGTGCCGCCCATGGTGAAGGACGGGCGGATGATCGAGGGCAGCCCGGTGCGCTCGAGCACGACCAGCGCCTCCTCGACGGTGTGCGCGACGCCCGAGCGTGCGGACTCGAGCCCGATCTTGTCCATCGCCAGGCGGAATTTCTGCCGGTCCTCGGCCTTGTCGATCGCCTCGGCATCGGCGCCGATCATGGTGACGCCGTATTTCTCCAGCGTGCCGTCGTGGAACAGGGCCAAGGCGGTGTTGAGCGCGGTCTGCCCGCCCATCGTCGGGAGGATCGCGTCGGGGCGCTCCTTCTCGATGATCTTGGCGACGATCTCGGGGGTGATCGGCTCGACATAGGTGGCGTCGGCCATGTCGGGATCGGTCATGATCGTGGCGGGGTTCGAGTTGACCAGGACGATCCGGTAGCCCTCCTCGCGCAGCGCCTTGATCGCCTGCGTGCCCGAATAATCGAACTCGCACGCCTGCCCGATCACGATCGGCCCCGCGCCGATGACGAGGATGGAGGAGATGTCGGTGCGTTTGGGCATGTTTCTCTCAGTAGACGCAGTTAGGGCATGGTGAGACTGGCGGATGATTGTGAATGCCGCTGTAGAGTGTCTGAGCGTCTTCCCGCATCACCTTGATGGCCATGATGAAGTCAGCTCGCGTGGCACGGATGTCGTCCAGGGCTTGTGCAGAGGGCGCTCGCACTAGGATTTCGTCAAAAAACCGACCCTCCTTGCCCTTAGCGGGAAAGCCTGTGCCGGAATCACAATCAATGGATGGGGACAACTCCATTCCATCCGCAGTCTGGACACATAGGCCGGATCTCGTCGTCTCGATCCTTACGTTCGCATCACCGACAGCCTGAATGGATAGATACTGCTCCCAGTGATCTCCGGGAGACATCATCTTTATTGGATTGTGGACTTTTTTCTCGACGAGCAACCACCGACCAAAGTGCTGGCTTCGTGACACATCCCCAGATTGTTGGTTCATCGGGGCCGCTTGAGCCAGCAATGCGGCGAGCAGGATCACGTCCCCTTCCCCAACGCGCCAACAAACTGCTCGAAAAGATAGTGGCTGTCCTGCGGCCCCGGGCTCGCCTCGGGATGGTATTGCACCGAGAAGGCCGGCTTGTCGGTCAGCCGCAGCCCCGCGAGGCTGCCGTCGAACAGCGAGACGTGCGTCGCCTCGGCGTTGGCGGGGAGCGTGTCGGCGTCGACCGCGAAGCCGTGGTTCATGCTCGTGATCTCGACGCGACCGTCGTCCGCGCGGCGGACCGGATGGTTGGCGCCGCGATGGCCCTGATGCATCTTGTACGTCTTCGCGCCGATCGCGAGGCCGAGCAGCTGGTGGCCCAGACAAATGCCGAAGATCGGCTTGCCGACCGCCATCAGCTCCTGGATCACCGGCACCGCATAGACGCCGGTCGCGGCCGGGTCGCCGGGGCCGTTGGAGAGGAACACGCCGTCGGGCTGGTGGCGCATCACCTCGTCGAAGGTCGCGGTCGCGGGCACGACGGTCACGCGCGCGCCGGCGGCGACGAGGTTGCGCAGGATGTTGCGCTTGAGGCCATAGTCGATCGCGACGACGTGGGGGCGGGCATCGCCCTCCCGCTCGCGGGAGGGGTCGGGGGAGGGAATGGCAGCTGTGTCGGGCACGGCGTCATTAGAGGCGGACTGCCCTCCCCCGACCCCTCCCGCTTGCGGGAGGGGAGATTGGGCATAGCCCTCGCCCAGCCGCCAAAGCCCCTCGTCCCAGCCATAAGTCTGGAGCGTCGAGACGTCCTCCGCCAGGTCCATCCCTTCGAGCCCTGGCCACGCGCGCGCCTGCTCGATCAGCGCGGCGATGTCGAACCTGCCCTCCGGATCGTGCGCGATCACCCCGTTGGGTGCGCCCTCGATGCGGATCGCGCGGGTCAGTGCGCGGGTGTCGACGCCGGCGAGGCCGATCCGGCCGTGGCCCTTGAGCCAGTCGTCGAAGCGGCCGGCGGAGCGGAAGCTGGAGGGGGCGGTGACGTCCTCGCGCACGATCAGCCCGAGCGCATGCGGGTTGACCGCCTCGACGTCCT
>CAXTVK010000008.1:2080-57641 GCA_964247655.1 uncultured Sphingomonadaceae bacterium | reverse complement strand
TGCGCCTGCGCGACCGCCATGCCGTAGCCGGGCACGATGATCACCTGTTCGGCCTGCCCCATCAGGAAGGCGGCATCCTCCGCCGAGCCGCGCTTCCACGGGCGATCGATCGCGGCTTCGCCGCCGGCGGGGCCCGCGACCGCGCCGAAGCCGCCCGCGATCACGCTGATGAAGCTGCGGTTCATCGCCTTGCACATGATGTAGCTCAGGATCGCGCCCGACGAGCCCACCAGCGCGCCGGTGATGATCATCGCGCTGTTGTGCAGCGTGAACCCCATCGCCGCCGCTGCCCAGCCCGAATAGCTGTTGAGCATCGACACCACGACGGGCATGTCCGCACCGCCGATCGGCACGATCAGGAGGAAGCCGATGACGAAGCTGAGCACGGTGATCGCGGCGAACACCGCGGTCGCGTCGTCGGTGACGAAATAGGCGATCAGCAGCAGGATCGCCGCCAGCGTGCCGAGGTTGATGACGTGGCGCGCGGGCAGCAGGATCGGCTTGCCGCTCATATTGCCGTTGAGCTTGAGGAAGGCGATCACGCTGCCCGAGAAGGTAATCGCGCCGATCGCGATGCCCAGCCCCATCTCGATCCGGCTGACCTGGTGGATGTGCCCGGTCGCGGCATCGAGGATACCGAAGGCGTCGGGGTTGGCGAAGGCGGCGACCGCGACCAGCACCGCGGCGAGACCGACGAGGCTGTGGAACGCCGCGACGAGCTGCGGCATGTCGGTCATCTTGATCCGGCGCGCGGTCGTGATGCCGATCGCGGCCCCGATCGCCATGGCAACCGCGATCTCGGGCAGGCTCGCGACCGAATGCGTCACCAGCGTCGTGCCGACCGCGAGCGCCATGCCGGCCATGCCGAGCCGGTTGCCGCGACGGCTGCTCGCCGGGCTCGACAGCCCGCGCAATGCAAGAATGAAGCACACCCCCGCGACCAGATAGGCCAGCGCCGCCCAGGGGTTCATCGCCACCGCTTCGTGCATCAACTCTTCCCCTTCGGTTCCCCGGCGGACGCCGGGGCCCAGTGTTCCGCGCCGGCCTGGGCCCCGGCTTTCGCCGGGGAACGGCTATTTCGCGGCCGGCCGATCCTTCTTCTTGTACATCGCCAGCATCCGCTCGGTGACCGCGAAGCCGCCGAAGATGTTGACGCTCGCCAGCACGACCGCGGCCAGCCCCAGCCACTTGGCGGTCGACGAGCCCTCGGCGGCGCCCGCGATCAGCGCGCCGACGACGATCACGCTGGAGATCGCGTTGGTCACCGCCATCAGCGGCGTGTGCAGCGCGGGCGTCACCGACCAGACGACATAATAGCCGACGCAGCAGGCGAGCACGAAGATCGAGAGGATCGAGATGAAGTCCATGGCCGGTCAGTCCTTCGCCTTCTTGTCCGCCTTGGACACCAGATCGCGCGCGCAGTTGTCGATCGCCGCCTCGCGGCACGTGCCGGTGAACGACGCGAGCCGCTCGGGCGCGACATAGGGTTCGGCCTTGAGCAGATCGACCGAATAGCTGAAGCGCTTGCCGTCGGAATCGACGGGGAACAGGATCGTCAGGAACAGATCGTCGGTATCGTCGCCCGTCTCCAGCCGCATATGCTTGGACAAGGGCAGCGCCTTGCGCAGCGCGACCGCGAACTTCTCCGTCAGATCGTCGGCAGCATCGGACTTGACGTCGGTGGCGCGAGCGACGGCGGCATGCGGCTGCCCGGAGGCGAGCATCGCGGCGAACAGGAGCGGGATCATGCCAGCAACCTCGGATTGACCACTCGTCCGTCCCTGGTCAGCCGGATCGCGTCGCCGATCTCGGCATCAAGCACTGGGCGGCCGCTTTCCTTGTCCCAGAAGGCGGAGAGGAAGTTGAACAGGTTGCGCGAGAACAGCGCCGATGTGTCCGCCGCGAGCCGGCTGGGCACGTTGCGGTGGCCGACGATCTTCACGCCATGGCGCTCGACGACCTCGCCGGCGACGGCGCCCTCGACATTGCCGCCGGCCTCGACCGCGAGATCGACGATCACCGAGCCGGCGCGCATCGTCGCGATCTGCGCGTCCGACACGAGCCGCGGCGCCGCGCGGCCCGGGATCAGCGCGGTGGTGATGACGATGTCCTGCTTGGCGATGTGCGCCGAGACGAGCTCGGCCTGCGCCTTCTGATATTCGGGCGACATCTCGGTCGCGTAGCCGCCCGATCCCTCGCCCTCGATCCCCGCGACATTCTCGACGAAGATCGGTTTCGCGCCGAGCGACTGGATCTGCTCCTTCGTCGCCGAGCGGACGTCGGTGGCGGAAACCTGCGCGCCCAGCCTTCGGGCCGTCGCGATCGCCTGCAGGCCCGCGACGCCGACGCCCATCACGAAGACGCGCGCGGCGCTAACCGTACCCGCCGC
The DNA here is from genome assembly GCA_964247655.1 of uncultured Sphingomonadaceae bacterium. GTDB lineage: Bacteria > Pseudomonadota > Alphaproteobacteria > Sphingomonadales > Sphingomonadaceae > Solisphingomonas. The sequence goes on along the minus strand of CAXTVK010000008.1, from coordinate 55,252 downwards.
GGTCATCATCATCGGGAACGCCCGGCCATATTCGCCCGCCGCGTCGAGCACCGCCTTGTAGCCCGACAGGTTGGACTGGGAGGACAGGATGTCCATCGACTGCGCGCGCGTGATCCGCGGCATGAACTCCATCGCCAAGGCTTCGAGCCCGGCCGCGGCATAGGCATCGACGCGTGCACGATCCCCGAACGGGTTGAGGCTGGCCACAACCCAGGCACCCGGATTGGCACCCGTGATCGTCACCGGATCCGGGCCCTGCACGCCGAGCAGCAGATCGGCGCCCGCCACCGTCGCGGCACGATCGGCGACGGTCGCGCCGGCCTCGGCATACGCACTGTCGGCGATCGACGCGGTCTCGCCCGCGCCGGCTTCCACCGCCAGCTCGGCGCCCAGCGCGATGAACTTCTTGACGGTCTCGGGCGTCGCGGCGACCCGCCGTTCGCCGGGCGCGCCTTCCTTGAGGACAGCAATCTTCACTCGGAAGCGGCTCAGGACGCGATCAGGTAGACGACGATCGCGGCGATCACGAAGCAGGCCACCGCGCCATAGGTGAACGCCTTGATGAAGCCCTCATAGGTCCGCTCGTGCGCCTTGGTTTCCATCGGAACATGCTCGGCCATCATACCCTCTTCGTGTTGCTGGCCGCGATGTCTACCCGGCTCGTCCGCCGGAGCAAGCGCAATCGTGCGGCGAACCGAGCGCCACGCTTAATCCTGTCTTTACTCGCGGCTATTACCAAGCAGGCAATTCCGGGGGACGTGGATGCCGCGCGAAACGATCCGAAGCCTGTTGCTGATCGACGAGGATGCGGGCCAGAGGCGGCTCGTCTCCGCCATCGCCGCGCGTGCCGGCTGGCGCACCGTCGTCGCCGACTCCGGCGCGGCTGCGATCACATCGCTCGCCGCGCCGCACGCCGACACGATCGAAGTGATCCTGATCGATCAGCAGGACGATACGCCCGCGCTGGTCGCGAACCTGCGTGCTGCGCATCCCGACAAGGCGGTGCATGTCCTCACCGAGCTCGACAAGCTGGCGATCGCAATCGAGGCGATGCGCGCGGGTGCGACCGACTATCTGGTCAAGCCGGTCTCGCCCGATCGGCTGCTCGCCGCGCTCGACGCCGCCGCGAACCGCGACTCGATCGAGGGCGAGCTGCGCCCGATGGCCGAGAAGCTGTGGCAGCCGCTGGCGTTCGACGAGATTGTCGGCATCACCCCCGCCTTCCGCGCCGCCGTCGCCACCGCCGCGCGCGCGGCCGGGGCGCGCGTCCCCGTGCTGATCGAGGGCGAGCGCGGCACCGGCAAGGAGATGATCGCCGAGGCGATCCATGCCGCTAGCCCCCGCGCACAGCGACCGCTCATCGTCGTCGATTGCGGCGCGGTGCCCGCCAACGTCGTCGATTCGGACCTGTTCGGGCATGAACGCGGCGCGTTCGCGGGCGCGTTCGAGCGCAAGCATGGCCGCTTCGTCGAGGCCGACGGCGGCACTTTGTTCCTCGACGATGTCGCGGCACTCCCGCTCGACACGCAGGCGCGGCTGCTCGCGGTGATCGACAGCAACCGCATCTGGCCGCTTGGCGCACGCGGCTGCCGCGAGGTCGACGTCCGCGTGATCGCGACCAGCCGCGTCTCGCTCGCCGAAGAGGTCGCCGCGGGTCGCTTCCGCGAGGACCTGCTCTACCGCCTCGCCGGCGTCCATGTCGCGGTGCCGGCATTGCGGGATCGGGCCGACGATCTGCCCGCGCTCACGCGCCACCTGCTCGACCGAATCGCTTTGCAGCCGGGTTTACGCGAACTCGACATCACCGACGATGCGCTGGCGCTGCTCGGCGCCTACGATTGGCCGGGCAACATTCGCCAACTCCAGAACGCGCTGTTCCGTGCCGCCGTGCTCTGCGACGCGCCGTCGCTTACCACCGCGGACTTCCCGCAGATCGCGCAGGAAAGCTTCTCGCGCCGCCGCAACGCGCGCCCCGATATCGGCCGCCGCGTGCCGATGACGGCATCGGGCAGCGTACCGATGTACACTGCCGAGGGCCATCTGCGCCCGCTCGACGAGATCGAGGCCGACGTGATCCGCCTCGCGATCAGCCACTATCGCGGCCGCATGAGTGAGGTCGCGCGACGGCTCGGCATCGGCCGCTCGACGCTCTACCGCAAGCTCGGCGACCTGGGGATCGACAGCGCGGCGTAGACCGCGAGCGTTGTCAGCGCATCCTGTCGCCCCTATGCGCGGCGACGACAGGAGGCCGCGTGCGACGGATCAGCGTAGGAATCGACGGTTACAACTTCGCGATCCCCAAAGGGACCGGGATTGCGACCTACGGCTTCAACCTCGCACGAACGCTGTCGGAGGCGGGGCACCGTATCGAAGGGGTGTTCGGCCTCCACGTCGGCGCCGATTCGAAGCTGCGCGAAACGCTCTTCTTCGAACGGATCGGCAAGGAGCAGACCGGGCGCCGCGTGTTCGGTAGCCGGTGGCGTCGCCGGATCGGTATGGCGCGCGCGACGATCGACCCCTGGCTGTCGCCGACCGCGCTCGATGTTCCGCTGACGGGTGGCGTCGACAAGGAGGCCTTCGCCGACACGCTGCCGCATTTCGACCGGCTGGTCAGTTCGCGCGGCCTCTTCCAGTCGGCACAACGCCATTTCTCCGTTACCGGCCGAATGCTGACGCTTCGCGTCGAACGCCCCCCCGAGATCATGCACTGGACCTATCCCGTTCCGGTCAGGATCGAAGGCGCGCGCAACATCTACACGATCCACGATCTCGTGCCACTCAGGCTTCCCTACACCACGCTCGGCGACAAGCCGCGGTTCGACCGCCTGATCCGCGCCTGCTGCGCGAATGCCGACCATATCTGCACCGTATCGGAATACAGCCGCCGGGACCTCGTCGAGCGGATCGGCATCGATCCGGCGAAGGTCACCAACACCTACCAGACCGCGCTGCTTCCCGATCGCATCCGTGCGGAACCCGCAGAGGCCGCCGCCGCTATCGTGCAGCGGACGCTGGGGCTCGTCCCTCGCGGCTATTTCCTGTTCTTCGGTTCGCTCGAGCCCAAGAAGAATCTCGGCCGCCTGCTCGAAGCCTATCTTGGGGTGGGGCTCGACACCCCGCTCGTCATCGTCGGCGCGCGCGCGTGGATGAGCGAGGATGAATTGTCGCTTCTTCCCGCGCAGGACGATCGCCGCGTCGTTCGGCTGGACTATCTTTCGCGGGAACTGCTTCTGCGTGTCGTCCGATCGGCCAAGGGCGTGCTTTTCCCCTCGATTTCGGAAGGCTTCGGCCTGCCCGCGCTGGAAGCGATGCAGCTCGGGACGCCGGTGCTCACCTCCAATGGCAGTTCGCTGCCGGAGGTGGCGGGCGACGCGGCGGTCCTTGTCGATCCCTATGACGTCGGTGCGATCGCAGACGGCATCCGTCGCCTCGACCGCGACGATGCGCTGTGCGCCAGCCTCTCCGAAGCCGGCCCCGTGCAGGCCGAACGATTCTCGCGCGCGGCCTATCTCGATCGCCTCGAAGCGATGTATGCGCGCGTCCTGGGCGAGGAGCGCCCGATCTAGTCGCGCTTCACCACCGCGTCGATCGCGATCAATTGGAGCAGCAGCGGCTCGAGCTGATCGAGCGGCCACGCATTGGGGCCGTCCGACAGCGCCTGGTCGGGATCGGGGTGCGTTTCCATGAACAGCCCGGAGACGCCCGCCGCCACCGCCGCACGCGCCAGCAGAGGCACGAATTCGCGCTGACCGCCGGACCGGTCACCCTGCCCGCCCGGCAGCTGCACCGAATGCGTCGCGTCGAACACCACCGGGCAGCCGGTGTCGCGCATGATCGCCAGACTGCGCATGTCCGACACCAGATTGTTGTAGCCGAACGAGGCGCCGCGCTCGCACACCATGAACCTGTCGGGATCGAGCCCCGCTTGAGTCGCGGCGCTCCGCGCCTTGGCGACGACATGCACCATGTCGCCCGGCGCCATGAACTGGCCCTTCTTGATGTTCACCGGCCTGCCCGAGGCGGCGACCGCCGCGATGAAGTCGGTCTGCCGCGCGAGGAAAGCGGGCGTCTGCAGCACGTCGGCGACCTGCGCGACCGCGGCGACCTGGCCCGCATCGTGGACGTCGGTGAGGATCGGCAGGCCGGTCTCGGCACGCACCTTTTCGAGGATGCGCAGTCCCTGGTCGATCCCGGGCCCGCGATAGGAGGTGCCCGAGCTGCGGTTGGCCTTGTCGAACGAACTCTTGTAGATCAGCAGGATGCCCAGCCGCTCCGCGATCCCCTTGAGCGTCTCGGCGACGCCGAGCGCATGCGCCTCGCTCTCGACCACGCACGGCCCCGCGATCAGAAAGAAGCGGCGATCGGGGCCGATATCGTGATTGCAAAGACGCATCGCATCCTCTTTCATGCACCGCTGATCCCGCCGCACTGCGGCACGGTACGAATTGCTTGGCGGCTCATGCCCTTGCGTAATAAGCAGCGCAATGTCCAACGACCGCCAAGGGCGTGGATGCGTAAATCGAATAGTCGGGGGATGAGCGTGTCATGGAAATGAGCAAGATCGGCGAGGCGGCGTTGCTCTCGGCGCTCAATACGGTGCGAATCGAGCAGGATGCGCTATCGACGCTCGCGCTCGCGCTGCGCCAGCCCGAGCTGCGCGACGCTTTCCTCCAGGCGATCGCCGCGATCGATGCCACCAGCGGACGGCTGATCGTGACGGGCATGGGCAAGAGCGGCATCGTCGCGCGCAAGATCGCGGCGACCATGACGTCGACGGGCACGCCCTCGCTCTACATCCATCCGGGCGAGGCCAGCCACGGCGACCTCGGCATGATCACGCCCGAGGACGTCGTGCTGGCGCTCACCTGGTCAGGCGAGACCACCGAACTCGGCGACATCATCGCCTTCTGCCGCCGCTTCGGCGCCAAGCTGATCGTGGTCACTTCGCGCGCGGACAGCAGCGCGGGCCGCGCTGCCGACATCTGCCTGGCCTTGCCGCAGGTGCGCGAGGCCTGCCCCAACCAGCTCGCGCCGACCTCGTCGACGACGGTGCAGGCGGTGCTCGGCGACGCGCTCGCGGTCGCGCTGATCGAGGAGCGCGGTTTCTCTCGGTCGGACTTCCTCAAATTCCACCCAGGTGGCCGGCTCGGCGCGCAGCTCGTCACGGTCGGGCAGCTGATGGGCACCAACGACGAGATCCCCGTGGTCCAGGCCGACGCCACGCTGATGGACGCAACCGTCGAGATGAGCCGCAAGCGCTACGGCAGCACCGCGGTGATCGACAGGGCGGGCAATCTGATCGGCGCGTTCACCGACGGCGACCTTCGCCGCAGCTTCGCGACCAACCATCTCGACGAGGCGATCAGCGCGCATATGACGCTTAATCCGCTCGCGGTCGCGCCCTCGATGCTGTCGTCCGACGCGCTGCGGATCATGAACGACAACGCCGTATCGGTGCTGTTCGTCTGCGAGGGCAAGCGGCTGGTCGGCGCGCTCCACATTCACGACGTGTTGCGTGCGGGGGTCGCCTGACTTAGCGACCGTGCCATGGCCCGCGATCTGATCGTCATTCCGGCACGCTACGGATCGAAGCGCCTGCCCGGCAAGCCGCTGATCGAGATCGCGGGCGTGACGTTGCTGTCGCGCGTGGTCGAGGTCGCGCGACGGGCGGCGGCGCTCGCGGGCGACGTCGAGGTCGTGGTGGCGACCGATGATCCGCGGATCGAGATTCGTGTGCGAACGCTGGGCTGCGCGGTCGCGATGACGGGCGCCGAGATCAGCTCGGGATCCGGGCGCGCATGCGCCGCCGCCCTGCTTCGTTCGCCGCGCCCGGAGATCGTCGTCAATCTGCAGGGCGACGCGCCGTTCATTCCGCCGGAAACGGTCGCCGCGCTGATCGCGGTGATGCGATCGAGCCGCTGCGACGCCGCGACACCGGTGGTGACGCTCGGCTGGCCCGAGCTCGACGCGCTGCGCGATCATAAGCGGATCGCGCCATTCAGCGGCACCACATGCATCCGCGCCGAGGACGGGCGTGCGCTGTGGTTCTCCAAGGCGATCATCCCCGCGATCCGCGACGAGACCGAGCGACGGATGCGCGATCCACTGTCGCCGGTGCTGCGCCACCTCGGTCTCTACGCATACCGTCTCGATGCGCTCGAACGCTTCGAGGCGGCGACGCCGGGTTGTTACGAACAGCTCGAGGGGCTTGAGCAACTGCGCTTCCTCGAACTGGGGATGGCGATGACGACGGTCGAGGTCGCGCCGCCGCGCCATGCGATGTCGGGAATTGATACGATCGAGGACGTCGCGCTCGCCGAGCAACTGATCGCGCGGCTCGGCGATCCGCACGTCGCATGACGCTGACGCTCACCATCGTCCGCCACGGCAACACGTTCGAGGCGGGCCAGCAGCCGCGCCGGATCGGGGCGCGGACCGATCTGCCGCTGGTCGAAAGCGGACGGACGCAGGCACGGCAACTTAGCGCATATTTCCGATTACGGGGCGTGCGATTCGGCCAGGTGCTCGCCTCCCCGCTGCGGCGCACGATGGAGACCGCCGCGCTGATCCTGGACAGAGAGGCGGACGCGCAGCCGATCGAGACGCGCGACTGGCTTGCCGAGATCGATCATGGCCCCGACGAGGGTTCGACAGAACAGGCGGTGATCGATCGCATCGGACGCGCGGCGCTATCGGCGTGGGACGAGGCGGCGATCCCACCGGTTGGATGGGATGTGCGGACCACCGACCGCTTCGTCGGATGGCGCGCTTTGTTCGACCAGCGGGCCTCCGGCCTCGACGGCGACATCCTGCTGGTCACCAGCAACGGCGCGGCGCGCTTCGCGCTGTTCGCGGACGAGGCGCTCGCAGCGCAAGCAGGGACGCTGCCGACGCTGAAGCTGCGCACCGGCAGCTTCGGACGGATCGCGATCGATGCGGACGGGCCGCGGCTCGAGGCGTGGGACGTCCGCCCCTGAACCACCGGTTCGGGCTTGCACGCGCGCGTCGCGTGATCGAAAGGGAACGCATGAATCCGGTGCGTTACCTCCTACTGCCCTGGTGGATCGCGCAACTCCCCACCGGCGCCAAGGCTTTCTGCGACAATCCGGTGATCGGATCGCCGACGCTCAATCGCTGGGGTCTGCATGTCGCCCGCATCCGCATCGCTGCGTGGCTCGCAGCACGGCGCCGGCGGCGGCTGCAGCATCTCGTGTCGGATACGGATCGCGAAGCGTTCGAGCGCGACGGCTTCGTGCTGCGTGAGAATTTCCTGCCGCAAGTCGCCTTCGAGAAACTGCGCGACGAGGCGCTGGGCTATAGCGGCCGCGCGCGCGAGACGTTGCAGGGCGACACGATCACGCGCCGCCTCGCGCTCGATCCGCCCGCGCTGGAGGCAATGCCGAGCGTCCGCGTATTGCTCGCCAATGCCGAATGGCGCGGGCTGATGCGCTACGTTGGCAGCTTCGACAGCGAGCCGCTGAGCTACATCCAGTCGATCCTAAGCCATGTAAACGACGACGAGCCCGATCCGCAGACGGCGCTGCATGCCGATACCTTCCACCCGACCGTCAAGGCCTGGCTATTCCTCACCGATGTCGCGGCGGACGAAGGTCCGTTCGTCTATGTGCCGGGCTCGCACCGCATGACGCCCGCGCGGCTCAACTGGGAGCAGGCGCGCAGCGAGATCGCCTATCGCGACGAGGACCGCCTGTCGGCGCGGGGATCGCCGAGGATAGCCGCCGACGAACTCGGCGCGCTGGGACTGCCGCCGCCGCGCGCGTTCGCGGTGCCGGCCAACACGCTGGTGGTCGCCGACACCTCGGGTTTCCACGCGCGAGGCCCCTCCGCCCGGCCCGCGACGCGCGTCGAGATCTGGACGTTTGGGCGCCGCAACCCCTTCCTGCCGTGGGCCGGCGGTGATCCGTTCAGTATGGCGGGCGTGGCAGAACGACGCGCACGGTGGATCTGGGCGCTGCACGACCGGCTCGAGCGCTGGACGGGGCAGCCGTGGCGCGACGCCGGGATCAAGACTGCCGCGGCGCCGATCTCCTCCGCGCCGCGATGACGCCCGCCTTGCGATCCTCGCGCCTTCCGCTGCTTCGCTCGCCGCCCTTTGCCGGGATCGCGCCATCGGTCGCCGCCGTCAGCACGATCGCGCGCGATCACGAGCCGGCCGCCATGTCCGCCGCCGCGATCGACCTACTGTTCGACACGATCCGCATCGCGCGGATCGGCGGCACATTCTGGGCATCCCCAGCGGAGATCGGTGTCTCGACGGCCGTGGTCCGCGTACAGGTCGCCGCCGATATCGCGACGTGGGCGGATCGCATCCCCGAAGACGCGCTGTGGCTGCTTCCGAAGCGGCGCTGGTCGCCGGCCGCAGCACGGCGGTTGCGGCGGCTCGGGCGATCGGTGGCAATCGGTGACGTCGATCCATGGTCGTTACTCGCATCGGGCTGCGGCTTGTATGCGCATGGCGACGACGAATGGGTCGCGCTCGCGCATATCGCGGAGGTTCCGACGACGCTGATGTCGGATGGCGCGTTCGGCTCGATCGATGGTTCGTCAGGAGACCGAAGGCTGCGCGTCGCGGCGGCGTGCCTCCATGTCGCCTATCGCGATCCGTTCACCGATGCGCCCTGCCCGATCGACCGGGCAGTGGGCTTGCTTGCCGATTGGCGCGCGATCATCGCGGCGAACCACGGCATCGTGGTCGCCGCCGGGATCGCGCGCTGGAAACGCGGCGAGATCGGCCGCTTCCTCTTCGCCCCACGTCCCACCCCTCTCCGCTACGTCTCACTTCCCGCGCCGGCGGTGGCGATCGCCGCGCGTCAAGGAGGTGGTATCGCGATCTGGCCGTCGCGCGTATCGCCAGCATTGCTCGATCGCGCGGAGCACACGGGCGTGCCGCTGATCCGGCTCGAGGACGGTTTCGTGCGATCGGTCGGGCTGGGCAGTAACCTCTTCCCGCCTTTTTCGATCACGGTCGACAAGCGGGGTATTCACTACGATCCTTCCGGCCCCAGCGATCTTGAGCATCTGCTTGAACACGCCGCGTTTCCGGAGACGCTGCTTGCGCGCGCGGAGACGCTACGCCGCTTTATCATAGCGGCCAACATCAGCAAATACGGCAGCAGCGGGTCGCATGCGTTCCCGCCACGCGATCGGCAACCCCGGCTGGTGCTCGTCCCCGGGCAGGTCGAGGACGATATGTCGGTGCTGTGCGGCGGCGGCGACGTCACCGGGAATCTTGATCTGTTGCGGCGGGCGCGGCTGGCCGAGCCGAATGCCGAGATTTGGTTTAGGCCGCACCCGGACATCGATGCCGGTCACCGCCGCGGCGCGGTGGCGGACGGGGAAGCGCGACGCTATGCGGATCGGGTCGTTCGCGGCGGCGGCATGGCGCCTTTGCTCGACATCGTCGACGGCGTGCACGTGCTGACCTCGCTGACCGGCTTCGAGGCGCTGCTGCGCGGACGCGACGTCACAACGCACGGCGCACCCTTCTACGCTGGCTGGGGGCTGACCCGCGATCTCGGTGGCATTCCAGATCGCCGTACGCGCCGACTTAGCCTGCTTGAGCTCGTCGCGGGCGTGCTGATCCTTTATCCACGCTACCTCGACCCCGAGACCGGCCTGCCCTGCCCGCCGGAGGTCCTGCTCGGACGCATGGCGCATCAGCACCATCCGAAGCGGACATGGCTGACCGAACTCCGGGCGCTACAGGGAAGGTTCATGCGCGCGCGGCGATCACAGCCCTAACGATGCCCGAAAATGCGGAAAGGGCCGGTATTCAAAGCCGTCCCGTTACGGTAGGGGCCGGGCCCGAAGAGGGAGCACGCATTGGATCTATTGGGAACAGCGATGGGTTTGGTCACGCTCCCGATGGCCTTTCTGACGCTCGCCAGTATCGTGGGCGGCGTCGTCCTGATCGCGACCGGGAATGCCGCAGTCGTGCTATGGGGGATATTGGCGTTCGCAGTTTGCGTGTGTCTCGCTCCGGTGCTGGAGCGTTTTGTCGTGCTGATCGACGAGGCGGCGATTCGCGGCAGGGCGGCGTCGGCACATTCGAGATCGCGTCTCGCCGCGATTGCCAGCGGTGCGCTTCCGATGTTCGTCATCCTCGGCTGGGAATTAGCCTGCTTCCGGTATCTTCGGCCGCCTGGTCCCCCGGCAGTCTGGTCGTGGCTATGGTCCTACGGGGTCGCGACGACGCCGTGGACGGTCTTTGCTTTGTGGGTGAGTCGCTTTAGACGAACCTTATGCAGTATCCGAGCTTATGCGGGCCATCTCGCTTATTGGTTGCTGTCGGCACTGGTGCTGTTTGCCGGGATGCCGCTGGCCGGCGCGGCGACGATCATGCTGATCCCTGCCATCCTGCCCTTCGTGGTCGGCATGCTGCTCGCGGTCGCCGATCGCGATGCGTTGAGCAACGTACGGATTTGAGCGGTTTGCCTTCTATAGCCCGCAGTCATGTCGACGGTCGCGCCGAGCGACCGACTCTGCTCGATCGTTGCCCGCGCCCTGCGTCGAGCAGATCGTGAGACGCCAGCAATCCCTGCGACGGTCGTTCCTGTTCCTACAGGGACCGCACGGTTCGTTTTTCCCGAAGCTGGGGCATGAGCTCGAGCAGGTCGGCCATCAGGTTCGCCGGATCAACTTCAACGGCGGCGACCATGCGACATGGCCCACCGGTGACGCCTTTCGCGGTCGCCATATCGCATGGCGCGCACATGTCGATGCGTATCTGAAGCGCCACGCCATTACCGACCTCGTGCTGTTCGGGGACAGCCGTCCGCATCACATCGTCGCGGTGCGCCAAGCGCGATTGGCCGGTGTCCGCGTTCACGTATTCGAGGAAGGCTATATTCGGCCCGATTGGGTCACGCTCGAACGCGACGGCGTCAACGGCAACTCGACGCTGTCGCGCGATCCCGCCTGGTATCTGAACCATGCGCGCGGGCTCGATCCAGTCGGCGAGTATGCCGCCATTCCCTCCTATAAGACCGCACGCGGTTGGGCGGCGTTCTTCTATTACGCCGAGGTTGTCCTTCAGCACTGGCGTTTCCCCTTTCACGGCAGTCATCGTGATCGCAATCCGGTATGGGAGGGGATCACCTTCCTGCGGCGTTTCAGGCAGCGCGCGGAAGAACAGGCGCGGGCCGAGGCGGATCTTGCACGATTGCGTTCGCGAGACTTCTATCTATTCCCGTTGCAGCTCAATTCGGACTACCAGATCCGCATTCATTCGGGCTTCGCCACGATGCACGCCGCGATCCGCTACGTTCTCAAGAGCTTCGCGGCGCATGCGCCCGCGGAAACGGGCCTGGTGATCAAGGAGCATCCGCTCGACTCGGGTCTGAATGACTGGCGGCGCGTGATCGATCGGGTCGCCGCCGAACTTGGCATCCGGGAACGCATCGCCTTCGTCGAACATGCCGATTTGATCAATCTTGTCCGCGGTTCGCTAGGCATGGTCACCGTCAACAGCACCAGCGGAACGCTAGCGCTGGCGGCGGGCAAGCCAGTCAAGACGCTCGGGGACGCCGTCTACGACATCTCGGACATCACCGACCAGCGCCCGCTTGACCTATTCTGGCATGCCCCTACCGCTCCGGATGCGGCGACCTACGACGCCTTTTGCCGGGTGCTGGCTAATCAGTGCCTGATCCACGGCGCATTCCTGAGCAACGTCGGCATCGACCTTCTGGTAGCGGAGGCCAGCCACCGGCTTACGATGATGGAGGAGGCCGACATCACGCCGACCGCGGCGTTGCGCACGCCGTGATCGCCTCGGCCGATCCAGCGCAGACGCGCGATCCCGAGATCGTGCTGGATATCTCGCGCCTCATCTCGCGCGTTTTGCACACGACGCCGACGGGTGTGGATCGTGTCGAAATGGCCTACGCCCGAGGTCTGCTCGAGATGACACCCGATCGCCTTGCTTTTGCGGCGGTGCATCCGAGCGGGTTCTACGGCCGTATCCCGACGTCCGTAGTCCGGACCTTTCTCGAGCGGACGCGCGCCGACTGGGAAGGCACGGGAGGACCGACGCGGCGGGGCGTACGGCGACTGACGAAGCTGATGCAGAAACTCTGGGCGCTGCGGCCGCGGCCCGTCCCATCCTCGGCCGCGCCGCGTATCCTGCTGCAGACCTCACCCCACCATCTCCACGATCGATCGCTGGTCGAGACGATATTGCGGCGCGAGAATGCGCGTTTGGTATGCCTCGTTCATGACCTTATCCCGATCGAATATCCTGAATATGCCCGGCCGAATGGAGACCCGCTTCACCGGCGACGGGTCGCTACCATCGCCGGCCTCGCCAGCGGCGCGATTTCCAATTCCGAAGCGACGCGCCTCTCGCTCGTCGCGCATCTGACCGCTTCCGGCCGGACGCTACCGATCCATGTGTCCCATCTCGGCCTCGATTCGAGCGAAACGCCAGACACGCGGCCTTCGGATCGCCCATATTTCGTGTGCATCGGCACGATCGAGCCGCGCAAGAATCATCTCCTGTTGCTCAATATCTGGCGCCGCATGGCGGAGACGGTGGCCGCCGTCGAGATGCCCGTGCTGGTGTTGATCGGGCGCAGAGGCTGGGAGAATGAGCAGGTCATCGACATGCTGGATCGCTGCCCCGCGCTGCGCGATTGCGTCGTCGAACGCGGTCGCACGACAGACACCGAGATGCGCGGCTTGCTGGCGGGGGCGCGTGCCCTCTTGCTCCCGAGCTTCGCGGAGGGCTATGGCATGCCCGTTCCCGAAGCTCTGGCCAGCGGGATCCCCGTTATTTGCAGCGATTTGCCGGCGCTGCGCGAAGCTGGAGGCGATGTGCCCGACTATCTCGATCCGCTGGACGGGCCGGCGTGGATAGCCGCCGTGCACGACTATACCGCATCCGGTTCACGCCGGCGGCACGCCCAACTCGCACGGATGACGCATTGGTCGCCACCGACATGGGATGCGCATGTCCGGTCTGCGCTCGGTTTCATCGAGACGGTCGCCCGTGGCTAGTCGTCTCGGCTCGCCCGGCGCCCGCGCGTCGCGCTTCGCCGAGGGCCTCCGGGTCCAGGCGCAGGTGATTGGCGCGTTGCTGATGCGCGAGCTCCACACGCGCTACGGACGCGACAATGTCGGCTATCTGTGGATGTTCCTGGAGCCGATGACGCTCGCAAGCGCGGTTTCGCTGCTCCACGTCGGATCGAAGACGCATTCGGGCTCCGATATTCAAATGGTGCCGTTCGTCATGCTCGGCTACAGCATCTTCATCATGATGCGCGGCATGGTCGGGCGGGCGGAAGGCGCGCTCGAGTCCAACATGCCGTTGCTCTACCATCGCTCCGTCACGATCTTCGACATGCTGTTCGCGCGCGCCCTGCTCGAGGGTGCCGGTTGTTTCGTGACGTATCTCGTGCTGATCAGTTTCGCGGTCATCTTCGATCTGGCCGACCCGCCGGCACGCGTGCTCGACGTTATCATCGGCGTCGGCCTCATGTTCTGGTTCTCGTTCGGGTTCTCGATGCTCATATGCGCCGGGACGCACGAAAATAGGCTCGCCGGGCGTCTTGTCCACCCGATTTTGTACATCACGATGCCGCTGTCGGGGGCCTTCTTTCAGCTTTCATGGATCCAGCCGCCTTATCAGACCTGGCTCTCCTATTCGCCGCTGATGCAGATTTTCGAGGAACTGCGCTACGGCCAGTTCGAATCGGCTTCGAACAAGTTCGTCAACCTGCCGTACACCGTCGGTTGCTGCCTGTTGCTCTCCTATGCCGGGCTCGTATCGATCAAGATCGTTCGCCGTCATGTTCATTTGACTTAGTTGAGGCGCTCCATGCACGGCATAACCGAAAAGATCGACAGGCCCGGGCTGGTCGCCAAGAGCACGGCGTGGCTGCACGAGCACCGCAAATGGTGCCTGATCGTGCTGCTGCCGACGGCGCTGGTCGCCGCCTATTATTATTTGATCGCCGCTAATCAATACGAGACCGAAGCGCATTTCGTCGTGCGATCGACGGAGGCACCGCAAGCGGCTCCCAGCGGACTGGGGCAGGCGCTCAGCATGGTGGGTGGCGCGAGCCCGCCATCTCAGGCGGATGCCATGCTGGTCGGCGACTATCTGACATCGCACGACGCCGTAGCGGCATTGCAGAGCCGCATGGACCTCACCAAGATGTTCGGACGCTCGGTCGCCGATCCTTTTTCGGGCTTGTGGCGCGCCAACCCGGCGCCGGAGAGCCTTCTGTCCTACTACAACGGCAAGATCGACGTGAAGATCAACAGCGACGACGGGATCGCGACGCTCAAGGTCCGCGCGTTCAGGCCGGCGGACTCGCTGGCGATCATCAATCAGCTGCTCGAGCTGAGTGAAGAGCGTGTCAACGCGATGAACCAGCGCAACTACGCAAGCTCGGTTGCGATGGCACGGCGGCAGGTTGACGAGGCCGAGCAGTCGGTCGCCTCCATCCAGTCGCAGATCACGAGTTTCCGCCGTAGCCAGGGAGACTTCAACCCGCAGACGACCGGGCAGGCACGCGTCGCGATGGTTGCGCAGCTCCAGTCCCGTCTGGCGAGCGCGCGTGCGCAAGAGGCGGCGATGGCGGGCGCGCTGAACGCGAACAGTCCGCAGCTTGTGGCCTTGCGTCAACAGGTGGCGGCGCTCTCCATCCAGGTGGCGAGCGAGAACGCCAAGCTGGCACAGGGACCAGGCAACGTCGCGACCGGCCTCGGCACCTACGAAGGCCTGCAACTACGGCAGGAATTTGCGTCAAAGCAATATGACATCGCCGCCGCCTCGCTGCAGAAGGCCCGCGACGACGCCAGCAAGCAGCAATTGTTCGTGTTGCGGCTGGTGAACCCCAATCTTCCGGTCAAGTCGCTCTATCCCAAGCGGATTCGCATCGTGCTGACGGTTTTTCTGTCGCTTTTGCTCGCCTACGGGATCGGCTGGCTGATCGCGGCGGGGGTTCGCGAACACAGCGCGTAGCTGCATCGCACAGCGCGCCACACGCGCGATCGTCCCGGCGCGTGTGGCGCGCCGGCGACGGCCTCAGATGCGCTCGAGCAGCATGTTGGGCAACGTCCGTCCGATTTCGCGGTAGGCGGCGAGCACCGCCGTCGAAACGCCGACCTCGTCCAGCTGCTTGACGAGCTGATGCGGCGCTTCGATCACCACATAGCGCGGGCGGTAGGGTGACGTTTCGATCAGATCATTGAGGACGGGGATGTCGATCCCTTCGATATCGATGCTGAGCAGGTCGAAATCGTGCGGCACGCCTGCGTCTGCCATGATGTCGGCAAGCCGCCGCACCTCGACCTCGATCGACTCCCCCTTGCCGCCATATTCCGTCGCCACCTCGGGATAGAGCGACGTGATCACGGCCGCATGACCCAGCCAGAGCGGCTGGCGCCCCGGCGAGAGACCGACGGCACATTCGACGACCTGATAGTCCCAGTCGCCGAATTCGTCGCGAAGCGCGGCGGCCCGTTCGGGGAGTGCCTCGATCAGCACCCCGCGCCAGCCGAAATCGGCGATGAGATCGTAGCTGTTCGAGCCGTTGCGTTCGCGTGCGCCGGCATCGACGACGATGCCCGGCGAAGCAGCGCGTCCGACCAGCGCCCGCAGCAGCAGCCTGAACTCGCCGAACTGCGAATGATCCGGTATCGCCTTGGTCAGCGCCAGCCAGGCTTCGTAGCGAATCTCCTCCGCGACCGTCATGAGCGTCGTCGGGTCGTCGGATATCCTGGCGGCAAGCCCGGCTACGTCATCGAAATGACGCTCGTATCCACTTGCCAGACGGAGTGCCCGTACGATGTCCTGGGTATCGATAGCCATAGGCTCCCCTTCCATATCGGCCAGCCGCATTAGGCCACGCAGCCTGCGGCGGCCTTCGAGCGGCTCGAACAGGCGCTAGTTGGCGGTTGCCGCGCGGATAGCGAACACCGGCGAGAAGAGCTGGTTGATGATCTGGACGAATTTCGTCGGCAGGTTGGACGATGCATTGGCGATGTAGATCAGATCCTTGTCCTGCATTGCGAAACGCTGCGACAGGAAATAGCCCGATGCCTTCATCATGTTGAGACGGTAAATCACCGCCTGCGGCGGCGGCGGCGCAATCCCGGCGGCAGCGGGCGCAGCGGGGCGAAGCAGACGGAACACGAAGATGGCGCGGGGGTCCGCACGCGAGTCGCTTGGGCCGCCGATGCGGGCAAGCGCCTCGGCAAGCGACAAGCTGGCGCTCTCGAACGGCAATTGCGCGATCTTGTCGGTCGCACCGAAAACGATGAACGTACGGGGCTGGCGCAGGAGGTCGATCCGATCTCCCGGCAACAATTTCAGGTCGTCAGGCGACCCCGGCTCGATCGTGTCGAGAGGCTCGCTCACGGTCCGCCCGCCGCGAGTGAACCGGACGATCATGTCCTGCGGCCCGGTGCCCGTCGCGGTGGACGAACCACTCGTCACAAATAGGTTGAGCCCGCCGGCCTCGGCAATCGCGTCGAGAAGATGTTCGCCGGCCAGCGTCAGTTCCAATCGGCCCGGCTTCGCCACCGCGCCCATGACGACCACTGTGTTGGCAAGATTCTTAGAAATCGATACGATGACCTGCGGGCTTTGCGATTTGCCCTTCAAGCCAGCCAATATCCGATCCTGGACTTCGCCCGTAGTCAATCCTGCCACGTGCAACCGACCGACATAGGGCACGCTGATGAACCCCTCACGATCGACGGCCAGGCCGTCGCCGAGGCCCTTGCCGCTCGCCGAAGGTGTCGCGATCTCGTCGCTGCCGACGCCGCCTGCGCTGCCCATGCTGGCGCGCCCGCCGGCGAAAAGGCCCGACCCGACTTCGAATATCTCGACGGAAACGATGTCGCCCGGCCCGAGGACGTCCACCCTGCCGATTGTGTCGAGCGACGCCAAGGTCGCCATGCCGCCCGGCTGCAGCGGCGCGGAAACCGTATCGGGCGCAATGTCGATGATCTTGTATCCGAAGGCATTGTCCCGGCCCGCGACGTCCTTCTGGACCTGATGACCGGTCGGCCCCGTGGTGGGCAGCGAGGCGCAGCCCGCCAGAAGCAGAGCGACGGACGTAACCAGCCCGCAACGGCCTGCGCCCGTGAACCTGCGCGTCATATGCCTAACAACCATCGATGATCCCAGCTATTTGGATTTCTTCGTTAAGCTGGCGGATTAGGAGGACAGGGGCGCAGGGTAAACAAGATTCATGGTGGCCCCAAATCGCCCGGTCGAAAAGCGTCCGACCCGGACGATCCGGCCTTCGCCTTATCGGTTCGCGGCTGCCGATCGCGAACTTTTACTGACAATGTGCCGCCTCCCGTCTCGCGACGCCCTAACCGCCCGCATAGCCGATCCGGCTCACCCCGATCGCAAACCTTCGCGGTGTCTCGGGAGGGCATCCGAACGCGCCTTCGACCAACAGGTCGACGGTCAGGTTCCCGGCGTCATCGACCTTGGTATGCCATATCACCGCTTCGGACGCGGACAGCGCTGCGATCGGAAGAATGATCGGCGGTCCGCCCCTCGAGGGATCGCCCGACGATATCCGAATGGCGCAATGGCCGCTCCACGGCGCGGCGATCAGCCCGAGTTCGACTGTCACCGGCCGGTTGGGGGCAAGGCCCTGCGCCAGCCGAATGCGGCCCTGCCGACCGCGCATCCACATGCCGTCGGCGTGCGGCGGATAGAAGGAATCGAAAAGCAGGCCTGTGGGATTGCGCGCATAGTCCGCCGGCGTTGCAGACGAACCCGCGCCCTCGTCCAGCCGCATCATCCGCTGCTCGGGGATTGCGACCGGCAGCGTCTCAACAGCGCCGGCGTGCGCCAACTCGCGTACCGCGGCGACGAAGTCACGGCCGACGTCGTTCCAGTCGCGCGGCACGAACGTTCGCACGATCTCCGCCGATCGCGCCGTCCTGTAGTCCGCATCGCAGATCATGCGCCGAAACCCCGCGATCCCGCTCTCCAAATCGGTCGGATCGATATAATCGACGAGTTCGCCGCCCACCTCAGGGATCGCCGACACGCCGGATGCGATGCAGGGTCGGCCGTGGCTCAAGCTCTCACCGACGGGAAGCCCCCAGCCCTCCACGAAACTCGTGAACAGCGTGAAGCGACTTTGAGCATAGACCGCATTGAGTTCCCCGTCGGAAAGATCGTGAACGAGATGCACACGGCGATCGAGCCAATCCGTCTCCTCCAGCCTTTCGATCAGCGGATCGATCCGCCAACCCAGCCGACCGACGAACAGCAGATCCGGAACGTCGATCCCGTCCGCAATCATCCGCTGCCACGCCTCGACCACGTAGATATGGTTCTTGCGGCCCTCGATCGTCGAAACATAGGCGACATAGGGGCGACCATGCAGCGCGTCCAAGATCGCAGGCGCGCAGGCACCGGCCGAACCTCCGCCGGGTGCGCATCGCGCCAGCGGTACCGTCATGACCCGGACGCCGGCCCTGCCCGTCGCTTCCATGTATGCGAGCATCGCGGTTCGCGTGCAATCGGAGATGGTGATGACGAAATCGACGACCGCAGCCATCTCGGCGAGCGCTCTGCCGAACGCCGCGACGAGACCCGCATCGCAGAACGAAGGATGCGTCAGAGGGATCAGATCGTAGAGACAGACCCCGAGCGTGACACCGTCGCGCTGCGACGCCAGCAGGCGATCAATGGCGTTGCCGTAGGACCAGAACGCCCCGAGCACGACGATCGCGCTGCCCGCGGTAGGCCGGACGCGCGTCGCCCCCGCCTCGCACCGGGCGAGCGACAGCCGTACCGCGTCGCGATCGACCGCGTCGGAAAAGACGTGGTCGAGAACCGTCTTCAACGATTGCTCGTCGATCCGCCAATATTCGCCGGGCAGCAGGGTATCCGGCAGGCTTTCAGAATAGCCCAGAATGAAGTGGGTGTCGGCCGACGCCTCGTCGAAAAGATGCGACAGGATCCCGGCCTGCACGCGCTGGATGCCCGAAAGCGTCGCATGCGCCGCGAGATAGTCGAACAAATCCTGCACCGAAAAAAGCAGGCTGCCCTCGGCCAGCAGCGTCGTGTCCGGCATGGTCGAAGGGTCGGAGAGGAGCATGAGCCGGCGGAGCACCGCTGCGTCGGGCCGCGCGGCGAAGCAGCGACGATAGGCGTCCGCCGCATCGCGATGACGACCGAGCGCATAGAGCGCGTTGGCCCAATGCATCAGGCTGTCGGCATCTTCGCCGAGCCTCGCCGCGCCCTCCCGATATGCATCGGCGGCCTCGGCCGACTTGCCCTGCTCCTTGAGCACATGACCTAATTGAACATAGATCGGCGCGTCGTCGGGCTGGTGCGCGAGATATGCCGAGTAGGCCTTTTCCGCCCGCGGCCAAAGGCCGGCGTCCCGATACCGATCGCCGCGGCGTCGGAGAGTGCGGCGCTGGCCGAAGTGGAACGCCATCTGTTCTTCGCGGTTCTGTTTCACAAGACATTCCGCGCGAGGCGGGCACAACGCGCACTGCCCAATCGAACGCCGGTTTTCAAGTCAGTCGATCGGGCATACTTCTGAAGGGGCATGAATTGGTGTCGATGCAGCGAATATCCCGATCGAAGCTGGTTCTGACGATAGCGGCGGTCTGCGCGATCGCGATGATTGCAATCATCGCGCCCTTTTCGGGAAATCGCAGCATCGCGGCGTCCCAGGATGTCTGCACGGCGCTTCGGCCGCTGGCGCCCGGACGCGACGACGCCGCGCCGGCGCTGCAACATTGCCTCGATGTCGCCAGGCCGGGCGGCGTGGTGAACCTCCCGGCGGGACATTATCTGCTCCTGTCCCCGGTCACGATCCGGCACGCGGTATCGCTATCGACCGCCGGGTTGTCGTCCGCCTCAGCACCCTGCGGTCTCGCAGATCCGCGGTGCGCCACATTGATGCCGACGATGTCCGCGAACGGGTTGGCCAAAGCGCCGCTGCCGATCGACATCCAGGCCGACGACGTGACGCTCGATCACCTCATCTTCGTCGGCACTCGCATCCGGGCGCCGCAGGCCGCGCACGCCCTCTGCCTCTCGCAGCACGCGCGATCGCTGGCGGGTGGGTTGCGGTTCAGCGGGCAGCGCATCCGCGTGACACATTCGGTGTTCCGCGACTTCGCCTGCTACTCGGCTTTCGAATTCGGAAGCGGATCGGGTATGATCGCCGGCAACCTGTTCGCCGACAATGGCACCCACAACGTCGATATGATGTGGTCGGATGGGCTGACGGTCCACGATGGCAACGCGCTCGAGGTTCGGGACAACAGCTTCCTCGACAACACCGACGTCCAGATGATATTCGGCGGCTGCACCGCGTGCACGGTGACCGGCAACCGTTTCAGACACTCTGCCGCCGAGCGCGGCGGTTCGTTCGCAGAACTTATGATCCACGCGTGGCCGGGCGGCGCGACGAGCGGACGGTATGACGGCACGACCTTCTTGAACAACGACATCGACTGCGGCGCAGCCCATCGCTGTGGGTTCGGCATCATGATCGGCGCCTCGCCCTGGTATCAGGCGCCGACCAGCGGCGGCAAGGTCGTCGGCAACCGTGTGCGCAACGCGATGCTAGGCATGAACATCGATGGGCTGACCGGCCCGATGGAGATCGGTGCCAATCAGATCGTCGCAGCGAGCGGCCGCTACCCGGCGAGTTGCGGCATCCGGCAGATCACGCAGGGTACAAACGTCGCCCCGACATCGCGGCAATTCGTCGCCGATCCGCACATCGCAAACGCCGCCAGCAGCCAGAGCTTCGTTGGTTGCCTGCTCAACTATCCGCGCTTCAAGACATAGCCGGCGTCCGGGCGCCGATCGCCGGCATTCGCCGGCGAGGTCGCTTAGTCGGGTCAGTGATCCGGCGTCAGATCGTGGAAGGTAAACTGCTCGACCAGATCCTCGCGCGCCAGCATATCGTCTTCGCGGGCATAGCCTATCGCGACCAGGCCGACGCCCAGCAGACGCTTGTCGGCACCTGTCGAGGCCACGATATCCTGGTCCAGTTCGATGATCACCGCACATAGTCCCGCCTTGCCGACGACACCTTTGGCACGGACGTAGTTGCGCGCGTCGGAAACGAGTTCATGGCGGTGAACGACACCCGCCTTGCGGCCGCCCTCCCCCACGACATAGATCGCGACCGATGGGCTGCTAATATGCGGCGTATTCAATTCGACATAGACGACGATACTCTCGCCCTCGGCCAGCGAGGTGAGGAACTTCAGTTCGCCGACGCGCCCGCGCATCCATGCGCCGTGCGCTTCCAAGGCATAGAAGGATTCGACGAGCGCCATCCGCATCGGGCCGGGCACATAGCGGGCCATCACGATCGGCGCCGTCACCAGATCGCCCAGATTGAACCGCACTCCCTCGGCCAGGCGGGGATAGATCGGGCGCGCCGGATAATCGACCGCCATCGCCTCGCGCGTCTTTTCGAAGAAGTCCCGTCCGACATCGTCCCAGCCTCTCCGCACGAAAGACGATTGGATCGCCGTTCGACGCGACTCGCGATAGACAGAATCCTCAATCAGCCGCTTGATCACCTCGATCCCGTCGCGAAGATTGAGCGGATCGACGTAATCGACGAACTCGCCGCCCACCTCGGGGATCGACGACGTGTTCGACGCGACGCAGGGCACGTTGTGGATCAGGCTTTCGCCGACCGGCAGCCCCCAGCCCTCGACGAAGCTGGTGAACACCGTGAATAGGCAGTTCGCGTAGACGCTGTTGAGTTCGGCATCGGACAGGTCATGCACGATGTGCACGCGATCGCCGAGATAGTGCGTCCCGTCGAGCAGATCCATTAGCCCGCTGATCCGCCATCCCTTGCGGCCGACGAAGACGAGATCCGGAACATCGACGCCCTGCGCGATCAGCTCGCGCCAGGCGTTGACGACGTAGAGATGGTTCTTCCGCGCCTCGACTGTCGATATATAGGCGACGTAGTCACGGCCCTTGATCCGCCTGAGCGGCGCCGGCCAGCTTTGGATACCCAGATCGGGCACCGTCATGGAATGTGCGAGCGGCACGGTTTTCATCGGGATGTCGCGACCGCCGGTCTTGCGGAACAGCTCGGCTAGGGTCTCGCGCGTATAATCCGAGATCGTGAAAATGAAATCGACGACCAGACCGAGCTCGCCCACCGACATCGAGAAATCGCGCGCAAGCGCAGCATCGCAATATTCCGGATAGGTCACCGGTATGATGTCGTACACGTAGGCGCCTATCTTCACGCCCGCCCGCCGCGCGGTCACGTAACGGTCGATCGTGTTGCCGTGCCCCCAGAACGCGCCGAGCAGGATGATCGTAACCCCCTGCGACGGCCGGATGCGCTCGGCTGCTTCCTCGCATGCGTTCAGCATCCGCCGGAGTTGATGGTGATCGACCTTGTCGCCCGATGCGTAAACGATGATGTCGCGAAAGCTCTGCTGGTCGATCAGCATGAACTCGCCGTCCCGATGACGATCCGTCAGATCGTTCAGGATGAAGCCGATATTACCCGGCTCGTTCGTGATCCCATAGAGCGCGATACCGGCCTGTACCCGCTGGATACCGGACATCGTCGCATGCGCACGAAGATAGCCGAACAGGTCTTGCACCGAAAACAGGATGGTTCCGTCTTCAAACTCGCGCACGCTTGTTCCTCTTGATTCGAAGGGCGATGATATCGCGTTCGCAGGCAAAACGATCGACGGCTGCGCCGATCCCAAAAAAGATCATTCGATGGACCTGATGATGAACTCTTCACGCAGGTCGAGCCGAAGCGTCGCCTGCGAGCGACGGACATAGCCGAAGGCATTGAGCGCCACCGCGAACCGCCTAACGTCGCCCGTCGGAACCTGCGCCTCGCCGTCGAGGCGGAACATCAGGGTGCAGGTGGAATCGGCGGCGGTCTTCCCTTCGAGCCGGATCAGATTACTGCCCCGGCTCGACAGGATCAGCCAGCGCCGCACTCCTTTGGAGGTCGTAAGCGAAACCGAGAACGGCCTGCTCGCGGCCCAGGGCGCGGCCGTGAGTTCGAGAAACAGGACGATCGCCTCGCCGGGTGCCACGCTCGTGGCGAAGGTCAGTTCACCCTCGGTACCGCGCAGCCACGCGCCGTGCAGTTCGGGCTCGTAGAAGCTCATCGTCATCGGCAGCGAAAGCGGATTGGCAAGCTGCTCGGCGACCGGTTCGACATGCGCGTGGATTCGGCCGGGACGATAGATCTTCCCTTCCTCGAGCAGCACCGGACCCGAGCCTTCGGGGATCGGCGCGACGGCCAGCCGCTCCTTGACGGCAGCGAGGAAGTTCGCGCCGACCTCGTCCCACGTCCGGGGTACGAACCGCTCGCGGATGAGCGCTTGGCGAGCGGCTCGGTACGCATCGTCCTCGATCATGCGCCGGAGGACCGCGATCCCGCCGGCAAGATCGTTCGGATCGACATAATCTACAAAATCACCACCGACCTCGGGTATCGCCGAGATACGCGACGCGACGCAAGGAATGCCGCGCGTCAGACTCTCGCCCACCGGCAGGCCCCAGCCTTCGGTGAAGCTCGTGAACACCGTGAAAAGCGCTCCGCGATAAACCGCGTCCAGCTCGCCATCGGACAGACCATGCACCACGTGAACGCGTCGATCGAGGTTGTTGGTGCCGGCCAGCAACGCGGACAGCTCGTCGGCCTTCCACCCGATGCGACCGACAAACACCAGATCGGGTACATCAACGCCGTCCGCGATCAACGCCTGCCACGCTCGGACGACATAGACGTGGTTCTTGCGTCCCTCGATCGTCGATACGTAGGCGACGTACCGCTTGCCTTTCAGCCCGGCGAGCGACGTCGGCCAGCGCGCCGCGTCGCGTTGCGCGAGCGTTAGCGCGTGGGCCAGCGGCACCGCCTTCATCGGAATATCGCGCCCCTGATAGCCGGCGACGAATCGCTTCAGATCGATCTGGGTGTGATCCGAGATCGTCATGATAAAGTCGGCGGCATAGAGAAGTTCGGACAGCCGCTGCCAGAATAGTCGGGAGAGGTTCACCTCGCAATATTCCGGATGGGTGACCGGAATGATGTCGTAGATGATCGTCATCAATCGGGCGCCTGATCTCAGCGCGCCCAGATAGTCGCCTATCCCGGTCTCGCCGGTCCAGAACGATCCGCCATGGAGGATCGTGCACCCTTCGCCGAGTAGCAGCGGTGCGGCAGACAGCCGCGCTTCGAGCAACAGGGACTGCAGGACGCGCTGGTCGACCGCATCGCCCGATACATAATCGAGGATCGCGATCAGCGCGGGTTCGGCGACGCTGAAGAAGGCGGCCAAGCCGTCATGGTCGCGTCCGGTCAGGAAGAACAGCGCGGTGAGCCCGGTATCGGCAATCGCCGCGCGTACCAGACCGATTTGTACGCGTTGCACGCCCGTCGCACTGGAATGCTGGTCGAAGGACTGGAAGAAATCCTCCAGCGCGAAGGCGATCGTGCCGGCCTTGGCAACCTGCGCTCCATTCCTGTCCTGCGGCAACAGATCACGGACCTGCTGCATGATTTCGCTGTCCGGCCGCAGATGGAGCAGCTTACGGAACACGTCGAGAGCCGCGGACTTGCGCGCCTGTCGTTTGAGCAGATCTCCCCAGTGAACCAGTACGTCCGCATCATCGGGCATCAGTTCCGCCGCGCGGCCATAGGCGATCTCCGCCTGATCGAAATTGGCGTTTTCCTTCTCGGCATGGCCCAGCTGAACCCATATCGCGCCGTCTCCCGGTTGCTGCGCCAGGTGCGACCGATAGGCTTCCGCAGCGGACGTCCACTCGGCGTTGTTGCGATGGGCGTCGCCGATCCGACGGAGCGTCGGCTTACGCCAAAAGTGAAATTTCATCTGGCTCCGCGGCCTTTAAGCTGATCCCGCAACGCATACACCATCGTCCCGCCGAGGCAACGCCGCACCGCGGCCGGATCGAACACGACCATCCCCGAGAGGATTATGTCGCGCAGCGTCGGCGCCGCGTCTCGATCGCTCAGCGATCAGCGAACACCGTTTTTGCCGCGAGGAGCATTTCGGCCGAGAAGCGCATATCGCGCGCGAACGTCGCGCCGTCGGCTGCGATGGCTTCCGATTCGGCCGGGTGCGCCAGGCACCACCGCGCCTTGTCGACAAAATCCGATAGGTCGGCGGCGATCGGCACATAATGCCGCCAGGCGATCAGCCGCTCCGAAAACCACTGCGTCCACTCGCTGTCCACGCGCAGCGTGCAGCATCCCAGGCGCAGCTTCTGCATGAAGTTCCAGCTGTTGGCGTTACCATCGATGTCGATGATGTAACGGCAGCGTGCCATTTCCGACATCGGCAGAAAGGGCTTGATCAGCCCTTCCTGCTGGAGACGATCACGTATCAGGCCCTCATGCTGCGGATGCGCGGTCTGAACGACGTCCGTCAGGGCCATATCGGCCGCATCGCCCAATTCCATTGCCTGTCGACACAGGCGATAGCGGGGAAGATCGTCCAGATCAGAGACGAGCTGCCCGAAACGTCCGGTCGAAGAGCCTCGCCAGACAAAGCATGGCCGGCGATCTCGCCAAGCTGCCAGGTCTGGCAAGAAATCCTCGTAGCCAAGCGCATTGTAATAATAGATATCAGGGACGAGCCTGACGCCTCGCCACCCCGAACGCGCTTCCCAGGATACGCTTCCCACATCGACCGGAATATCTTCCGCCTGGAAGACGATGTCGGCATCTTCGGTAATGGCCACCCCGTTCGCGACCGCCACCGCTTCGAGATGCCGCAGATACGCTACCGTATCCAGCACGCGATAATGCGGCCCGTCCGCCAATTCGCACAGCAGGTAGCGCAGCGCCGCATCTTCCGGCTGCCGGACCGCGACGACCGTCAGCAACGGATTGATCGGACCGCCGACGCGCTCGATCATGTCCTGGGGGGAGATGATGGTCATCACGTCCGACATCGACTGCTCGCTTTTTGTCAAGGCGCCCGCTTCTACTCGCGCCGCCGGATAAGCTCGTCGAAATATCGGATCGTCTTCGTCAGTCCGGTGTCGAGTTCCACGCTCGGACGCCAGGCCAGGGTTCGTTCGGCAAGCCCGATGTCGGGGCAGCGCTGGGTCGGATCGTCCTTCGGAAGCGGAGAAAAGACGATCTCGGACTTAGATCCGGTCAGCGCGATGATCCGTTCGGCAAGCTCAAGGACGGTGATCTCATGCGGATTGCCCAGGTTGATCGGGCCGACCACGTCGTCGCCGGTTGCCATCAAGCGGATGAACCCTTCGACCAGGTCGTCGACGTAGCAGAAGGCGCGCGTCTGGGTCCCCCGGCCGTACAGCGTAACCGGCTCGTTCCGCAGCGCCTGCATGATGAAGTTAGAGACGACGCGCCCATCTTCCGGGTGCATCCGCGGGCCATAGGTGTTGAAGATGCGGGCAATCTTGATCCTGACGCCATGCTGCCGATAATAATCGAAGAACAAGGTCTCGGCCGCGCGTTTTCCCTCGTCGTAACAGGCGCGTGGACCAAGCGGATTGACGTTCCCGCGATAATCTTCGGTCTGCGGATGAATCTCCGGTTCGCCATAGACCTCGCTCGTGCTCGCCTGAAAGATCTTGGCCTTAACCCGCTTGGCAAGTCCAAGCATGTTGATCGCGCCGACGACGCTCGTCTTCGTCGTTTGGACCGGATCGAACTGATAATGGATAGGCGACGCCGGGCATGCGAGATTGTAGATCTCGTCGACCTCAACATACAGCGGAAACGTCACATCGTGCCGAACCGCTTCGAAACGCGGATTTTGCAGAAGATGCGCTACGTTTTCCTTACGGCCGGTAAAATAATTGTCGACGCACAACACATCGTCGCCGGCTTCGACCAATCTTGTACAAAGATGAGATCCGAGGAACCCCGCACCTCCCGACACCAGAACTCGCTTGCGAGAGATCGCCATCAACAAACACCTCTGCCGTCATTCATTGCCGCCACGTGCGGGAGCACGTGCCTCTAAATACCAATGGATCGCTGTCAAGCGCTGGCGGATATCACGTCGCAGGCCGATCCACGCGACGACGAAGGCAGCCCAAATGCCGGCCGGCATCCGGGCCCGATACGCAGTCCGCTCCGATCCGGACAATTTCTAGGCAGCCACGCTCTGGTTATGCATATGGACAGCAACCGCTTCGTCGACGCTGTCGTAAAAGATCAGATTTCCGCCGCTCAGCACCGCACCGGTATCGCAATACAGCTGCAGCGTTGATGGATCGTGACTGATCATGACGAGCGTTCCCGTTTCGCGACGATGATGAAGCGCGTCGGCGCATCGCTGCCGGAACCGGTCGTCGCCCGCCGCCGTGACCTCATCGACCAGATAGCAGTCGAAATCGATCGCCAGCGACAACCCGAACGCCAAGCGCGCCAACATGCCAGCCGAATAGCTGAAGATCGGCTGATGGAAATACGGGCCAAGCTGCGCAAAATCCTCGACGTAATCGAGCAGCGGCCCAATGTCCCGGCCGTAGATCCGGGCAATGAAGCGCGAATTGTCGGCGCCCGTCAGGGTCGATTGAAAACAGCTCGTATAGCCGATCGGCCAAGAGCAGCTGCCGTCGCGCGTCACCCGGCCCGTGGTGGGCGCCTCGACCCCGGAGATGAGGCGCATCAGCGTCGATTTGCCCGCACCGTTGGCGCCGCATATGCCGAGGCTCGTCCCTCTCGGAATCTCGAAGGAAAGAGGATTCAGAACCTGCTTCTCGAACCGACGGAGATGGTATGTCTTGGTCACGTTATCGAACATTATCATCGAGCATTCGCTTTCGGGCTTGCGCCGGTCCGCTGGTTGAGGCCGATGTCATATTGCCGGCGGCGCGCGGCGTTCAAGACGTCGCGTGCCGATTCCTCGATCGCGATCGCCGGAACCCATCCGATCGTCTCGCGCAGACGCGACGAATCCATGGCGGCCGAAGGTACTTCGGAGGCGCGCGACCGCTCGGGATCGACGATTAGTTCGCTGGCGACGGTCGCGTCCCCGCGCAGCGCTTCCAGAAGGGTCCGGATCGGTACCACGTTCTGGGACGAGATGTTGAACGTCTCGCGGGCGCCGGTGCCTGCAAAGCGATCGACCAAAGCCCGATACGCGCGAACGACGTCGCGGACGTCCATAAAATCGCGTTGCGTATCGAGATTGCCAACTTGAATTCGCGCCGTCTCCCCGGCCAGTTCGGCACGCGCGATCTGCTGAGCGAACGATGGCAGCGCGAAGCGCTCGTCCTGTCCTGGCCCGATGTGATTGGACGGCCGGACGACGACCAACGTCGCACTGGCCGGCAACACCGCTGCGAGCATCTGCTCGGCCGCCAGCTTTGCCTGCGCATAGATGGAACTAGGGGCGGGCCGCACCGTCTCGTCGACCACGCCGTCAAGGAAGGCCCGGCCATAGACCTCGGCGCTGCTGGTGAACAGCAACGTCGCGGATGGACTTACCTCGCCCAATGCGACCGCAAGTGCCATCGTGCCGACAAGATTGAGCTGCCATGTGGCCGCGGCATTGTTGCCAGCCTGCGCGACCGACGCTTCCCCGGCAAGATGCAGGACGACATCGGGGCGAGCGGCGGCCACCGCAGCGCTCACCGAAGCGACGTCCTTCAGATCAAGCGGGACGTCACAGTCGGGCTCTCGCCCAGCTTGCAATATGACGTCGCCCGAACGCGCGTTTTCCGTCAACTCGGCGAGGAGATGGCGGCCGACGAAGCCACTGCCGCCGGTGACAAGTATCCGGCGGGACGCCCCCTCACCTCGCGTCATCAGGCATAGGTCCTCGAAGTCGCCGCCTTGATAGCCAGCCGATCGAGATCGGCATCGACCATCTCGCAGATCATTTCCTCGAGCGTCGTCTCCGCTTCCCAGCCGAGCACCCGCTTTGCCTTGGCTGGATCACCCAGCAGCACGTCGACCTCGGCCGGACGGAACAGCTTCGGATCGACGATAAGATACTTCTCCGTTTCCAGTCCGACATGCTGAAAGGCGATCTCGCACATGTCGCGGACACTGGTCGTTCGCCCGGTCGCCACAACATAGTCGTCTGCGGCATCTTGCTGTAGCATGAGCCACATCGCCTTGACGTAGTCGCGGGCGTGCCCCCAATCGCGCTTCGCGTCGATATTACCGAGCCGAAGCTCGTTGGCGAGCCCGAGCTTGATGCGCGCCACTCCGTCGGTCACCTTGCGGGTTACGAACTCGACGCCGCGCAGCGGGCTCTCATGATTGAACAGGATGCCCGACGATGCGTGGACCCCGAAGCTTTCGCGGTAATTCACGGTGATCCAGTGGCCGTACAACTTGGCGACGGCGTAGGGCGACCGAGGATAGAAGGGCGTGGTTTCGCTCTGGTGCGACTGCTGGATCAGGCCATACATTTCAGATGAGGACGCCTGGTAGAAATGCGCATGAGGCGCCGCGATACGCAGCGCTTCGAGCATCATGGTCACGCCCTCGGCGGTGACCCGGCAGGTCAAGAGCGGCTGGTTCCACGACGAGGCCACGAAGGACTGCGCTGCGAGATTGTAGACCTCGTCGGGCCGCACCTCCTGGATGACACGTATCAGCGACGAAAGATCGACGAGATTGGCATCATGCAGGGTGACGTCGTTCTCGATCCGCAGCCAGCGCAGCCGATGATCGGCAACACCGTGATGCGACGAACGCCGCACGATGCCATGCACCTCATACCCCTTCTTCAGGAGAAGCTGCGAGAGATAGGCACCGTCCTGACCGGTGATGCCTGTGATCAAAGCCTTTTTGGTCATGAATGCCCTTTGACATGTTCGATTACATACCTGCCCCGTGTCAACTTCATCGAGTCCATGCAAGCGCTTTTGCCGAGCGCCACGGTGGCCGGAGCCTGGATTTCGACCATCGACACCCCACGCGCCAGGGGGCATGGACGCCGGGATGATCACCGTCTCTCGCCGTTTTAGGGTCGTCCGATGAGCGGCGCCCGATCGTTGCTTCGCCTGATACGGCCGCGCTCGAACGGCATTGCGATCGACCGCGGCACGGCGCGCGCGATCAGGCGCGCCGATGCCGCGCGTGGACGCGGTGACTGGCAGCAAGCGGTGACGGCCTATACCGCCGCGTTGCGGATCTCCCCGCATTTGGCGCACATCTGGGTCCAGCTGGGCCATGCCCGCAAGGAGGCCGGCGCGATCGAAGCGGCGCAGGCGGATTATGCTCGCGCCGCGGCTCTAGCGCCAACCGACGCCGATCCATGGGTCCATCTCGGCCTCACCGCCAAGCTGCTCGGGCGGACGGAGGAGGCCAACCGACATTATCTGGCCGCGCTCGCGCGGTCGTCCTCCGATCTGTCGACGGTAATCGATGCGCTGCGGACCGCACCGGCGGCAGGGCCAGAACGCGAGGCCGTGATGGCTCATGTCGCTTCGATGCTCGAGTTGGAAGCATCGGCGCCTTCAACCTGCCAATGGGCCGTGCGATCTAGGGCACTGTGCATCGATATCTCCGATCTACTCGCCTATTTCGGTCGGGGCAGGCTGCCCACCGGGATACAGCGTGTCCAGATCGAGATCGTCATGGCGATCGGCCGTCACGAGGCCGAACTCGCGACGATCTGCTGCTATTCCTCCTTACGCCGGGGGTGGACGGCGATCGACGCCGATAGCTTCGTGGCGCTTGCGCGAATGGCCTTGGCGAGCGACGACCGCCAAGATCCGGCATGGCGCCGCGCCGTCGCGACGGCGCATCTGACACTGGCCCGGGCCCCGCTGCTGCAGTTTGCAGAGGGCGCGGTGCTGCTCAATCTCGGCACGTCCTGGTCGGAACGCAATTATTTCCTGGATGTCCGGATAGCGCGCGAAGAGACCAGGATCGCTTATGTCCCAATGGTCTATGATTGTATTCCAATGTTTGCGCCGCAGTGGTTTCCGACCGCACTGGCGCGCGACTATCGCGCATGGATGAACGGCCTGTTCGAAGCGGCGGACGGGCTGATCGCCATCTCGCATGCGACGCGATCCGACCTGCTGCGCATCGCTGACGACCTGGGAAGTATGATCGCTTCCAATTCGATCGGCGTGGTAACGATGGACGGCGATTTCACGCGCGCCGATCGGCCGCCGAGCGGGGACGAGCGGCTTGCCGCCTGGAAGCTGGCACCGAACGATTATGTGCTGATGGTGTCGACAATCGAGCCTCGCAAGAACCATGTAGGGGCGTTTGAGGCTTGGCTAGACCTGATCGCGAACTATGGCCCAACGAGAATACCGACGCTCGTATGCGTCGGCGGATCGGGCTGGCTAAACGACGCAGTGCATGACAAGCTTCGGCGGCACCGCGCCCTGCGTAATAAGGTTCTGCTGCTGTCGGGCATCGCCGACGCCGATCTGGACCTCCTCTACCGCTGCGCATTGTTCACGCTCTACCCGAGTTTCTACGAAGGCTGGGGCCTTCCGGTCACGGAATCGCTTTGCCATGGTCGCGTGCCGGCGATCTCGAACACGTCCTCGCTTCCCGAAGCGGGTGGTTCCTTTGCCGTCTATTTCGACCCCCACGACCACGCAACGATAGCCCGATCGATCGCACCGCTTATCCTAGACGATGCCCATCGGAAATCGGCCGAAAATCACATTCGGAAATGCTTCGTGCCAAGGTCATGGCATGAGATTGCCATGGCATTGGCCGCCGAGACGTCGAGGCTTGCCGCGCAACCGGCTCCGCCGCGTAGAATGGCGCAGGCCGAGCCGGACGTTCGCTATGTTTTCGGGTCCGAAACCGTGTCCGATGCGAGCGCGCGATCCGGTGAAGCCTTTCGCACCGGTTCAGGCTGGGCCGAGCCGGAGGCGCGCGGAAACCCCGTCGGGCGCATCGCATCGATGCTCAGAATGGCGATCCCGGCCGGCGACTGGACGCTGCGCCTGGACTTTGCGGGAAAGGGGGGCGAGACCTGCCGCATCACGTCCGCCGAGACGCAGTTACGGGTGACCCTCGATCGATCGGACGGCACCGCTCGGGCGGCGATACCCTTCGCCCTGGATCGAACCGACACCGTCGAACTCTTGGTATCGGCCGAGCAAACGATGCTCCTGACCGCGCTCACGATCGTCGCCCGACAAGCGTGACACGCCCCGTCAGCGGCTAAGCACCAGCATGATATCGAGCCCGTCGGTGCTTGCCAGGACCTCTTCCCGCGTGATCGGTATTACGCCCCGCTCGAGGTCGACCACGTTGAGCGATAGATCGTGGCTCAGCACCTCGTCCAAGAACATCGCCGGATCGGCGTAGCGCGCGGCGGCGAATTCGAGGAAGATGGTGATCGGTCGTCGCTGCGCGAGCAGACCGGCCATGCCGCGCCATATCGCCCATTCGGACGTGTCCGCGTCGATCTTGATGACGTCGGCGGCCAGCAGTTCGGGATAGCTGTCCAGTCGGCGCGTCTGGAGGGCTTCATCCCCCTCGCCCGCCGGAAGGAGATAGCCGTTCTTGGGTTCGCCAGCGGGCACAACCAGTCGGAACGCCGCCGCCTCGTCTCCCAGGGCCTGCGCGTGGACCTGCGCCTGACGGAAAAATCCGTTCACTGCGATGCTCTGCTCGAGCCTCTCGACAAGACGCATATTGGGTTCGAAGGCGTGGACGGCGCCTTCCGGGCCAACGAGTTCCGCCATCAGCATCGTGAAATAGCCAAGATTCGCGCCGATATCGACGGCAACCATGCCCGGCTTGACGACCGCGGCCAGCGCTTCGGTCAGCCACATTTCCCAATATCCGTCGAGCAGTAGATGCGATGAAAGGCCGACATCCTGCGAATCGACGAACATCTTGTAACGTCCGAGAACGCGACACAGCAATCGATCGTCGCCCAAATAGGCATTGGTGCACAACGCGCGCACCTCCGCCTCGTTTCGGGACCGGTTCTCCATCTTCAAATTCTTGATCTCGAATAACCGCAAGGGGGACATCGGTGCTTTGCCGCCGAACAAATTCGTCGTCCTTACTGCGGGCACGGAACGCTACCCGGATTCGAAGGCGCCCTGATGCGGACCGAAGTGTCGCTGGTCAAGATCAAAACCGGTCTCTATTCCCAGCAGTGAGGCAGGTCAGCAACCGGCCGAGATCATCGGCGAAAGTCGACGTCGCGCGCGCGCGCGCCAGCAAAGCTCGCTGCGCCGCGCGGACGTTAGCCCAGCTCGCCTCGTCCTCGATCAGGCGATCGATCCACATCGCATATGCGGATGCCTTGCCGTCATCGGCTACCGCGAGACCGGCAATGTCGTGCCCGCTCGCCGCCAGTCTCTTCGCGAGCCCCGCCGACAGAACAACCGGTACATCGAACGCCATTGCCTGCAGAACAGCGGCGGTGGATGCCAACGGCGGCGGCGCGATCGCGACGCGGCAACGATGATGAAGCGCTCGGAAAGTTCCAACATCGGGCGTGTCGATCACCTCCACCGTTCGATCGGGGGCCTCGTCGCGCTCATGGTATGCCAAGCGCGTTTGCCAGCCGCCGGACAGCAGCAACGGCGCGGTATCGCTCGCGGAAGAAATGTGCGGCCGGACATATCCGGCGAACCAGTTTGCGCCCGTTAGGCAATTCGACGCACCACCGACAAGCAACAGCCCTGCACGCTCCGGCCAGTGGGGGCCCGGCTCTTCGGTGTCGGGCAGCGTCGAGAGCGCGACTGCGATACCGAAACCCGCATCCTCGATCAGGCTGCGTTCGTACTCGTCGACGGCGATCCAGGGAGAGACCAGAGCTGGAGTGCGCAGTTCCAGCGAAACGGCATCGCGGACCGCTTCGGCGGAGGCTCCATCACGCATAATATGTACCGCGGAAAGACCCATGGTATCGCAGAAGATCTGGATCCCGCTCACTTGCCGGATCGATTCGAGCGTCGTTGCAAATCGAGCGAGCTGAGTGACCCCGAGCACGAGGATATGCGAGAAGCGCCGGCCAGCTTGCGCCAGGATCGCCTGTGGGTCTTCACCAGGCATCCATCCGCGGCGGATCGTAACGCGCGAGTCCTCGTACGCGTCCACGTTTGCCGCTGGACGAAGCACCAGTATCTCGAACGCGAGCCCCGCCGCTTCGAGCGCGCGCAGAAGACGCACGGATCTCGTTCCCTCAATGCCGCCGCCCATGTGCGGCAAAGTCTCGGTGATGACGAGCAGGCGCCTGCGCCCGATAGCGATGGCGCTCGCGACGCCGCCGGGTGACAAAGCACTCGGCGTCGGCCGCTCTAGCAGGGCCTGGCCGTGCTTGCTGGTAAACATCGTCTGGTTTCGCTGGATAGCAGCCAAGGCGGTGGAAGGCGGCCGGCCCTTGCCGAAGCTGGCATGCTCGAAATGGGTGACCTGAAGATCGGGGAGAACCACCGCGCGCTTGCCCAGCAGTTCGCGCATGCGGAAGGCTAAATCGACCTCTTCGTAATAACCTGGGGAAAAGGCCTCGTCGATGCCGCCGATCGCCACGACGTCCTCGCGGCGGAACGCGAAGAAGCAGCCGGCGCAATAGTCGCTCTCGATCGGCACGCGGAAATAGGCATCCCACGGGTTCTCGAATCGGCCGACGTTCACGATCCCGCCATTCCTGTCTACGAACGACCCGGCCTCCTGCAACGTCTCGTCGGGCAGCATGACAAGCGCTCCCAATATGCCGATCGACGCGTCGGCGGCCAGTGTGGTGGTCACCAACTCGAATGCGTCGGGCAGGAAGGCGACGTCGTTGTTGGCGACGACGACGATCGCGCCCTCGGCCGCGGTCATGCCGGCGGCGATGGCGCGAGGGTAGCCGATCGGCTCCGCATACTGGAGAACGACCAACCCGGCCGTGCGCGCGATCAGCGCCGCGGTCTCGTCGCTGCTCCCATTGTCTACGACGATCACTTCGACGCCGTTGCCGGTCTTTTGGAAAAGCCGCGCCGCTGCGAAAAAGGCGCTTTCGAGAAACAACGCGGTGAAGGGCACCTCGTTGCAGACCGGCACGATGATCGACAGCAACCGCGCTTTGCCCTTGAACGGTTCGAAGTCGAGCGGCGTCCGCCATTGCCGGTCGAAGCTGCGCAGCGCCCGGCGCCGGAACACTATCTTTCCATTCTCGAGCGAGGGGAGCCGCTCGGCCAGCGGCGGCTCGGCCTTCAACCCCCGGGCGCGGCCGAGAAGCAGGAAATGCTCGAGCTCCGAAGCGATCCCGAGCAGCGCCATTTCGGCGACGACGTGCGGGTGTCGCTGCCGATAATAGGCGGGATCGAAAAATTCGTTCGGGCGGCGGCCGTCCACGAGACCAAGATGGATGAAATGCCAGCTCGCCGACGGCACGACACCCGTTCTGACGCTTTCGACGACGTCGGGATATATCTCGGCATAATAGACGGGATCGAAATCCGGCGAGAAGCCTAGGCCCTCGAATATCCCGACCGTCAAGAAATGGTGGAGCGCGTCGTGATGCGTGCCGCGCAACAGCGCCAATCTACCACTGGGATTTCGCGCGAGGTAATAGTCGGGGTCGAACAGCGCGCTGGTACGACACCCTTCGAAGATACCGCGCGTAACGTAATCGCCGAAACCTGCCCGATCGTCGGGAAGCCGGTTCAGGCGCTGATAGGCGTAGTTCGAGAAAAGCGGATGCGGCGCCCACCCTTCCTTGTCCCCGTCAAGCAGGAACTGGAGATAGGAAACCGGACCGCCGATCGTGGTGCGCGCCGATCGCAGGGGACGACGGGTCCGCATGTCGCGGCAGAAATCCATGGCGAACAGCCAGTGCCCCGTCTCGCCACGCCCGGCGGCCTCGATCACAGCGCTGACGTAGCCGCTTAGCTTGTTCCGCTCGTCCTCCGGTACGCCGGCATATATGCGCGGGAGGTTCTCGCTGAACGCGGCAAGCAACTGCTTGCCCTCTTGGCAACCGGTGCGAAGGAAATACTTGGCCGGATCGCTTGCCTCGCCGGGCGACAACTCCGCGACGGCACGCCGGTGAGCGCGTTGGAACCACGCTGAGTCGAACTCCATGCCGGACTGCATGCGAGCGAAGGCAAGACGATCCTCCGCTCCGCAAATCGCGGCGATCGCGGCGTAGTCGGCCAGAGCGGCCGGAAGGGCCTGCCCATATCCGGACCGCCACAGTACATTCAACGCACTGTCGACCAATAGCCACCAACTGGCCGATGCCCCCAACGTGGTCGTCCCGATCGCATTGCCCAGCCATTCGGCGGAATGCGTGAAGTCCGGCGCCGTGAGCCTAGAACTATGCGGGACGGCACCGCTGGCCATGGCATCGGCCGCCAATTGCGACAGTTCTCCCGATGACAATATCCGGCCGAAAACGTCCTCCACGCTCGCACCGCTATAGGTCTCGATCGCGGTGGCGTTTTCAGGATTGCGGCCAAGAAGAATCTGGTAGATCGCGACGATATCGCTCGTCTTCGCCGTATTCGGGCCGGTTTCCGGTCTCGATTCAACTGTCATGCCTGCCGACTGACCCTCACCTGATTGACGGTGGCAGCATGGTCGAACCAGCCCCACAATCCCGATCGCAGTTTATCCTCCTGCGCTTTCATAGCGATATGCCGAGCAACCCCCAGTAGCAAGCGCACGGCCCGGGACGGCTGCAACGTGCGGCTGGTTGGCGACCGGCCAGCACCTCGACACTTTGCCCGTCGATCTTCCGGTCTTCCATTCCGCATCTCGGGCTCTAACAGAGGCGCGTACGACCGCCGAACGCGGGCGGGAAAGGACTGGAAGCCAGTGTTCGATGAGGCTCAACGCGATAACTTTGCGGCGCGGGCGAGCGACATGCCAGTCCCTCCGCTGCTCATTGCGATCCCGCTTTACAAGGCGCCCGATCTCATCCCCGACCTGTTCGGCGCGCTTGCAGCGATGGCCGATGAGATCGTGGCGCTGGGCGCCACGCTTCTCCTGCTCAACGATTCGCCTGATCATGATCCGCTCCGCGCGATGCTCGCAGCCGAATTGCCGGCCTTGCACGAGGCAGTTCCCGTTGCGCTGCTCGACAACGACGAGAACATCGGCTTCGTCCGGACGGCGAACAGGGCCTTCGCGATCGCGTTAGAGCAAGGTTGTGACGTCCTCCTGCTTAACTCCGATACGCTGCCGACACCGGGCGCCTTTGCCGAGATGGCCGCGGTGGCGCGGCTCGATCCGATGATCGGTTTCGTCAGTCCGCGCTCGAACAACGCCAGCATCTGCAATTCGCCCTGGCCCGACGAGTTTAGGGGCCGGGATCCGGAACGATCGCTGGCCGACCACCGGGCGATCGCTAACCTCTTACCTCGCTACACGCTGGCGCCCACCGCGGTCGGCTTCTGCCTCTACGTCCGTTGCCTGATGCTGCAGGAGTTCGGGCCGTTCGACGAGATTTATGGTGGCGGCTACAACGAAGAGAATGATCTCATACGGCGGTGCAACCAGCGCGGGTTTCGCGCCGCGCTGGCCAACCATGCCTTCGTCTACCATCTGGGAAGCGCTTCGTTTCTCCACTCGTCCGTGTCCGCCTACGAGCGCGAACTGGTTAACGGCGCGATCCTGCGCCAGCGCTATCCCGAATATGAACTCGCCTGCCACCGCTATTTCACCGGCGCCGGTCATCGCGCAGAGCGCCTGCTCTCAGGCTTGATCCCGACCGACGACGGGAAGCTCCGCATCGTCTTCGACTGTGAACTGCTCAAGCCGTCGTTCAACGGGACTTTCGAACTGGCGAAGAGCCTGATCGCAGCGTTCGCAAGGCGGCACGGCGATCGTTACGATATCGGCGTCCACGGCAGCGAGGAGGCGTTCCTTTTCCATGGACTCGATGCGATCCCGAACGTGCGACTGTGCGACGTCCACGAGATCCGCAACCGGCCCTTCGCGATCGCCTATCGCTTGGCACAACCCTTCGTGCTTGACGATCTTGCCACGCTCTCCACGCTCGCGCCGCTCACCGGTACGCTGATGCTCGACACGATCGCACTCGACTGCCAGCAGATCGATCCGAGCGATCTCTCGATGCTGTGGCGCCTGATGGCCGAGACCTGTGACATCGTTGGCTACATCAGTGACTTTTCGCGCGATCAGTTCCGGCGGCGTTTCGACCTGCCCGCGCATGTCGAGGAGTTCGTCGCGCTTTGCTCGACCGATGTCGACGAATATGGCAGCGGGAGTTCGGAAGGCGTCAATCCGTCCGGCGCGCGGACGATCCTGCTGGTCGGCAACCATTATCCGCACAAGCATGTTCGCGAGACGCTCGCGGCGATACGTCGGGTGGACCCCGATCGCTACGTCTCGCTGCTCGGCATCGAGACCGACGACACTGCCAACGTGAGGAGCCACGAGGCCGGTCTCCTGCCTCAAACGCTGGTCGATGACCTCTATGCGGCCGCCGATGTCGTACTCTTTCCGAGCCATTATGAAGGGTTCGGGCTGCCGATCATGCACGCGCTGGCGCGGGGCAAGCGTGTCGTCGCACGGGACCTGCCGCCCGCCCGCGAAATCCGCGATCGCACTACGCTCGGTGTCAATATTCACCTCGCGGAGACAACCGAGCAACTGGTCGCCCTTGCGCTCACGCCACCCGACTGGAATCCGCGGGAAGTCCAGCCCGCAAAGGCGGTGCAACGCTGGGACGATGCGGCCGATGCGCTCGCCAAGGCCTTTTCCAACGCGCTTGCGAAGGTTAGTTACCAGCGATGTGCCCTGCATCAGGCCAGGGTTTCGGCGCAACGCTCGCAATTGACAGAATCGAGGCTGGCGCACGCGGATGCGCGCGCGGTGTCTGCCGAGACGCTGCTGACGCTGCTTAACCGCGGACGTTCCACCCTCGGCAACGATTTGGTCGACGTCCTCGATTTGTGCGTAAGGCACGGAGATGCCCGCGATGGCGACCTGGAACTGTCGGTATCGTTCCACGACGCGGTCCCCGCCGAGATGCCGGACGCTCTGACCGTCCTGTCGCTGATCGATGGCGGCACGCCGGCCAGTTTCGGGTTGGTCGAGGAGCGGCTGCTGCAATGGTCGAGGCGGCTCGTGATCGGCGGCGCGCTGCGGCTCGATCTGTCGACCGCCGGCTTGGTCGATCCGTCTTTCCCGGAAGCGCAGTCGGTGACGGTCGTCAGGGCCCTGCTCGCCAACACCGGCTTCGCTCCGCTTCGCCTGAGCGAGGCCGACGGCCGCCTGATCGCCGAAGCAACGCGGATCGCCGACTGGGCTGGAATCCTTCCCGGCCCCGATCCCGAGCCCCTGTTCATTCGGGCGATGTACCGCCAGGCGCTCGGTCGCGATCCGGATCCGCAGGGCGAAGAATCATTCGCGCATTTGCTCGCACAAAGCGGCGACAGGGAGGTGGCGATGCGATCGATCTACCGGTCGGCCGAGCGCCGTGCCTATGTCTATTCCAGGCTCGCAGCACATCGGCCGCGTTAGGTGGATGTTCGGAGTACCGGCCGCCTTCGTCTGTCAGGCGGTGCCCGTTCAACGCATCCCGCGATCGATCTCGGACAACCGCGCATCCGCTTCAGCGATGGCCTTCGCCTCGTCTTCCGGCGTCGCCGCGGTCGCTCTTCGCAGGACGCTGAAAGCGTAGGCGACGCCGGCAAGGATCACCAGAAAAGCAAGAATGTAGCCCATCGCGCAACATTGCCCGATCCTTTGGCGGAAGGCTATGGCGGGCGTGCGGGCCGGCGCCGCCTTTCGGGGTGCGACGGCATCGCGCTACGCCAAGGTATGTCAACAAAGGGCGATGACGTGAAACTTTTCCAGTTCTGGAATTCGATTCCGCCGACCGACATAGCCGAGTTGATGGAGACGGCGCGGACCGGCCAGCCGGATTTCGACTATGTCCGCTTCGACGACGTCACCGGTCGCATCTTCATAGGCGATCGGTACGGTGCCAGGGAATTGGCGGTCTGGGACGCGCTCGCGCTGCCGGCGATGCGATCGGATTTCATCCGCTTGTTGCTCATCGACACCTTCGGCGGCGTGTATGTCGATGGCAGTTACGAATTCTTCGGCAACCTCTCAGACTTCGTCGCCACCGCACCCACGGCGCAGCTGCCGAAATGGGTCTATATGATCAACAACAACTACATGATGTTCCGCGAACCCGGTCACCCGTTCATTCGCGCTGCGATCGCGCTGTTGATCGAAAATGTCGAGCAACGCCGCTTCGGAAGCGCGCTTATGGTGAGCGGACCCGGCGTGATGAACAGCATCCGCTGCGTCATCTCGCCCGAGGAACGCGCCAACATCATGGGGCTCGGCCAATGCAATGCCGACTGGATGCGCTGGGGCTGGGAAGAGTCGATCAGAGCGGCCGACCGCCTCATCGAGCCGACCGAGGAACTGACCGCCGCCTATCGGGCCATGACGCTCGTGCCGCTCGATGAACTGCACAAATCCGCCAACTCGAAAATCAACCTTTCGCACAGGCACGCCGATACGCATTGGCTCAAATGGAAGGGCGACATTTATCGCTGATCGGCGACGGCGGGGCCGATGTTCGCCCGAGCGACCCTCTGGGCGCTACCGCTTAGTTTGGCGGATGCGACCTCACGCCGGTTGGTTCGCGCCGCGCACGGCGCTAGGATCGATGCGATGACGCAAACGCAAGACGATCCGTACCGCCATGCACCGCCGACGTCGCGCGGTCGCCTGTGACCAACTGGCTGGATTGGCTTCGCCCTCGGCAGGGCGACAAGTCGAGTGTCGGGCCGATGGACGAGGTTGCGCCACTCACCGGCAGTCTCTTCGTGATCGGTGCCGCGCGGAGCGGGACGACGATCCTCCAGAATGCGCTCAATCACTCTCGCGATATATTCATCCTCGGCGAGCCCGATCTTCACATGGACGCCGCAGACGCGGGCTTCGCTGCACGCTACAACGCCATGCACGCCGGATGGGGCAACCAGCCGACCAAAAGCAGCTTCTGTCCGCCGATACTCGGCGTCGATGGCGCTTGGCGTAGCTATTTCGATCGGCTCGGTACGCTGCACCGCTGGGCCGGATCTAAGATCGTCGTCAATGTCGGGTGCGGCGCGGACTGGATCGATCAGCTCTACGCATTCCACTGCCGG
This sequence comes from uncultured Sphingomonadaceae bacterium, assembly GCA_964247655.1. Classification (GTDB taxonomy): domain Bacteria; phylum Pseudomonadota; class Alphaproteobacteria; order Sphingomonadales; family Sphingomonadaceae; genus Solisphingomonas. Next base: position 14,184 of record CAXTVK010000008.1, on the reverse strand, counting down.
AATTTCTACACGGCCCGGTACATCTTTACGTTTCGCGATCCGCTGTCGGTCGTCGGATCGACGCGTGGGCTTCAGGCGCTCACCGGCAATCCGGTTGCGTCCGTCGCGGCGGTCCTCGCCAATTACGCCGACGTGGTGGCGTTGTTCGTTCGCATGCTGCGGACGATGCCGCACGTCCGGGGCGTGATACACGAGGACATCGCACGTGCCACGTTCGACGGTCTCGGCGAATGGATCGAGGTCCCGCTCGATGGTTCGGCGGACTATTACGAGGCTGGGCGGACGAGACACTATCGTCTCGATGTTCATGACCCGGACGACCGCGGCAAGCTCGAACTGGTCGGGGTGCTGTACAACGATCTCCGCGCGGAACTCGGCCGCGGGATCGCGCGGCCGCAACTCGAACAGAACGACGGCAATATCGACCCCAAACATTACACCATGCTCGGATCGATCGCGCGACGTGCGGCGGTGATTGCGGCGGCCTATGGCGCTGAGGCCGCCTCGTAGGCGCGCAGGCTGCGGAGACCTTCGTCCGCTACCAGTCCTCCTCGGGATAGGGCCGCGCCCGACCTTCCCAGGGGATGACGAAGGAATATCGTTCCTGGCCGAACGGGCTGAGGAATATTTCCTGTCCGGGCGGGCCCCACTTCCTGTGATAATAGGTGAAGTTCCTGCCCATTGCGGTCATCGCGCTTTGCTTGATTTCATCGCCGGACTGGATCGTGAAGGAGCGGTCGTGCTCGACATTGACGCGATCGGTGATGACGACCGGGAGACCGGCAAGCGCGCATCTCCGATGGTAGTCGAGGTCCTCGTAGTAAGCGGGAGTAATGTTCTCATCGAAATAGCCGATACGCGAGATCGTTGTCTCGGGAATGATGCAGCATGCAAAATCCTGGTCGCGGACCTCGCCGGCATAGGGACTCGCAGACAGTTCGAGACCGGCGGTGAAAGCCAGGCCGAAGTCCCCCGCATCGTCGGCGAAGCGCATGAACCTTTCGAGGCCGCCGGGCACGAAGTGCAAATCGTCGTTGACGACTAGAACCCTTCGCGCACCTGCCTCGTAAAGCTCCTTCATACCTTCGTTCCAGCTGCGCGACAGGCCGCGATTTTCGCGGTGCATATGGACGCGGACGTTCGATCGCTCGCCGAGCCCGGCAATCCGATCCGCGAAGGCGTCGTCCGAACCGTGATGGTGGACGCTCCAGAGCAGGGGCTCGTCGAATTCGGCGACGCTGTCGAAAAGTTTACCGGGCCAGCAGGCATAGGTGACGAGCACAAGACCGATCATTCGGATCCTCGGACAATCAGATGTGGGTTTGCGGGGGTCTCATTGCGCATCTTCGCCGACCTTGTCTACGTGGTGGCCATACCGGCAGCACGCAGCTTACGATCGCACGGCCGCCACACAGTCATATCATCACGGCGCCTGTCGCGCCCGTCGCGGCCTAGGGCGCATCCTCGCGCGACCAGATGATATTGCTCCGCACGGGACGCGCCGGTCGCCCGACGCAGACGCTGTGCGGCGGCAGATCGCGGCCGGCGACGAGGGATCCGACACCGATCACGCTTCCCTCGCCGATACGGCAATTACCAACGATCTGGACCTTTTCGGCAAGCCATACATGCGGTTCGATCGCGATCCGCCCGCCGCGTCCATTGACGCGGACGCCGGTATCGCGATCGCGTATGGCGTGCATGTCGTCGGTGATGATGCGGATGCCGGCACCCCACATGCCATCGGCACCGACGTGGATCGAACCGCCGTTCCGCGCATCGAGCGAGCCATCGAAGGTCGCTGTTGCCTTATCGCCGATCATGATCGTCGCCGATCCGACCACACCGAGCGTGATCGCCCAGAAATTGACATTCTCGCCGACGACGATGAGCCCCCGATCGCCCATGTAGACGAGCCGGTGAACGCGCGCTCTAGAACCCAGAATGGCAAGCGCGTTGGTCGGATGCTGCTGCAGCAAAGAAAGCTCGGGCACGACCGGCACCGCATCCGGACCGACGAGCATGACGTTGCCCCCCGCCTGCCACCATCCGGGCATGCCTTCCACGTGGGCGGTCAAGTCGCGGACGCCGATGGTGGGCGCAGCCAAGCTCCCCGCGGCGACCGCCTGCGTCGCCACCTCGTCCTCGATCCAAGCCTGGAGATCGTCGGGGATCGCCTCCCCGTGCGCGAGGTTGCGCAACTTCTCCGGCATCGCACCGCGCGCCGGCCGAAGCGGCAGTTCGGCGTCGCCCGTCTCGGGCGAGGCGATCGCTCGATCGCGCAGTGGCCAGAAGCGTTTCAAGGCAGGTCCTGCCGGCTCCAGGTGATCCCGCTGCGCAGCGTCTTGGCCGGACGGCCGGCGGCCACGCTTTGCGGCGGCACCACGACATTCTTCACGAACGAGCCCTGCCCGATCACCGAATCGTGCCGGACGTGACAATGGCCCATCATCTGGACATGGCTGCCCAGCCAAACGTGGCGTTCGATAACGATCTTCCCGCCGAATTCATTGACGCGTTCGTCGGTGACGGCGTCCCGGATGGCGTGCGTGTCGTCGGTCATAAGGTTCACCGCTATCGCCCACATATTGTCGTCTCCTGCCACGACGATGCCGCCGTTGCGGACATCGGCCATCGCCATGAACGTTGCGGTGGTGTTTTCTCCGACCATGATCGAGCTTTTGTCGTGGACATTGAACGCGCTCTTCACGATCGCGCAACCGTCACCGATTGCAACGAGACCGCCTTCCCCCTCGAATGCCAGGCGGGGGGGCGTCACGCGCGATCCGACGACGATGAGACAATCGCGACAGGGTTGCTGCCGAAAGCCGAGCGCGATCTCGACGTCCGTCTCCGTGCCGCAAAGCAGCAGGTTGCCGTTCTCCTGCCACCAGTCCGGCACGTTCGAATGCCGCACCACGAGCTCGCTGAACCGCGGCAGATCGGGACCGGCCAGCGTGCCGCTCGCGGTCCGCCGCCACAGCATCTCGCTGTCGATTGCCGCCAGCAGCGCCGCATCGCACGGCGTCCCGTCCGGCAGCGTACGTGCCGCCTCGATCGTCGATCGATGTGCATCGCTCGTCACCGACGGCAATGGAGGCGGGCCGATGGCGACGAGGGATGCCGGCGCGCTGGTGTCGGTCCGATGCGCCGGGCGACGAGGCTGCATCCGCGACCAGAGCGAAGCGAAAAGCATGCGACCGGTCAACCCGGCTTACGCGCGACGATCGCCCGAACCTTGGGCATGAACTCGTCGAGCTTCTGCTGGATGCGCAGGCCATCCCGGCCCCTCAGCACACCTTGCCAAGTCTTGGTCCAGTCATCCAGCGTCGGATGCGAGCCAGCACCCAGCGGTACGTTCGCCTGCCAGAAGAACAGCCACCACAATGCCCAGAAGAAGCTCGTCGACATGCGGCGCTCGATCACGAGTCCCGCATCTTCAATGAGCGCTGCAAAGCTGTCGCTAGTGAAGATACGGACATGGTTCGGCTTCTGGAAATAGAAATCGGGCGCAAGGTCACGCTGCAACTGCTCGTGCTCGCCGCCCGGCACCGAGATAAGATAGAGCGCGCCTGGCTTCCCGACGCGCACCAGTTCGCGCATCAATATGGCCGGGTCATCGACATGCTCGAGCACCTCGGTACAGACGACCCGCGTCACCGAACCGTCCGCGATCGGCAGCGGATCGGCATCGGTGACGTGCGTATCGACCTGGCGGGGACCGAGGGTCGCGATCCGTGCGGCGGCCGCCATCACCTTTTCGGCGTCGATGTCGGCCAGGATCACGTGCGCGCCCTGGCCGGCCGAGAAGCTTGCGACACCGCCATCGCCGCATCCGACGTCGATCACGACATCGTCGGCGGCGATCGGGAAGCCCGGCGCCAACTCCCCCGCGGACTTGTTGTACCAGCCATTGATCATGATGTCGTGCAGGCCGAGCTGAAACGAATCGAGCGGTTGTTCGGGCGTGGACGATCTGTGCTCGGCCTGCGCGACCGGAGCTTCCTGGATCGGCAAGGGATCGGTCGCGATGCCGATGTTCTCCAACGCGACGCGAAGGCGCGATCGGACGACGTCGTCGCCGCAGAACAGTTCGAGCGCAGCGCTGGCGGCAGACGACATCTCCGCGTAGCGGTCCGGATCATGTCGCGCGACGCCGTAGCTTTCCCGAAGCTGGCGGACGTAGTCGGCGAAGCTGATCTCGTGGCGCAGGCAGCGCGTCGCTTGGCGTTCGTCGTGCGGCCAGAAGCTCGGCCGCTCGTGGCTGGCGATCACGAAGGCGTTGTCGATCGAGACATAGTCGGCCATCGCGCTGTGGCGTGGCGCGATCGCCGGGCGTCCGGCCGACATATATTCCATCAGCGGCAGGCATTGGCCCTCGCCGTCCGAGGTGTTGACAGCAAAACTCGTCGCGTCAATCAGCGCGCCGTAGGCCTCGTCCGACATCATGCCGTGAATTAGCACGATGCGGCACGTAAACGATCCCAGCTTGCTGACATGTTCGAGGATCAGCTGCACCGATTCGTGCAGATCGGCATAGGTCAATTTGAGCACCAGCACGGCGTCGTGGTCGTGCCGGAATGCCCAGATGAACCCGGCCGTCAGGTCGAACCAATTCTTGCGCCCATCCGCCGGATTGAACACCGCGGTGTATACCACGCCGCGTAGCGACAACGTCTGCGGCAACCGGTTGGGATCGAGCAGCGAACGGCGCAGCACATGCAGCGCCCGCGCGGCATCGGCGGTGCGTTCCGGCCGGAACAGCGCAAGATCGATCGCGCCGATGCTGATCGCGACACAGCCGGCGAGCGTGATCTCCGCACCGTCCTGCCAGCCTTTCGCCGTGCCACGGCGATGCGAATTACGCGAATGGACGGGTGCCGGAATGCTCCAGATCGGATAATCTTGTCCCATCGTATGGCGCACGGCATCGACCGCGCTTTGGCAATGCGTAATCGCGCATCCAAGTTCGCCCAGCGGTATGCGCCAATCTTCTTGAGGGTTGGCGTTCCAGCTCTCGTCTGGAATACGGTCGAACTCCCAGGCGAAGACCGGAATGACCGGACAACTCAGGCCAAGCGGCATGTACTGCGGCGGATTGAACGCGAACAGCACACATGGTTCTCCGCGGGCTTCGGCCGAGCGCCAGATGACATCGATATCGTCATCGTCGGTGACAGGAACGATATGGCCTAGCTCCGTCAATAACGGCGAGAATGCCTTACGGACGAACCAGTAGCTATATTCCGGAGCGCCAAGATTAGTTGCGATCGTCGTCGCGTCGTATGTCGAATGGACCAGGATCTTCATGCCGCGGCGACTTCCGACAAAAGAGCGGATAGCCCGACGCTCCGGGCGGCGTTGAGTCCGAGGAACGAGTCAAGCGACGCCGCGACGACATCATCACTACAAAAGTCGCACATTCCGGTCCGGGCCTGTTCCGCCAGCGCAGCATAGCGCCCGGGTTCGTCAACCGAGACGAGGTATGCTTCGATAAAGGCGTCCCGCAATCCCGACCACGACACACGATATCGCGTCGTCATCATCTCGTTGAGCGGATCATGCGGGAAACCGCAAAATTCTTCATCGGAGGGTACGATCATCGCATTGCATGGGTCGATATAGTCCGCCATCGCGGTGTGCGCTGGTGCAATCGCCGGACGCCCCGCACTCATGAATTCTAGCAGCGGTAGGCACAGTCCCTCGGCACGCGACGCGTTGACGATCCAATGCGTCGCCGCCACGAGCGTGGCGTATTGATTGTCTGTCATGAAGCCGTGGACGACGACGATGCGACAAGCGAACGTAGGCATCCGCGTGATGACATCGTGCAATTCCCACCACCATAAGGTCGCATCGGGACCCACCATTTTGAGAACCAAGTTCGCATTCGCGGTTTGACCGTGCGCGGCGAGGAACGCCGATACGATATCGGTCCAATTCTTGCGGCCTTCCCTCGGCGAAAAAACGGAGGTGAATACGATTCCGTCGAGCGCGATCGAGCAGGATGCTTCGATACCTGCGGCGTCCGGGAGCTGCGGAGTAGCCATCGCAGGACGGAACGTCTGCCCACGCGTATCATAAAGGAAGCCGTCAAATACGATTGCGGATCCGGTCGCGGGCGGCACGGGCGGACGCGCCGATGGCAACCGGTTCCAGACCGGAGCCGGTATCGTGGCGACGGGAAATCCTGCCCCCATTGTAGCCTTAATCGCGGCGGCGGCACTTCGACACAGGACTATCGCGCGCCCTGCCTGACGCAGCGCAAAGCGCCAATCGTGACGCGGATCATCGTCCCATGCCCGCGTGGGAATGGTAGAAAACTCCCAGGCGATGACAGGCACAAAGGGACATCGCAACCCCATCGGCATGCGGTGGGGTGGGGCGAACGACAACAGCATGCTAGTCTCGCCCCGGGCTGCCTGTTCGGCCTGCAGATCATCGACCCGGTCGAGCGCGTCGCTAACGTCGTGTACGACGCCGAGTTTCTCAAGGACCGGTCGAAACGCCTTAAGCACAAAGGCGTAGCTATATTCTGCAAGCCCCATCGTCGCGCTATTCCCCGGCGTTGCAGTATACACCAAGAAGTTAGCACGCGGCGGCGTGTCGGACCGGCGCTTGATGCCGCGGTCTTGCAAGCCGAGCGCATCCGCCACGAATGTCTGGAATTCGACATTATGTTGATCCGCCGCTGCAAGATCAGCTATATAATCGAAGACGCCATCGACCAACGGCGAGCCGTCACGGCTCTGTACCACGACCGATATGGTCTGCGCGTGGCTGGGGATCGGCCCGAATGGAACCTTCCATCCATAGCGGCCATGACCGACGCCGGCCGCGCGCAGATCCGGTCGATAAGTGGATGCCAGCGTCGATTGGACTAGCTGTCCATCGAAATAGATGTCGATCTCGACCGGCTCGTTTGGTAGATCGGGCCGCCATGCCCAGCCGTAGATGTCGTCGCCCTTGATCCCGTCGCAATAGCCGACGACCGGCACAGCGTCGGACATCACCGTGATCGCAAGCGGATTGATCGGGTGGCCGAAGCCCTGTTTAGGCGCCGCGGCGCGCATGCCGTGCGGGGTGACGATATGTTCATCCACTCCATCACCACTCGATCCTCTACCCAATCATAACCATCGCAAGCGTGCCATCCGACAGCGAGCGATCGGCACCACGCGACCGTTACGGCTCCCCGGACACAACGGTCAAGCGCACCGGCGCCGACATAGTGCATCGCGGGGATCGACTAGCCGGCAGGCGCCACGCCGCTCCGAGGTGACACCGCCTTCTTCACCGCATCCTCGAACGCCTGTTGGTCGACGGTGGCGTCCGCGAAGTGGAGATTGAGGAATCCCGAATAATCGGTTCCCGCATCGTGAATGGACTCGGCCGGAACGATCTCGACCGGCAGTCCGGAAATCGTGGCGAGGTTCGCAAACAGGTTGGCGATACCCGTGAATCGCGTAAACTCCTTCTCGATCAGAATGACGCGGGCGTTCTTCGGGCAGAATATGATGTTGGAGAAGCCCGCTCCGTGGGAGCCGGCAACGATCTCCGCTTCAGAAAAAAGCGTTACCTGCTCCGCGAAGCTTAGCTCTTCCAAGATGATGCTCTCGAAGCCGTGCTGATCAAGCAACGGCGCGATCTCGCCAAAATTGTCGATCCGGCGCCGCGCCTCGGGAAAATGCTCGCGGCTTATCCATATCCGCCGCCAGCCTGGCTCGCCCTCCTCGACCCCAAAGGCGGCTCGGATCCGGCTCGCGGTCAGCGCGATCAGCTCAGGGCATAGCAATCCCTCGTGCAGGAACGACACGAAGACGGCGCGCTCGATCCGGTAATCGATCCCGGGGTCGCTCCAAATGATCCGATCCGCGGCCAATCCAAGCGCCGCGACGATCGAGGCGAACGGCTCCGACTGTGCACGTCGATCGACCAGATAACGGATCGAAGGATCGGCGGCGAGATGCGGCGCCATCTGGTCGAGCATTATCAACCGCGAAAACCAGTTGAACAGTCCGTGAAAAAAATTGCTTTCGAACGGGCCGCCGATCACGACGACGCGCCCCGACAGCATATCGACCTTACCGGAGGAGAGCTCAAAGCTCTTCCCCCTGGCATCGGTCACGCCCTCGGCGACGGGGAAGCTGTCATAGGTGTGGTTGAGGAAGAGATAGCCACGGTTCGGATCGACGCCGACATATCCGCGCGTGACGATACCGCCGGCCACTTCGAATATTCCGAATTGCCTGCTGGTGGAGGGATCATTCTTGGACCAGTCGAAATGATCATAGTTCCGAGTGATCGCGTCTTGATAGCCGGACAATACGTCATAGTCCGCGACGATCTCGCCGCGGATGCGGAAACCTCCACGCGGCGTCCGGGGTAGCGCGGGAGCGTCAGGCGCTGGAATGATCAGGCCGGAGTGATGGGGAATCGGATCATAATCCGACGATGCAGGCTTCGGCGCAGGCTGCGATGCACGGCCGAAGCGACGCAGACCCTTTAAAAGACGCACGACCACCTCGCGAAGATTTTGGCCTATCTTAACACCCGGCCTGTCGAAGGCCCTATCACCGGGGGTTTGCGGTTTCAACGAAAGGCGAGACGAGCCGTAAGCGCACCATTTTGCTCCCGTGCGGCATTTGGCATCGAGCCTCTTCCTCTCGGGTCAGACGATATCGGAGCGTTCCTGCCAACGGCCCGAAGCATGCGCCGCGATGCGGCTCAGCTTGATCGTCATCGGGCCCCATTGATCGTTGCGCAAATGCAACATGAGAAAACGATCGACCAGGCAGCCTGGGGGCGGGGAACCCCCTTGCCCCGCTCTGGTTATGCGCAACGTTCTTGTATGACTTAGGAGTAACCATGCGTAACCTCATCATCGCTACCGCTACGGCGGCTATGGCCATCAGTTTCGGCGCCGCCGCCTCCGCCCAGGACGTCGCCCCCGTTTCCGACACGACCACCTCGTTCCGCGGCTTCCGCGTCGAAGGCGACGTGGGTGGCGATCGGTTCCAGTCGCAGGGCCAGCATAACAACAAGTTCGGCTACGGCGCGACCGTCGGCTTCGACGGCCAGATTGGCGAGAAAATCGTCGTCGGGCCCGAGGCGAGCTACTGGCGCGCCAACAACTGGTCGCAGAATTGCTCGGCCGGCGACATCGGCGGGTCGATCTGCCACAAGTCGTTCGAGGAATATGGCGCTGCGATCCGCGCCGGCTACCTCGTGACGCCCGGCCTGCTCGTGTTCGCCAAGGGCGGCTACGTCAGCAACGAGCAGCGCAAGCGCTTCGACGCTCCCGCCGGCGAGACGTCGTTCTACAACCATGGCCGCACCGACGGCTATCAGGTCGGCGGCGGCGTAGAATATTCGCTGACGCAGGTCTCGCTGCCGCTGCCGGTCTACATGAGCGCGCAGTATGTCTACTCGGCCTATGACGACCACACCGCGCGCCAGCGCGCGATGCTCGGCGTCGGCGTCCGCTTCAAGTAAGCGGCGCAGCGTGTCAGGCGGGCGGCTCGTGCCGTTCGCCTGACACGCCGCTTCCGATTCGGGTCGGATCGCGGTAGGGCTGTTCGGTCCTGCCTCCGTATCGAGCCTTATGCCTCTCAAACTGGCCCTTTTTTCCCTGTGCTGCCTCTTTGCAGCCGATCTGTTCTGGCTTGCCAGCGCGCCCAGCCTATGGATGCTGCCCGCGCTGATCGTCGGTTGGTATGCGGCCGATCTGATGTCGGGCGCGGTCCATATGTATATGGATTACCGCGAGTGCCGGCCCGGTATCGGGCTCGATCGCCTGTTCTTCTACGAAGGCTCCCGCGAATCGGCGGAGTATCTGGCGATGCGCGATGCCGCCTTCGGACAGTTGGGGCCGATCGAACGGCTGATCTACGACTTCAAGAACCATCATCCGCGGCCCGATGCGCTCGGGCGGCGATCGATGAAGGTGCAGATCGGCGCAACGGTGCTGTTCACCACGCTGCCTTTCCTGGTGCTGGCTAACATCGCCTTCGCGTTGCTGCCGCTGCCGATGTGGCTGCTCGCCGCGGCTGTATCGTTCGCGATCGGATCGACCTTCGCGCAATATTTTCATGGGACGCTGCACCGGCAGGACAATCCGTGGCCGGTGCGCGCGATGCGGCGCATGGGCCTGCTGATGCGCCCGCAGGATCACATCCGGCATCACGACACGCTGACTTGTGATTTCAGCACGATCAACGGCTGGTCCAATCCGGCGCTCAACGTCGTGTTCCGGTCGCTGCGGCGCCGGGGGCACATGCCCGACGACGGCCTCATCCCGCGCTAGGGCAAGCTTGCGCTGAGTCAGCACCGTCATTGCGAGCGCAGCGCAGCACAGTCCAGAGCTGCAGACGCTGGGCCTGGATTGCTTCCTCGCTACGCTTCTCGCAATGACGGTGGAGTGACTTAACGCACGATGCTCTAGACGCCCCAGCCGAGCGCAGCCGCGATCCGCGCCTGTGCCTCGCTCGCGAGCAGCTTGCGATCGCCGCAGTCGCCCGGCGAGATCGGCTCGAGGAAGCGGATCATCGCTTTCCGACGTCCGGCCAGCCCCAGCACGCGCATCATCTCGGTGCCCATGCTGGTGTCGCGCCAGATCAGCGACGGCACATCTGCGCCATAGTCGATCGCGACGGGCTGGACGACGACGCCCGGTATCGGCGGAAACAGCGCCGAGAGCAGCGAGGCGCGAAAGCTGCGCAGCACCCGCCCCTCGCCCGTTCCGCCCTCGGGAAACAACGCGACGGGCTGCGGCTCCGCCAGCGCGGATCGCAGCAGTTCGGCCTGCACGCGCACCTCGGCGCGCTGACTGCGCGAGACATAGACGGTGCGGTTGAGCCCGGAGAGGAAGCCGAACAGCGGCCAGCGCGCGACATCGTCTTTCGCCACGAACCGCGTTCCTGTCACACCTGCCAGGATCAATATGTCGAGCCAGCTCAGATGATTGGCGACGAGCAGCACGTTGCGGCGGACCGGATTCCCGGTCACGCTGACGTCGACGCCGGCGGCACGGCCGGCGCGGCGCAGAAAGGCGGTCGGCCACGGCGAGCGCGCGCCGAACAGGCGCCACAGGCCATGCAGGGCAAGATGCACCACCAGAAGCAGCGCGATCAACGTCACGCGCCGGCGCGCGCGCAGACGCCCGCCATTCAGATGTCCCGAACTGATGGACCCACTCCCCTACCCGTCCGCGCGCGACCATAGCCGAACGGCCTGCATCCGCAATCCGCGTCGGCGGGTTGGCGCGGGCGCGGCGCATCGCTACACGGCGGTTCCGTCACACCGTTGCGAGCGTATCGAAACCTATGTCGAGCCTGGCCGATCCGGCGCCGGACACGCGGACGGCGGAGCCCCCGCCGCCGAGTTCCGCGCTGGTGCCCAAGAAACCGCTGATCATGCGCGTGGGCAAATATCTCCAGCCGCGGATCAACGGCATCGTCGCGCGCTCGTCGCGGATCGGCAACCATCGGTTCCACGATCCGAAGGAATTCCCCTGGATCGCCGAACTCGAGGCGCGCTGGCACGAGATCCAGGCCGAGGCCTCGATGGCGCTGCAGGATCTTAACAAGATTCCGCCGCTCGCCGAGATTTCCCCCGATCACCGCCGCATCGCGCCGGCGGGCAAGTGGCGGTCCTTCTTTCTGTGCGGCTACGGCTACCGCGTCGAGGCGAATTGCAAGGCGTGCCCCAAGACCGCGGCGATGATCGCCAAGGTGCCGGGGCTGAACTCAGCGCTGTTCTCGATCCTGGCGCCGGGCACGCACATCCCGCTGCATACCGGCGTGACCAAGGCGTTCCTCACCTGCCACCTCGGGCTCAAAGTGCCGCAGGACGCCGATAGGTGCGCGATGCACGTCGACGGCCAGCGCGTCACCTGGTCCGAAGGCAAGGCGCTGGTGTTCGACGATATGTATCAGCACGAGGTGCTCAACGACACCGATGAGATCCGCGTGATCCTGCTCGTCCAGTTCCGCCGGCCGATGCGGCCGTTGGGCTGGGTGCTGGGCAATCTCTTCCTTTGGGGCGTCAAGAAGTCGCGCTTCGTGCAGGAAGCGCGGCGCGGCGTCGAGCAGTGGCAGCAACCG
>CAXTVK010000008.1:0-1980 GCA_964247655.1 uncultured Sphingomonadaceae bacterium | reverse complement strand
GAAGTCGCGCTTCGTGCAGGAAGCGCGGCGCGGCGTCGAGCAGTGGCAGCAACCGCCGCCGGCGGTCGAATAGTTTTCGATCTAGCCGTTCCCCGGCGAAAGCCGGGGCCCAGGCCCCACGTTTCTCGTCGCGCGCAGCGCTCGCTACATAGCGCGGGCCTGGACCCCGGCTTTCGCCGGGGAACAGACGCTTTTTGGCGAGCCATCGCGCTCCCCTAACCGGGCGTCAGCGCCTCGTCGCGCAAGCCCCGCCAGACGCGCAGCGCCTGCACCGTTTCGAAGACGTCGTGGACGCGGAGCAGCTGCACGCCCTGCGCCGCACCGAACAGCGCCAGCGCGACCGAACCGCCGAGCCGCTGCTCGACGGGCGCCTCGTTCGAGAGCGCGCCGATCGTCCGCTTGCGGCTCGCGCCGAGCACGATCGGCAGGCCGAGCCCGTGAAACAGCGACAGCCCGTTGAGGATCGCGAGATTGTGCCGCAGCGACTTGCCGAAGCCGATGCCCGGATCGATCAGCAGCCGCTCGCGCGCGACGCCCGCACCCACCACCGCCTCGATACGCGCCTTGAGCCAGTCATAGACGTCGAGCAGCGCGTCGCGGTAGCGCGGATCCTGCTGCATCGTCTCGGGCGCGCCCTGATGGTGCATCAGCACGACCGGGCAGGTGCTCGCAACCGCCGTCTCGATCGCGGCGGGATCGTAGGTGAGTGCCGCGACGTCGTTGATCAGATGCGCGCCCGCCGCCAGCCCCGCCGCCATCACCGCGCCCTTGCGCGTGTCGAGCGACAGCGCGATGCCGGCATGGCGCAGCCGCTCGATCAGCGGCACGACGCGCGCGATCTCGTCGCCTTCCCAGACGGGCTTGGCGCCGGGCCGGGTCGATTCGCCGCCGATGTCGACGATCGCGGCCCCCGCCTCGCTCATCGCGATCGCGCGGTCGGCCGCCGCGGTCGGGTCGCCTTCGAGACCGCCGCCGCCCGAAAAACTGTCTGGCGTCGCGTTGAGGATGCCCATCACCTGCGGCTGGTCGAGCCGCACGATCCGATCGCCGAGCGTCAGCGCCGCGCGGGCGGCGGTGAGCCGGGTCAGCTGGCGCTTCGCCATGCCGGATTGCGGCTCGGGCAGGCTGTCGATGAAATCCTCGATCCGCTCGACGGGTACGAGTGCGGTCGCGAAGCGTCCGTCCGGCCCCGCCGCGATCGCCTCGACCATCGCGAACCATAGCAGCCCGCCCGCGAGCCGCAGCGTCTGCCCGTCATAGCCGAACGGATTGTCGACGAACCCGGTCGGTCGCAGATATATCCGCGCGTTGCGCCCGGCTCTCGCAATCTCCGCCGAGATCATGCGGCTGGCTGGCCCGCTAGGTAGGCTTGCCGCAGCGTATCGATTGGCTCGAGCCGTCCCTCGCGCTCGACATGCCAGAAGGTCCAGCCGTTGCACGACGGCGCGCCCTGAAGCTCGGCGCCGAGTTTGTGGATCGATCCGGTGCGGGCCTCGTGCATCAGCGAGCTGTCCGCGCGCACGTTCGCGGGCCAGCGGCGGCGCGCGTCGATCAGCGTTGCGCCGGGCAGGATCATCCCCGCCTCGATCAGCGCACCGAACGGCACGCGCGTCGCGGTGCGCTTGGTCGGCATCGTCGTCATCGCGCTTTCGTCGAGCGGCAGTGCGGTGGCGATCCGTTCGCGCGCGACGCGGATATATTGCGGTTCGCGCTCGATCCCGATCCAGCGCCGACCGAGGCGCTTCGCGACAGCACCCGTCGTCCCCGTCCCGAAGAAGGGATCGAGCACGACGTCGCCGGGCTTGGTCGTCGCCAGCAGCACGCGGTAGAGCAGCGCCTCGGGCTTCTGCGTCGGGTGCGCCTTGTCGCCGGCATCGTCCTTCAAGCGCTCGCCGCCGCCGCAGATCGGAAAACTCCAGTCGGAGCGCATCTGCAGATCGTCGTTGAGCGCCTTCATCGCCTGATAGTTGAAGGTGTAGC
>CAXTVK010000007.1:0-58480 GCA_964247655.1 uncultured Sphingomonadaceae bacterium | reverse complement strand
ACCAGATTCCGGTGAAAATCATCGGCAGCTTCGTGCTCGACCGCGTCGTCGACAATTTCTTCGCCGAGACCGAGCAGGTCGCCTTCTGCACGCAGAATGTCGTGCCCGGCATCGGCTTCACCAACGATCCGCTGCTGCAGGGCCGCAACTTCTCCTATCTCGACACGCAGCTCAAGCGCCTCGGCGGCCCCAACTTCACGCACATCCCGATCAACCAGCCGCATGTGCCGGTGAACAATTTCCAGCAGGACGGCCACATGGCGATGCGCAACCCCAAGGGTCGCGCGAACTACGAGCCCAACAGCTGGGCCGGGCCGCGCGAGAGCCCGACCACCGGCTACAAGCATTTCGCCGCCGAGGAGACGGGGCGCAAGGCGCAGGTGCGCTCGGCGAGCTTCGCCGATCACTACAGCCAGGCGCGGCAGTTCTTCATCAGCCAGACCGATATCGAGCAGAAGCATATCGGCGACGCGCTGGTGTTCGAACTGTCCAAGGTCGAGCGGCTCGACATCCGCGAGGCGATGGTCGGGCATCTGCTCAACATCGATGCCAAGCTCGCCAAGACGGTCGCGACGGGTCTGGGGCTTAAGGCGTTGCCGAACGCCGCCAAAGCCGCGGTCGAGACGCGGACCGATCTGCCGCCGTCCGACGCGCTCAGCATCGCCAAACAGGCGAAGGGCAGCTTCGAGGGCCGCAAGCTCGGCATCCTCGTCACCGATGGCGCCGAGGCGGCGATCGTCACCGCGCTGATCGAGGCGGTGAAGGCATCCAAGGCGGTCTACGAGATCGTGACGCCGAAGATCGGCGGCGCGACGCTCGACGACGGTACGCTGGTCGAGGGCAAGCAGAAGATCGATGGCGGTCCTTCGATCCTCTACGATGCGGTCGCGCTGGTGCTTTCGGTCGACGGCGCGGCGATGCTCGCCAAGGACAAGACCGCAAAGGATTTTGTCAGCGACGCGTTCGGGCACAGCAAGTTCATCGGCTACACCGCCGACGCGCTGCCGTTGATCGACAAGGCGGGGATCGGCGAGGAGGACATGGACGAAGGCCTCATCGAACTCGCCAAGGCAGCCGACGCGAAGGCGTTCCTCGCGACGTGCGGGCAACTCCGCCTGTGGGACCGCGAGCTAACGACCGATCTCGACGCGGCGGCGTTCCTGACGCCGGCGGACGCCTGACAAGTCTGGCGGGGCGCCTGGCGCCTCGCCACGTCGGATCGTCGATCTACAGCGATGCGGTTATTGGCCAACCTGCGCGGCCGTCTTCCAATTCGCTACGGCATGCGAGACGGCCGACAGGGTAATGCCTTGTCGGCCGCCTTTCTGCGTCGCAAGCGCCGCCAGCGCGGCGGCGGCGGCGGCGAGCCCCGTCAACGGATCGGCGATCGCATCCCCGAGAAAGTGGGGGGACTGCGTATCCGTCCAGTCGAGCAGGCCCGCGGCGGCCGCGCAGTCGTCGCCGAAGCCGATGCGGTCGGAATCGGCATGCGCGGTGATCGCTATCCACGCGCCGCGGTGCGCGTGCAACGTCTCTTCGATCCCGAGCGAGGCGAGCCCGCGTGGCCGTGCGCTGGTGATGACGAGATCGGACGAGCGGATCAGATGGCGGAGTTCGCCGAGATCGCCAGGACGTCGCGGATCGATCGCCATGCGCGCCTTGCGGCCGTTCAGCCGCGCGTCGAACGCGGCGGAGCTCGCCGCGGTGCTATCGGGTCGATGCACCGATTCGACTTTGGTGACGGCGCATCCGGCCTCGGCGAGCAGCGCGCTGCACAGCGGTCCCGCCCACAGGGCCGACAGGTCGACGACTAGCGGGCGGCGCTCCCAGGCGCGCGCTGCGCCCGCCCGATCCGGCAGGACGAACGATGACCGCGTTTCGCCGACCTCCGCCACGGCCAGGCCCAATAGCGCCGCCTGCGTCACCAGCGAGGACGCCGTCCGATCCGCCGCTGCCGCCTCGAGCTGCTGCCACGCCTCGCCCGACGGCATTCGTTCGATCAGGGCCGGCACGAGTTCGTGGTCGCTCGCACGCGGCAGGTTGACCGCGATCCAGCCGTCCCGACATCCGATCAGCCGGCAGCTGCCGTTTGCGGACACGGCGTCCGCGATCGGAAGCTGCAGCAGTTCGGCGCGTTCGCCCAGGATGTCGAAGCAGGGCGAGATCGTAACGTCGCCGAAACCCGACCAATAGGCGACGGCGTCGGCGAGACGTGCGAAAGCCGGCCGAAGGCGGTCGATCGAGTTGGTGTGCGGCAAAGTCATCGGGGCGGGCTCATGCCGGCCCGATCGCGTCGATCAGTCCCCACGCCAGCGCCAGCGGAGCACGGATGCGCTTGCCGCCGATCATCAGCCACGCTGCGCGGTGCCTGCCGATCCGATCGACGATCGTCACGGTGCCGCCGGCGCCGGGGAGCAGGCCCATCGCCAGTTCGGGTAGCTGGAACCAGCTCGCAGGATGCGCGCGGAGATGCGCGGTGGCGGCGGCGATCTCGATCCCCGAGCCGATGACCGGGCCGTGCACGCGGGCTGCGGCGCGGTCCCCCAACTCCCAGAGACGCGTCACGGCGGACGTTTCCATGCGGAGCAGATGCGCGGCCGCAGGATCCCGCGCCAGCCCGAACTCGTCTAGCGCGCCACCGGTGCAGAAGCTCGTGCCATCTCCGCGCAATTCCACCGTCGGCCGGGACGGATCGGCGAGGCAGGTATCGAGATAGCCGATCAACGCGTCGCGCATTCCGGCGGAATAGGCGTTGCGGCTGGCCGGATCGGCAAGCGTCAGCGTCACCGCATCGCCGTCCCGCTCGTAGCGGACGGGCTCGGTCGACCGGAGGAGCGCGGGGGGACGGGGGCGCCGTGCCAGCCAGCGCGCGAATTCGGGGCCGTGCTGGAGCGCCGAATAGGCGAGCGATTCGCGCGTCAGTCGCTCGGCGCGCGACGATGCCTCGCCGTCGCGCAGCAGGGCGGCGAGCGTGCCGGCAGCCTCGGGATAGGCGGCGAAGCGCAGATCGATCGCCGCCACCGCGCCGGCCACGTCGTCGGCACGCACCCACGGCCGTTCTGGTTGCTGATGCGATGTCAGGAGGATGTCGTAGGCGTCGATGTCGATATCGGGGCACCGCCCGCTTTCGTCGGCGAACAGCTGGAGCACCGCGCCGCCCGGTTCGCGCGTTCGCCGATCGGACGGTTGCAGCAAGCGCGTCACGCGTCAGTCTCCGGAACGGCCTGCCGGTCCGACCGTCGGCAAGCTCAGCGCGGGAATAGTCATGATCGGGCACCGGGTCGAGCGATGCCATGTCCGCCGGCGCGATAAACCCTTGCCAGCGGTGCTTGACGTGACGCCGCGGCTCGGCGAGCATAGCGCAGGTTCATGCGGGGGGTTCGGCGTGCTTCGACGCGATTTCATAGCAGGCGGGGCCGGCTTCGGGGCTTTGCTGATCTCATCCTTCGGCGGCCGTGCCATCGCCGCCGAGGAACTCGTCTCGACGATCGACGTCGGCGTCAAGAAACGGCTCGCCGACGCCGCGATGGGGGCGGCGAAGAGCGCTGGCGCCACCTATTGCGACGTACGGATCGGCCGCTACCTGCGGCAGTTCGTGACGACGCGCGACGATCATGTCGAGAATGTCGTCAACACCGAATCGACGGGCGCGGGCGTCCGCGTCATCGCCGGCGGCGCGTGGGGCTTTTCGGCGACCAACGACCTGTCGGCCGATGGCCTTGCCACTGCCGCGCGGCAGGCGGTGCAGATCGCCAAGGCCAATTCCCGCAACCAGACCGAGCCGGTCCAGCTCGCGCCCACCCCGGGCGTGGGCGAGGTGGCGTGGCGGACGCCGATCGTGAAGAATGCGATGCAGGTGCCGGTCAAGGACAAGGTCGACCTGCTGCTGAGCGTCAACGCCGCGGCGCTCGGTGCGGGCGCCGATTATGCCAACTCGATCATCTTCGCGGTGAACGAGCAGAAATATTTCGCCTCGACCGACGGATCGTACATCGACCAGGACGTCCACCGCATCTGGGCGCCGTTCGAGATGACCGCGATCGACAAGGCGACGGGCAAGTTCCGTACGCGCGGCGGCCTCTCCGCACCGCGCGGGATGGGCTACGAATATCTCGACGGGAACCCGTCCGACAAGCGGACGCTGCCCGGCGGCGTGACGGTGTACGGCAATTCCTACGACATGCACGAGGACGCGATCGCCGCCGCGCACCAGGCGCGCGCCAAGCTCAAGGCGCCCTCGGTGAAGCCGGGCAAATACGATCTGGTGCTGGATCCCACCAATCTCTGGCTGACCATCCACGAATCGATCGGTCACGCGACCGAGCTCGATCGCGTGCTGGGCTACGAGGCGAACTATGCGGGCACCAGCTTCGCGACGCGCGACAAGCTTGCCGCGCATTTCCAATATGGCAGCCCGAACGTCACCGTGGTCGCCGACAAGCTGCAGCCCGGCAGCCTGGGCGCGGTCGGCTACGACGACGAGGGCGTGAAGACCAAGCGCTGGGACCTGATCCGCGACGGCAAGCTGGTCGATTATCAGGTGATCCGCGACCAGGCGCACATCATGGGCAAGGCGGCGTCGGACGGCTGCTGCTACGCCGACAGCTGGTCGAGCGTGCAGTTCCAGCGGATGGCCAACGTCTCGCTGCTGCCGGGCAAGGCCGCGACCACGCCCGAACAGATGATCGCGGGTGTCGAGGACGGGATCTACATCGTCGGCGACGGCAGCTTCTCGATCGACCAGCAGCGCTACAACGCGCAGTTCGGCGGCGAGCTGTTCTTCGAGATCAAGAACGGCAAGGTGACGCAGCAGATCGAGGACGTCGCCTACCAGATCCGCACGCCGGAATTCTGGAACGCGTGCGTCGGGATATGCGGCCCGGCGGACTACCGGCTCGGCGGTTCGTTCTTCGACGGCAAGGGCCAGCCGCCGCAGATCTCGGCGGTGAGCCACGGCTCGTCCACCTCGCGCTTCAACGGCATCAACGTCATCAACACCGCCCGTTCGCTCGGCTGAGCCCGGCGCGCGAGGAGATAGCAATGACCCTTTTCACCGAAGACCAGGCACGTGCGATCCTGACCAAGGTCGTCACGATGTCCAAGGCGGACGAATGCGTCGCGCAACTGTCGGGCTCGATCGACGGCAACGTCCGCTTCGCGCTCAACAACATCTCGACGAGCGGCATCGTCAGCGACACCTCGCTGGTCGTGCAGGTCGCGTTCGGCAAGCGATCGGGCATCGCGACGGTCAACCAGTTCGACGATGCCTCGCTCGAGCGGTGCGTGCGCCGCGCCGAGGATCTGGCGCGGCTCGCGCCCGACAATCCCGAGTTCATGCCGGCGCTCGCCAAGCAGTCGTACCGCCCGACGCCGACCTTCGATGCGGCGACCGCGGCGATCTCGCCCGATTACCGCGCCAAGGTGGCATCGGATTCGATCACGCCGTGCCGCGCGGGCAAGCTGACCGCCGCAGGCTTCCTGCAGGACGGCCAGAGCTTCGAGGCGTTCGCCAATTCGAAGGGCAATTGGGGCTATCAGCGCTCCACCGACGTGGAATTTACCTGCACGGTGCGCACCGACGACGGACGCGGATCGGGCTGGGTCGGCTATAGCTCGGCCGACGTGGCGGGCTTCGCGGCCGATCGCGAGATACAGACCGCGATCCGCAAGGCGAGCGCGTCGAACGACGTCAAGGCGATCGAACCCGGCAAATATACCGTGATCCTGGAGCCCGTCGCGGCGGCCGGGCTGATCGGCTTCATGATGAATTTCTTCGGCGCGCGCGAAGCCGACGAGGGGCGCAGCTTCCTGTCGAAGAAGGGCGGCGGCAACAAGCTGGGCGAGCAGGTGTTCGGCCCGCAGGTCAACATCTACAGCGATCCGTGGGATCCGGTGGGCGCGGTGGTGCCGTGGGACGACGACGGCAGACCGCGCGAGCGGATGGACCTCGTCAAGGACGGCAAGGTCTCGGCGCTCGATTACACGCGCTTCTGGGCGCAGAAGCAGGGCAAGACCGCGCCGGGATCGTTCGGCAACCTGATCATGGCGGGCGGCCAGAAGACCACCGCCGACCTGGTGCGATCGACCGAGCGCGGCATCCTCGTCAGCCGCACCTGGTATATCCGGATGGTCGATCCGCAGACCGTGCTGCTGACCGGGCTGACCCGCGACGGCACCTTCTACATCGAGAACGGCGTGATCAAATATCCGATCAAGAACATGCGGTTCAACGAGAGCCCGGCGATCATGCTCAACAATGTCGAAGAGCTCGGCCGCACGGTGCGCGTGCCGCCCGACGAGGTGCCCTATACGATCATGATTCCGCCGATGAAGCTGCGCGACTTCACCTTCACCTCGCTGTCGGACGCGGTATGAGCGTACGCAACCGATGATGGATCGCGGCGAGTTCCTTCGCCTGATGGCGGGTGGGCTCGCCGGCGCGATGCTGGCCCGGCCGGCGGCCGCGGCAGGCGCCTATGATTTCTGGTTCACGCGGCTGCGCTACGAATCCGGCGATTGGGACGTCGACCAGCGGATGCCCTCGAACATGATCACCGCGCTGATCGACTACACCAATCTGCGCGTCGATCCGAAGGAGCATGTGGTCGCACTCGCCGACCCCAAGATGCTGACCGCGCCGTTCTGCTACATGGCGGGGCACAAGTCGGTCTCGTTCACGCCCGCCGAGCGGCGCAATTTCGAGGCCTATGTGCGCAATGGCGGCTTCGTGCTGGCAGACGACTGCAACCACGATATCGACGGGCTGTTCGCCAAGTCGTTCGAACGGCAGATGGCGACGATCTTCGGCGCGGGCGCGCTCGCCAGGCTGCCCGCGAACCACCCGATCTATCGGCGCTTCTTCAAATTCGCCGGCCCGCCGCCGACGGGGCTTGAGCTCAACGGCTGGGGCGACGATCTCGTTCACGATTATCTGAAGGGCATCAATGTCGGAAAGCGGCTGGGCGTGCTCTATTCGAACAAGGACTATGGCTGCGAATGGGATTATGATTGGCGCAACAAGCGGTTCCTCGCGGTCGACAATACCCGCTTCGCGGTCAACATCGCGCTCTACGCGCTGACGGCCTGAACCTGTGACCGAAGCGGACATCGCCGAGCGCCTGGCGGGGCTCGACCGGCTCAAGGCCGCCATCGCCGAAGCCGTCGTCGGGCAGGACGTGGTCGTCGAGCAATTGCTGATCGGGCTGTTCGCGGGCGGCCACTGCCTGCTCGAAGGCGTGCCGGGGCTGGGCAAGACCTTGCTGGTGCGCTCGCTCGGCGAAGCGCTCGACCTGCCGTTCCGCCGCGTCCAGTTCACCCCCGATCTGATGCCGAGCGACATTCTGGGCACCGAACTGCTCGAGGAGGATCACGGCACCGGCAAACGCCATTTCCGGTTCCAGCCGGGGCCGATCTTCACCAGCCTGCTGCTCGCCGACGAGCTCAACCGCACGCCGCCCAAGACGCAGGCGGCGCTGCTCGAGGCGATGCAGGAGCGCACGGTAAGCTATGCCGGCGTGACGCATATCCTGCCCGCGCCGTTCTTCGTGCTGGCGACGCAGAACCCGCTCGAACAGGCGGGCACCTATCCGCTGCCCGAGGCGCAGCTCGATCGCTTCCTGCTACTGGTGCGCGTCGATTATCCCAGCGCCGCCGAGGAGGAGGCGATCCTCGTCCGCACCACTGGCAGCCGCGTCGCCGCCGTGCCCAAGGTGATGGATGCGCAGGACGTGCTCGCGGTCCAGGCGCTTGTCCGCGAGGTGCATCTCGGCGGCGATTTGCTGCGCTGGATCACGCGACTGGTCCGCGCGACGCGGCCCGGCGACGGCGCGCCCGATGCGGTGACGCGTTACGTCCGTTGGGGTGCGGGGCCGCGCGCCGGCCAGTCGCTGATGCTCGCGGCCAAGGCGCGCGCGCTGCTGCAGGGGCGGCTGGGGGCGACGCGCGAGGACGTCGTCGCGCTCGCGGCGCCCGTACTGCGTCACCGGCTGCTGCTGTCGTTTTCGGCCGAGGCCGATGGCAGGAGCACGGACGACGTCGTCGCGGCGGTGCTCGCCGCCGTGCCGCTGCTTCCTGGCTGACGATCAGTGACGGCGGAGCCGATCCCGGCTGACGTGCGCCACCGCCTGGCGGGCCTGCAACTGGTGTCGCGACGGGCGATCGGCGGCGACGGGCTCGGCCTGCATGGCAGCCGCAGCCGCGGCGCCGGCCTCGAATTCGCGCAATATCGCGCCTACGAGCCCGGCGACGAACCGCGCCAGATCGATTGGAAGCTCTATGCGCGGTCCGATCGCTTCTTCGTGCGCGAGGCCGAGCGCGAGAGCCCGGTCGCGCTCTGGATATTGCTCGATGCGAGCGGATCGATGGCGCAGGCGGATGCCGATCGGCCCGATTGGTCGCGCTTCGCCGCCGCCAAGCTGATCGCGCTCTGTCTCGCCGAACTGGCGCTGGCCGGCGGCGATCGGTTCGGCTGGATCGTGCTGGGCGGGGAGGGGATCGGGCTCGCGACTCCGGCGGCGGGCAGCCGGCAGCGCGACCGGCTTCGTCGCGAACTCGCCGGACTGGCGCCGGGCGGCGCTTTTCCGGAGGGGGGTCGGCTCGCGTCGATCTGGGATCGGATCGGTGCGAACGATCTGGTGATCATGCTCAGCGACTGGTTCGACCCCGTGGTGCTGGAGCTCGCGACGCGGCTGGCGGCGGCGCGGCGCGAGACGCTGGCGATCGAACTGCTGACGGTCGCCGAGCGCGACTTCCCGTTCGACGGAGGCCACCGCTTCCGCGATCCCGAGACGGGCGCGGAACTGATCGGCGACGGCCGTGCGCTGCGTGCGGGTTTCATCGAGCGGTTCGCCGCCGCGCGCGCCGCGCTGGTCGCGGCGTTCGATGCGCATGGCATCCGTCATGCGTCGATGGTGCTCGACGAGCCCGTCGATGCGCCGCTTCGCGCGCTGTTCGGCAGAGGTGCGCGGTCGTGAGCGTGGCGCTGCTCGCGCCGATCGGGCTGACCGCGCTTGCGGCGCTGGCTTTGCCGCCGCTCGTCCATCTCGCCCGGCGCACCGAAGAGCGGCCGACCGATTTCGCCGCGCTGCGCTGGCTGCGGCCCAACCCGCGCCCCCGCAAGCGTCCGCGGCTCGACGAGCGGCTGCTGATGGCGGCGCGGCTCGCACTGCTGGCGTTGCTCGCGCTGTGGCTCGCGCGGCCGGTCCTGACTCATGCGACCGCGCGGACGCCGTGGGTGGCGGTCGTGCCCGGCGTCGATCCCGCGCGCGCCGGCAGACTAGTGAAGGCTGGCGCGCACGGCGTCTGGCTGGCGCCGGGTTTCCCGGCGCTCGACACGCCGGTGTCGGCGGGAACGCCCCCTGTCGCCAGCCTGGTGCGCGAACTCGATGCCGACCTGCCGCCCGATGCGCCGCTGACCGTGCTCGTCCCGCCGGTGATCGCCTCGGCCGACGCGGAGCGCCCCGGCGTCGCGCGGCAACTCGTGTGGCAGGTCGTGCCGGGCCGCGTCGCCGGGGCCGCGGCGGGGCCGCGCGCCATGCCTGCGATGGCCATTCGCGCGGCGCCGGGCGTGGAGGGCCTGCGCTATCTTCGCGCGGCGGCGGTCGTGTCGAGTTCCTCGGGCACGGTCGACATCGCGCCGACCAGCGCGCCGCTGCCGAACGCGGATGTCGTGATCTGGTGGGCGACGGGCGATCTACCCGGCGCGGTGCGGGATTGGGTCGCGCGCGGCGGTCGCCTGATCGTGCCGGTGGGCGCGATCCTGCCCGCGGGGACGGTCGTCACCGTCTGGCGCGACGGTGTCGGCGCACCGCTGGCCGAGGCGGTGGGCGTCGGGCGGGGTCGCATCCTGCGCTTCACCCGGCCGCTCGAGCCCGCCGCGATGCCGGTTCTGCTCGATGCGGGATTCCCGGAGGCGCTCGGCGCGCTGGTTGCCGCGCTGCCGCTGCCGCCGACGCGTGTCGAGGCTCCGGACTATGTGCCGCAGCGCACCGCGACGACCGCTGGCGCGCCGCCGTCGCCGGTCGATCTGCGGCCGTGGATCGCCGTCGCGCTCGCCGCGCTGCTGCTGATCGAACGCTGGCTGGCGACGCGTCGTCGACGGGCGCCCGCGCCGTGAGTGGAGACGCGCTCGTCCGTCGATGGACGCGAGCCGCGCGCGTGCGCGGCGGCCTCGACGATATCGCGCTCGGCCTCCCGGCGGTGCTGGCGGTGGCCGCGATCGTGGGTCGGCTCGCGGGTATCGCAGCGGCGATCGGGGTCGTGGTCGCCGGCTCGTTTCTGCTGGCGGGCTTCGCCTGGTGGCGCTCGCGCCGTTTCGGGCGGGGCTGGCTGGTCCGTCAGCTCGATGCCGCGCGATCCGACGTCGAAGACAGCAGCGACCTTCTGTTCGCGGATGCCGCGTCGCTCGGCACCCTCCAGCGGCTGCAGCGCGTCCGCATCGAGGCCAGGCTTGCCCGATCGCCATCGTCGCCGCGGCCGGAGTGGTCCGGACGGTGGCTTGCTGTGGCCTGGGCGCTGGCCGCCATCCTGGTGGCGACCGTGCTGCTCTGGCCCGGTCCGTCCCGGCCGCCGCTCGCGCCGAGCGCGGAGGGCATCGCGGCGGCGCCGGGCGTTCCCCGTCTCGTCGGCCAGCGGCTGCGCGTCGTGCCGCCTGCCTATACCGGGCTGCCGGCGCGCGACCTCGATACGCTCGACGCGCGGGCGCCGCAGGGATCGCGGCTGATCT
Organism: uncultured Sphingomonadaceae bacterium; assembly: GCA_964247655.1. Taxonomy (GTDB): domain Bacteria; phylum Pseudomonadota; class Alphaproteobacteria; order Sphingomonadales; family Sphingomonadaceae; genus Solisphingomonas. The sequence goes on along the minus strand of CAXTVK010000007.1, from coordinate 47,757 downwards.
GGACGCTCGCCTTCGCGCCGGCGCCGCGGGGAGCGGGGCTCGCCTTTCTCGATGGCCACCGGATCGCGCTTTCGCCGGGCGCCGATGCGTGGCGCGGCGAAGCGCTGCTCGATCGCGCGGCGCTCTACCGCGTCGTGCCCGTCGGCACGCGGCAGCTCGCGCGACTGCACCGGCTCGACGCGGTGCCCGATCGACCGCCGAGCGTCGTCGTGCGATCGCCCGCGCATAGCCTGACGATCGCCGCCGCGCACCAGACGCGCTGGGCCCTGGCGTTCGAGGCGAGCGACGATTACGGCGTCGCGCCGGTCGCCACGCTGCGGATCACGGTCGCGTCGGGCGACGGCGAGCAGGTGACGTTTCGCGAGCATGTGTTGAGGCTGCGCGGCACCGGCGCCGGCCGGCAGAGGCGCTTCGCGACGTCGCTCGATCTCGCGGCGCTCGGCTTTTCCGGACCGGGCGATCTCGTCGCCGAGCTCACGATCGCCGACGACGCGCCCGTGCCGCATGCGGTGCGCGCGCCGAGCCAGATCCTGCGCCGCCTGCCTGCGCAACCGGCACCCGCGACCGGACTGGATGGTGCGGTCCGCGCGGCGCTGCCGGCCTATCTGCGCAGCCAGCGGCAGGTGATCAACGACGCCGAAGAGCTGCTGGCGCACCGTCGCGCGCTGCCGCCCGACCGCTTCGCCGCCAAGTCGCAGTCGATCGGCGGCGACCAGCATGCGCTGCGGCTGCATTACGGCGAGTTCCTCGGCCAGGAGAACGAGGGCCACGAGAACGAGATGCCCACCTCGGACGCCGCCGCCTCGCCGGTGCTCGGCCACGAGGAGGACGTGCTCGCCGATTATGGCCACAAGCATGACGATTCGGAGAGCGCGACGCTGTTCGATCCGGAGACGAAGGCGCGGCTGACCGGCGCGGTCGAGCAGATGTGGCAGTCCGAGCTGGCGCTCAACCAGGGCGATCCCGCCCGCGCGCTGCCCTTCGCCAATCGCGCGCTGGTGCTGATCAAGCAGGTCCAGCAGGCGACGCGTGTGTTCATCGCGCGGGTCGGCGCGCCGGAATTGCCGCCGATCGACGAGAACCGGCGATTGACCGGGGTGCGCGACGGCGTCGGGCCGGACGATCTCGCCTTGTCCCCGCTCGCCGGAGACGACGGCACCGCAGCGCGCATATGGGCGTCCGTCGCCGAAAGCGCGGGGACGCGCGGCCTCGACGATGTCGCGCGCTGGTCGCGATCGACCGGCGCGCATGGCGGCGATCCGCTGGCACTCGCCGCGGCGCTCGACGCCGTGCAGCACGAGCCGGGCTGTACGACCTGCCGCGATCGGCTGCGCGCCCTCGTCTGGCAAGCGCTTCAACGGCCGACGCCGGGCGTCTCCCGACGGTCTGAGGGCGACAAGACCGGCACGCGCTACCTCGATGCGATCGGTGCGGCGCGGTGACGGCGGAGGCGTGGGCGGGGGTGCTGCTGGCGCTCGCGGTGCTGCTCGCATGGTGGCGGCTCGGCGCGTGGTGGCGCGGCGCGCCCATCGACGCCCGGCCCGCGCGCTGGCGCATGGGCTTGCTCCTGGTCGGCCAGCCGTTCGCCGCGGGGCTGTTCTTCCTGACGCTGTTCCCGCCTCTCGTGGCGGTCGATCGGCGGGGGACGCTGACCGTGGCGACGCGCGGTACGCCTCGCCTGGCGATGCTCGCCGGCCCCGATCTGGTCGCGCTTCCCGAGGCCTCCGCGCCTTCGGGCACGATCGCCGCGCCCGATCTCGCGACCGCATTGCGGCGCCGGCCGGGCATCGGTCGGTTGCGCATTCTTGGCGAGGGGTTGGAAGCGCGCGACGTCGGCGTCGCGCGCGGCCTTGCCGTCTCGTTCGATCCGCCGTCCGTTCCGCGCGCGCTGGTCGCATTGGCGCTTCCCGCGCCGGCCGCGCCCGGCGGCGCCTTTCGCGTCGGCGGCGAAGCGTCCGGCGTGCGCGGCACCGCCGCGCTGCTGGATCCCGGCGGCGCGCAAGTCGATATCGTGCCGCTTGATGCGGACGGCCGTTTCGTCCTGACGGGTGCTGCCCGTCCCCCCGGCACCGCGCTGTTCAGGATCCGGCTGCGCGACGGACATGGCGGGATCGTCGAGGAGGCGGACGTGCCCGTCGTCGCGGTGGCCGATCCGGCGCCGCGCATCCTCTATCTCGCGGGCGCGCCCGGGCCGGAGGTGAAATATTGGCGGCGCTGGGCCACCGACGCCGGGCTCGTGCCGAGCGTGCGGCAATCGGTCGGCGACGGGCTGGCGCTGGGCGAGCCGGTGCCCCCGCTCGGCGCGGCGCTCCTGGCGCGCTACGATCTCGTCGTCGTCGACGAGCGGAGCTGGGCGGCGCTGGGATCGGACGAGCGCGCGGCGCTGGCGTCCGCGGTGCGCGGCGGGCTCGGCCTGCTGCTGCGTGCGACGGGGCCCCTGCCGCCGGCGGTGCGGGCCGGCTGGGCCGGCCTGGGCGTCCCGGTCTCCGACGGCGTGGCGACCGCGCCGGTGCGACCGAGCGAAGCCGGCGAGCCCGAACTGACCCGTCGCGTCCTCGCGCTGGAGTCGCCGCAGCTGGTGCCGCTGCGGCGCGATGCGGGCGGGGCCGTGCTCTCCGGATGGCGCGCGCTCGGGCGCGGGCGCGTCGGCGTGGACAGCGTCACCGACGAATTCGCGCTCGTCACATCGGGACACGGCGATCGGTTCGGTGCGCAATGGGGGGAACTGGTCGGCGTGCTGGCGCGCGGGCGGCCGCCGTCGGCGCCGTGGCTCGACGGTCTGCCCCAGGCGGGGCATCGCACATCGATCTGCGGCGTGTCCGAAGGCGCGGCCGTGCGCGCGCCCGACGGTGCCGTCACGACGCTTTTGCCGGACGCCGCGGCCCGCGGCTGTGCGGGCTTCTGGCCGCGCGGCGCCGGCTGGTATGTCGTGCGCCAGGCGGCGCCGGCTACATTCTACGTGTATCCGGCAGGGGCGCTTCCGGGGATCCGCGCGATCGAGCGTCGGGACGCCACGCTGCGGCTGGCGGAAGCGGCCCCGGTCACCTCGACGCCGGGCGTCGAGCTGCGCCGATCGTCCGATGTGCCCTGGCTGCTCGCTTTCCTGGGCGTCGCGGTCGGGCTCTGGTGGCTGGAACGCGCGCGCCTGGGCCGCCGGCGGCGAACCGATGGGCCGCCTCGCTCGCGCTAGGACGACAGGCGAGCGCGATCCATCCGGAGCGTCACGATTGCGCCGCCCAACGTGCCGGCGACAGTGCGCCGCACCAATTTGCTGCCGAAGCCCTCGGACGCATCCGGTGCCGCGACGACCGGTCTTCCGTGCTCGAGCCAGGTGAGGACGAAATCGCTACCGTCGCTGGTGCTCGACACGTCGAGCGTGCCGGCGTTACGGCGATGCGCCCGTGATCGAGATCGAGCAAGGCAGGGTAAGATCGACTGCCACGGTCGGGCGGACGGTGCTGGTGGTCGACGACTAAGCGACAATCCGGCATCTCGTCGACGAGATGCTGGGCGACATCGGCTATACCGCGATCGGCGCGGCCGACGGCGCTGCGGGATTGAAAGTGCTGCAGTCCGGCGCGAAGATCGAGTTGCTGATCACCGACGTCGGCCTGCCCAACGGCATGAACGGTCGCCAGGCCGCGGATGCGGCGCGGTCGCTCCGCCGGGTCTGAAAGTGCTGTTCATTACCGGCTATGCGGCGAATGCCGCGGTCGGCAACGGCCATCTAGAGCCGGGGATGGAACTGCTCGCCAAACCATTCTCGATGGAGGCGCTCGCGGTGAAGGAGCCCGATATGCTCAGCTGATGAGATCAAGGCCCGACCGGCGATCGACGATCAGCGCGCGCGCCCAAGCTCGCGAAGCCGCCACCGATCGTTGAACGACAGGTCGAGCATGCCCAACGGCGCGATATCTACCTGCATCACCGATGCGACGGGGGCAGAAATGGCATGCGCGATGGCGGCGCGCATCGCCGCGGCATGGCTGATCACCAGAATATTCCGATCGCTGTCGGCATGGGCGTCCATCCACGCGGCGATGCGGGCGACGAGTTCGCCCATGCTCTCGCCACCCGGCGTCGCCGCCGTGGGATCGGCGAGCCACGCGAGTAGCGCCGATCTATCCGCGCGCCCGATGTCGTCCAGCGTTCGGCCGGACCACTTGCCGAACCCGACGTCGGCCACGCCGGCCTCGGCCGTGGCTTCGAGACCGAGCGCTGCCGCCGTCTCGATCGCGGCGCGGCTCAGGCTGGTCACGACGAGGTCCGGTCGAGGCCCGCGCAGACGGAACGCCCGGGTCTTGCGCATGCCCCCGTCGTCGAGCGGCTCGGCCGGGTCGGCGAAGGCGCCGATCCGGCTCGACGCCGTCGCGCCCGCGCATAGGAAGGTCAGTCTGGTCGCCATCGATCGAGCCTTAGATTGACCTGCGACGCTGTTCGACCGTAAACATCGGGAAGCGAGCCCTTGCGGAGAAGCCGGTGAAAACCCGGCGCGGTCGCGCCACTGTAATCGACGGATCGAAACCCCGTCGAGAGTCAGACCTCCGCAAGAGCATCATCAATCTCATCCGGGACGCGCTATCCCGCACGGAGTGCACGATATGGCTATGACAGCCCCCATTGTTGGCGACCCTTTTATCCCCGTCGCGGGCGTTCCCGTCATTCCGTTGCGCGACATCGCGCCCTGGGCGGTTCTCGGGCTGCTGCACTCGCTGATCTTCCTCTATTTCGTGAGCACCGAACAGGGCGCCGTCGCGCTGTTCAAGGGGACGTCCGTCCACGAATTCGTGCATGACGGGCGCCATCTCCTCGGCTTTCCCTGCCACTAAGCGACCGGCATGACGAAAGACCTGCTGTGGCGGGGGATGCTGGCAGGCGTCCTCGCAGCCCTGCTCGCAACTCTGTTTGCGCGCGTTTACGCCGAACCCCAGGTCGATCGCGCGATCGCGTTCGAGGCGGCGCACGAGGCGCATGCGATGGGTCATGCCGATGACGAGGCCGATGCGCCCGTCAGCCGGGCGACCCAGAAGAGCATCGGGCTGGCGACTGCGGTGGTGCTCTACGGCGCCGCGGTCGGCGGGCTGTTCTCGCTGATCTTCGCCTATTGCCATGGGCGGGTCGGTCGGGCGGGCCCGCGCACGCTGGCGATGCTGATCGCGGCGTTCGGCTTCCTGATCGTCGTCGTCGTTCCCGGGCTGAAATACCCGCCCAATCCGCCGGCGGTCGGGCAGGCCGGGACGATCCAAATCCGCACCGGCGCCTATTTCGCGATGATCGCGATATCGATTGCCGCGCTGTTCCTGGCGGCGCGGGTCCGCGCGATGACGATCCATGCGGTGGGTGCCTTCGATGCGTTGGTCGCGGGCGCGGCCGCCTACGTCGTCGTGATCGCGGTCGCGCAGATCGGGCTGCCGACGATCGACGAAGTGCCGGCCGACTTCCCCGCGACGGTGCTCTGGAATTTCCGCGTCGCCTCGATCGGCATGCAGCTGATCCTGTGGGCGACGTTGGGGCTCGCCTTCGGCTGGATGGCCGAGAGGTGCCTGCTGAAGGCGAGCGGTCGCCGCTGACGCACAGGGGCGGGAGCTTTCGGCGCCTTTCTCCGGATATTGCCCGAAGCTCGCTTCGGTGCCCACGAACGAGGATCCCACGACATCATGGCCAAGGTTCCGACTACCGTCATCACTGGCTTTTTGGGCGCCGGCAAGACCACGCTGATTCGCCATCTCCTGCAGAACGCCAAAGGCCGTCGGCTCGCGCTCATCATCAACGAGTTCGGCGATATCGGCGTCGACGGCGAGCTGGTGCGCGGGTGCAACGACGAGGCGTGCCCCGAAGAGAATATCGTCGAGCTCGCCAATGGCTGCATCTGCTGCACGGTCGCCGACGATTTCCTGCCGACGATGCAGGCGCTGCTCGATCGCCCCAATCCGCCCGAGCATATCATCATCGAGACGTCGGGGCTCGCGCTGCCCAAGCCGCTGGTCAAGGCGTTCCAATGGCCCGACATCCGCACGCGGGCGACCGTCGACGGTGTGATCGCGCTGATCGATGCCGAGGCGCTGGCAGCCGGGCGCTTCGCGACCGACGAGGTGGCGCTGGCCGCGGCCCGCGCCGCCGATCCCGCGCTCGACCACGACAATCCGCTGGAGGAGGTGTTCGGCGACCAGCTCGCCTGTGCGGATATGGTGATCCTCAACAAGTCCGATCTCGTCGCTGGCGACCGGCTCGCCGAGGTGGAGGCCGATCTTTCGGGCGGCGTGCGGAGCGGGGTCAGGATCGTCCGCACCGATCACGGCAAGGTCGATATCGGCGCGCTGCTCGGGCTGTTCGCGGGCGCGGAGGACGATCTCGATCGGCGGCCCTCCTGCCATGACGGCGACGCGGAGCACGACCATGACGATTTCGACAGCTTCGTGGTCGCAGGCGGCGAAGTGGAGAGCGTCGAGCCGCTGCTCCAGGTCCTGGGCCGATTGATCGTCGCCCACGATATCCTACGGGTGAAGGGCATGGTCGCGGTGCACGGCAAGCCCGCACGCCTCGTGATCCAGGCGGTCGGCCCGCGGATCCAGCATCATTTTGATCGCAGCTGGAAAGCCGACGAACGGCGGATCTCGCAGCTCGTGGTGATCGGGCAGAAGGGGCTCGACGAGGCGGCGATCGGCCTCGCGCTCAAGGCCGCGATGGGGGCCGGCATCCGCTGATGCATCTGCTGTCCGCCACCCCCGGCACCATCTCCTCGGGCGACGAGGCGATCGATCTCGGCCAGTCGCCGGGCGATATCGTGGTGCTGACGGTGGCGGACAGCGAATTGGCGTGTTTCGCCAGAGCCGCCGGCATGCTGTGTGCCGATGCGGACGGGCGCGCGCCGACGATCAGGCTGGCGAACCTGCTCCAGCTCAAGCATCCCTATTCGGTCGATCTCTATGTCGAGAACGTGATCGCCCACGCGCGGTTCGTCTGCGTCGTCCTGCTCGGCGGCAAGAGCTATTGGCCCTACGGCATCGACGAGATCGCCCGCATCGCGCGCGAGCGCGGCATCGCCTTCGCGGCGGTCGCCGATGGCCACGAACCCGATCCGTCGCTCGACCGCGCATCGACGCTGCCGGTGGCGATACGCGAGCGTTTGCGCGAGTATATGCGGCAGGGCGGCGTCGCCAATGCGGCGGCGTTCCTGCGCACCGCCGTCCGGCTGATCGGCGCGGACGCAGGCGCTCCCGACGATCCGGTGCCCGTTTCCGATGCCGGCTTCCATGTCCCCGGCGTCGATCGGCCCGGCATCGCCGATGTCCGCGCGCGCTGGGTCGAGGGGCGACCGGTCGCGCTCGTCGTCTTCTACCGCGCGCTGCTGATTGCCGGTACGCTGGAGGCGGTCGATGCCTTGGTCGATGCGCTGGAGGCGCGAGGGCTCAATGTCGCCGCCGTCTATGTCCGGGCACTGCGCGAGCCGTTCGCGGTCGATTGGCTGCGCGAGGTGATCCCCGGCCTCGCGCCCGATGTCGTCGTCAATGCGACCGCCTTCGCCTCGTCCTCGCCTGGCGACCACAGGACGCCGGGCGTGCTCGAGGTCGCCGACTGTCCGATCCTCCAGACGCTGTTCGCGGGCGTCGAGCAGTCCGATTGGGAGGCGAGCGCACGCGGCCTCTCGCCGCGCGACCTGGCGATGAACGTCGCGCTGCCCGAGATCGACGGGCGGCTGTTCACGCGCGCGATCGCGTTCAAGGCGTCTGCGCGCTTCGACGTGCGGACCGAATGCAGGATCGTGGTGCCGAAGGTGGTGCCCGATCGCGTGGCGTTCGTCGCGGCGCTCGCCGCCAATTGGGCGACGCTGCGCCGCACGCCGGCGAGCGAGCGTCGGATCGCGCTGGTGCTCGCCAACTATCCGAACCGCGACGGCCGGATCGGCAACGGGGTCGGGCTCGACACGCCGGCGAGCACGGCCGCGATCCTCGATGCGCTGGCGTGCGCGGGCTATGCGACCGGCGACGCGCCCCGCGACGGCGCCGCGCTGATGACGCTGATGACGGCGGGCGTGACCAACGCCCCCGACAGCGCCGACCGGCCGGGCGAGACCAGCCTGTCGCTCGACGATTATGCGCAGGCGCTCGGTGCGGTGCCGGCTGCGGCGATCGCCGTGGTGAATGCGCGGTGGGGGCCGCCCGAGGCCGATCCGTTCGTGCGCGACGGCCGGTTCCGGCTTGCGGTCCACCGGTTCGGCCATGTCGCGATCGCGGTCCAGCCGGCGCGCGGCTACAATATCGATCCCAAGACGAGCTATCACGATCCGGCATTGCCGCCGCCGCACGGCTATCTCGCGTTCCACATCTGGATGAACGCGCATTTCGGCGCGCACGCCGTCGTCCACGTCGGCAAGCACGGCAATCTCGAATGGCTGCCGGGCAAGGCGCTCGCGCTTACCGAAGCCTGTTTCCCCGAAGTCTGCGCGGGCCCGGTGCCGCAACTCTATCCGTTCATCGTCAACGATCCCGGCGAGGGCACGCAGGCCAAGCGCCGGATCGGCGCCACGATCATCGATCACCTGACCCCGCCGCTCACCCGCGCGGAAAGCTATGGCCCGCTCAAGCAACTCGAAGCGCTGGTCGACGAATATTATCTTGCCGCCGGCATGGATCCGCGACGGATCGATCATCTGCGCCGCGACATCGTCGATCTGGCGCGCAGTGAGGGACTCGACGCCGACGCCGGCATGGTCGGCGAGGGCGACGATGCGCTTGCCGCGCTCGACAATTATCTGTGCGAGTTGAAGGAAATGCAGATCCGCGACGGGCTGCACGTCTTCACCCGTTCGCCCGAAGGTCGCCTGTGCGACGACCTGCTGATCGCGCTTGCGCGGACGCCGCGGGGCTATGACGCGCCCGGCCAGGCGTCGCTGCTGCGCGCGATGGCGGACGATCTTGCGCTGGGCTTCGATCCGCTCGATTGCACGATGGGCGAGCGGTGGGATGGGCCGCGTCCGGAGGCGCTTGCGGCGGTGTCGGACGATGTCTGGCGAACGACGGGCGATACGATCGAACGGCTGGAGTTGCTGGCGCTGCGTCTGGTCGCGGGCAAGCCCCTCCCCTTCAGGGGAGGGGTTGGGGTGGGGCCTATCCCCGAGCGCAGCGCCTGTGGAGACTCCCCACCCCCGACCCCTCCCCTGAAGGGGAGGGGAGAGGACTGTGCCACCGCAGCCGTGCTCGCCGCAATCCGCGACGATCTCGCCCCGCGCGTCGATGCCTGTGGCGAGGCGGAGCGCGTGGCGCTGTTGGCCGGCCTCGACGGCCGCTTCGTCGCGCCCGGTCCATCCGGCGCGCCGACGCGTGGGCGGCCCGACGTGCTCCCCACCGGCCGAAACTTCTATTCGGTCGACACCCGCGCGGTCCCTACCGCGACCGCCTGGGATCTGGGCTTTCGCTCGGCGCAGCTGCTGGTCGAGGATTATCTGCAGCGCGAGGGCGAGTATCCCAGGGCGATGGCGCTCTCCGCCTGGGGCACCGCCAACATGCGCACCGGCGGCGACGACATCGCGCAGGCGCTCGCGCTGATGGGCGCCCGACCGCGCTGGGACTGGACCTCGGGGCGCGTCACCGGCTTCGAGCTGATGAGCGTGACCGAACTCGGCCGCCCGCGCGTCGACGTCACCTTCCGCGTCTCGGGTTTCTTCCGCGATGCCTTCCCCGAGCAGATCGACCTGATCGACAGCGCCGCGCGCCAGATCATGGCGCTCGACGAGCCCGCGCACGACAATCCCGCCGCCGCGCGCCACCGCGCCGAGACCGCGGGCTTGGTCGATCGCGGCGTCGCAGCCACTGTGGCCGAGCGTCGTGCGGGTGCGCGCGTCTTCGGGTCCAAGCCGGGGGCCTATGGCGCGGGGCTGCAGGCGATGATCGACGAGAAGCTGTGGCACGAGCGCGCCGATCTTGCCGGAATCTATCTCGATTGGGGCGGCTATGCCTATGGCGGCGGCATCGAAGGCGACGAAGCGCGCGAGCTGTTCGCGACCCGGCTGTCGGCGGTCGATGCGGTCGTGCAGAACCAGGACAATCGCGAGCACGACCTGCTCGACAGCGACGACTATTATCAGTTCGAGGGCGGGATCGCGGCGGCGATCGAGCACCTCAAGGGTGCCAAGCCGATCTCCTATCACAATGACCACAGCCGCCCCGAGCGGCCGGTGATCAGGACGCTCGAGGACGAGATCGGCCGGGTCGTGCGGGCGCGCGTCACCAATCCCAAGTGGATCGCGGGGGTGATGCGCCACGGCTACAAGGGCGCGTTCGAGATCGCCGCCTCGGTCGACTATCTGTTCGCCTTCGCCGCCACCACGGATGCGGTGAAGCATCATCATTTCGACGCGGTCCACGCCGCCTTCATCGAGGACGAGGCCGTGCGCGCATTCATGGCGGACGCCAATCCGGCGGCGCTGCGCGAGACCGCGGCGCGTCTGGCCGAAGCGCTGGAGCGCGGGTTGTGGAAGCCGAAATCGAACAGCGCGGGCCTGCTGCTCACCGAATTGCAGGAGTAAGGCCATGCTGATGGACGACGAACGTCATGCCGAGAAGATGAAGAAGAAGCAGGCCGCGCACGACAAGATCATGGCGGGCAAGACGCAGGAGAAGGGGCTTCTGATCGTCCATACCGGCAAGGGCAAGGGCAAGACGTCCGCCGCGCTGGGCATGGTGACGCGCGCGATCGGGCACGGAATGAAGGTCGGCGTCGTCCAGTTCGTCAAGGGCGCGTGGGAGACGGGCGAGAAGACGGTGTTCGACGCGTTTCCCGATCTCGTTGAGTTCAAGGCGATGGGCGAGGGCTTCACCTGGGATACGCAGGACCGCGCGCGCGACATCGCGACGGCGCGCGAGGCTTGGGAGGAGGTGAAGCGGATGATCGCGGATCCCGCGTACCGGATGGTGCTCGCCGACGAGCTCAACATCGTGCTGCGCTACGACTATCTGCCGCTCGACGAGGTGCTCGCCGTGCTGGCGGCCAAGCCCGACGACAAGCATGTCATCGTTACCGGCCGCAACGCGCCGGAGGCCTTGATCGAGGCGGCCGACCTCGTCACCGAGATGACGATGATCAAGCATCCGTTCCGATCGGGCGTGAAGGCGCAGGCGGGGATCGAATTCTGAGCGAACCCCCGGCCTTTTCGCAGCGCTTCCGCGACGAGCTTCGTCAGTTGCTGGCATGGCGGCGCGACGTGCGGCATTTCCGCAGCGATCCGCTGCCCGTCGGCGCGTTGGAGGCGCTGCTGTCGTTGCTCGATCTCGCCCCGTCGGTCGGCAATGCCCAGCCCTGGCGGATCGTGCGGATCGTCGACAGGACGCTGCGGGAGGCATTGGCCGCGCATGTCGACACTGCCAGCGAGAAGGCCGCTACGGCCTATGACGAGGAGCGTGCCGGCGCCTACCGCGCGCTCAAGCTGCACGGTCTGCGGGAAGCGCCCGAGCTGATCGCGGTCTTCTCCGACGACGCGCCCGTGGCAGGGCACGGTCTCGGCATCGCGACGATGCCCGAGATGCTCCGCTATTCGACCGCGATGGCGATCCACACGCTGTGGCTCGCAGCGCGCGCCGAGGGGATCGGCATCGGCTGGGTGTCGATCCTCGAACCTTCCGTCGTCCACGATCTGCTGCAGGCGCCGCCCGGCTGGACGCCGATCGCGCTGCTCTGCGTCGGCTACCCGAAGGCCGAGGACGATATCCCGGAACTGCAACGCCGAGGCTGGCAGGCGCGCGAGGCGCTGCATGTCGAAACGCGCTCACCCGCGACGACGACAAACCTCTCGCCGAGATGACCGACGCGCGGGCCGCACGCTCGACGCCGCGGGATCGCGCAACGGCTGCGTCACGGGCACCTTCCTTCATCTCATCGCGTGAGGCGATCGGCGCTGCGGATCTGATCGGCGAGGAGCGCCACCGCGCGCGGATAGCCGGGGCCGCCGCAGACGGTGAGCGCTTGCGGGATATGGAGGTGGTGCCCCGGCCTCAGCGCCGCCTCCAGCAGGGGATGGCGAACCATCGCGCCGCTTCTGTCCTCGCCGGCCCGCGTGCTGTCTTCGGTGACGACGAAGTCGGGGCGGGCGAGCGCCAGCTGCTCGAGCGGGATCTGCGACAATGCGGATCGCCCCATCCGGCCGGCGAGGTTGATCAGACCAAGGCGGTGCATCATGTCGTCGACGAGCGTGCCGGTGCCGGTGAGATAGCCTTGGCGCTGATAATAAGCCGCGGTGCGCCCACGGCCGGGGGGTGGACCGATATCGCTCAGCTGCGATCGGATCGATGCGATCAGCGCATCGCCGCGCTTCGGATGGCCCAGGGCGTCGGCGACGACGCGGATCGAGGCTTCGGTGCCTGCCAGCCCATCCTGCTGCGGAAGATCGAGCATCGCGACGCCGCGCGCCTTCAAGGGCGCAAGCACGTCCTTCGTGCGGTACGGCGCGCCGATCACGAGATCGGGGCGGCGGTCGAGAACCTCCTCGGCGCTGCGATGCGTGAACGGCAGGCCCTTGGCGCGATCGGCGAAGAAGGAGAGTTGCGGGTCGCGCGCCCATTCGGTCAGCCCCGCGATCTGCGAGCGATCGGCGAGCGCGATCACCAGCTGATCCGCGCACATATTGAGCGAGACCACGCGCCTGGGCGGCACGATGGCGCCCGTCGCGCCCAGCAGCGGCATAAGCAGGAACACGGGCAGAAGTTCGCGAAGGAGGCGCACGAAAGCCTTTCTATATGGGGGCGGGGGCGGCTACGGGATGCCCCGAACGGGCTTGGGACACAATCGTGACGAGCCGGACCGATCGGATGAGGTCTGCCGTGATGAATGTTTCGCGACGTCGCCGCGCGCCGCCTCTGTTTCCCCTTCTGCTGCTGCTCGCCTTGGGCGTCGGCCTGTTGTCGGTCGCCGTGGGCCCGGCGAATATCGGCGTCTCGGCGATGATCGCGGCGCTTCGGGGCGAGGGCGATCCCGTCGTCCGCGCGATCCTGTTCGAGCTGCGCATGCCGCGCGCGATCCTCGGCCTGCTGGTCGGTGCGATGCTCGGCACCGGCGGCGCCGCGCTGCAGGGCTATCTCCGCAATCCGCTCGCCGAGCCCGCGGTGCTCGGCATATCGAGCATGGCGGCGTTGGGGGCGGTGATCGGCATTTATTTCAAGCTCGCGGATGCCCATCCCTGGCTGGTGCCGCTGTTCGCCATCCTCGGCGCGGTCGGCGCGCTTGTGCCGCTGCTTGCGCTGTCGAGGAACGGGGAGAGCGCGCTGACCCTGATCCTGGCCGGCGTCGCCATCGCCACGCTGGCGGGCGCGGGGATCAGCCTGGCGCTCAATCTCTCGCCCAACCCGTTCGCCGCGATGGAGATCACCACCTGGTTGCTCGGCTCGCTCGAAGATCGGTCCTTCAAGGACGTCCTGGTCGCCTTGCCCTGCGTGCTGATCGGTCTTGGCCTCTTGCTGAGCCAGGGACGCGCGCTCGACGCATTGTCGCTCGGCGAGGACGCCGCGCGATCCTTGGGCACCGATATCGGGCGGGTGCGCCTCATCCTGCTCGCGGGGATCGCGATCGGCGTGGGCGGTGCGGTCGCGGTCTCCGGCGCGATCGGGTTCGTGGGGTTGGTGGTGCCGCATCTCGTCCGCCGGTTCACCGATCGCAGCCCGTCCGCGGCGCTGCTGCCGTCGGCGATCGCGGGCGCCATATTGTTGAGCGCCTCCGATATCGCGGTGCGCCTGATACCGACCGCCACGCCGCTCAAGCTCGGCGTGCTCACGGCGTTCCTGGGCGTGCCGATCTTCATCCACCATCTGCTGCGGGAACGACGGCTATGGTGACGATCGCCTGTCACCGGCTCGACGTCGATCTGGGCCGCCGCCGCGTGCTGACGAACATCGATCTCGAATTCTCCTCCGGGGCGTTGGTCGGCGTGATCGGACCGAACGGTGCGGGCAAATCGACGCTGGTGCGTGCGATGCTCGATCTCCTGCCCGCCGCGGGCGGATCGGTCGCGATCGACGGGGCGGATGTCGCGCAGCTGTCGCCGGCCGATCTTGCGCGTCGGATCGCCTATCTGCCCCAGGGTCAGGAGCTAAACTGGCCGCTGTCGGTCGAGCGGCTGGTCGGCCTCGGCCGGCTGCCCCATCTCGCACCGTTCTCGCGGATCGGCCCGGCGGATCAGGCGGCGATCGAGACGGCGATGCGCGAGACGGGTGTCCTCGGGCTGCGCAAGCGCGTTGCGAACGCGCTTTCCGGCGGCGAACGCGCCCGCGTCATGCTGGCCCGCGCGCTCGCGACGCAGGCGCCCGCGCTGATCGTGGACGAGCCGCTCGCCTCGCTCGATCCCGGCCATCAGATCGAGGTGATGGCGCTGCTCGCGGCGCGCGCGCGCGCCGGGGCGCTCGTCGTCGTCGTGCTCCACGATCTCGCCGCTGCCGCCCGCTATTGCGACCGGCTGGTGCTGCTGCACGAGGGCGTCGTCGTCGGCGATGGCCGCCCCGCCGACGTGCTTTCGGACGAAGCGCTGGCGACGGTGTACGGCATCACCGCGTGGCGCGGCGAGGTCGGCGACAGGCCGCTTATCGTTCCCCTGCATCGATACGATTGACGAGACCGGCGAGGCCGGCCTATGCGGCGCCTTGCGACAGGTTCCCCTTACGGGGATGAAAATGGGAACGGGATGCAAACCCCGGCTGCCCCTGCAACTGTAAGCGGCGAGTCATCGCGTCACATGCCATTGGGATCTCGGTCCTGAGAAGGCGGCGCGAAACGACGTTGACCCGTGAGCCAGGAGACCTGCCCGTCGCAGTCGTCCTTCGTCCGGCCAGGGTGCGCCGAGCGAACGGGTCTGAACCCGAGCGACGACATCGGTGCTGCGTTTGCGCAGGCGATGCCGTGCGTCCGGTCGACCGGACGACGACAAACCCTCTGCAGGCGTGGCGGCATGTCATGTTGGGGGTTCGTTACGATGATCAGATATTCTCTACTGCCGATCCTGCTGCTTTCCACTTCGGCGCTGGCGCAGGTCGCGCCCGCGCCCGATCCCGCGTCGTCGCCCGACGCGGACAGCATCATCGTCACCGCGACGCGCGTGCCGACGCCGGTCGATCAGGTCGTCTCGTCGGTCACTGTGCTCGACAAGCCGGCGATCGACCGGTCGCAGGACATCGACGTGCTCGGCCTGCTGGCGCGCACGCCGGGCGTCAGCTTCTCGCGCAACGGCGGCTACGGCACCGACGCGACGCTCCGCATCCGGGGCGCCGAGGGCGACCAGACCGTGCTGGTGGTGGACGGCGTGAAGATGACCGATCCGGCGTCGCCGGACGGCAGCTATAATTTCGGCAATCTGCTGATCGACGATGCGAGCCGCATCGAGGTGCTGCGCGGCCCGCAGTCCACGTTGTGGGGCAGCCAGGCGATCGGCGGCGTCGTCAACATCGTCACGCCGTTGGCGACCAAATCGCTGGAGGGCAGCTTCGACGTCGAGGCGGGATCGCGCGAGACGGCGGATTCTCGCGCGGCGATCGGCGGCAAGGACGGCCCCGTGACCTGGCGCCTGGCCGGGGAGGCGTTCACGACCGACGGCATCTCGACCTTCGACAAGCGTCTGGGTGGGCAGGAAGCGGACGGATATACCAACCGTGCCGCGCAAAGCCGTGCGCTGATTGCCATCGCGCCGGGGATCAGCGCCGATCTGCGCGGCTACTATTCGAAGTCGCGTACCGATCTCGACGGGTTCGACGACGTCACCTTCGCCCGATCCGACACGCCCGAGTTCGAGACCAACCGCCAGTGGTTCGGCTACGGCGGGCTCAACGTCGATCTGTTCGACGGCCGGCTGCGCAACCGCATCGGCTACAGCCTCAGCGAGACCCGCCGCGAGAATATCGATCCGCGCGACGATCCCTTCGAAGACCGTACCTTCGTCGGCTTCGGCCGCAGCCGCCGTCTCGACTATCAAGGCACGTTGGCGATCGCGAAGGGCTGGAACGCGGTGTTCGGCGTCGAGGACGAGCGGTCGCGCTTCACCTCGTCGTCGCCCGCGTTCGGCCAGACCGTGCCCGACGAAGGCCGTGCGACGCAGACCGACGAATATGCCCAGATCAACGGCGAGGTCGTCTCCGGACTGACGCTGACCGGCGGGGTGCGCCATGCGCATTACAGCACCTATGGCGGTCGCTACCTGTTTTCGGGGGGTGCTGCCTGGAAGCTCTCGACCGGCACGATCCTGCGCGCGAGCTACGGCGAGGGCTTCAAGGCGCCGTCGCTCTACCAGCTCTTCTCGCAATACGGGAACGAGGCGCTCAAGCCGACCGAGTCCAAGGGGTGGGAAGGCGGCGTCACCCAAAGGTTGCTGGGCGACAGGATCGAGGTCGGCGCGACCTATTTCGAGCGGCGAACGCGCAACCTCATCGTGTTCAACAGCTGCTTCGGCACGCCCGCCGGGGTCGATCCGCTGTGCGACAGCCACCCGGTCTCGCAAGGCTATTACCAGAACATCAACCGCAGCAAGGCGCAGGGGATAGAGCTGATCGGTTCGGTGAAACCGGTCGAGGGGCTGAGCATCGACGGCAATTACAGCTGGACCAAGTCGGTCGATCGCACGGCCGGCGCCACGTTCGGCAACTGGCTGCCCCGCCGCCCGCGCCAGCAAGCGAACGGCTCGATAAGCTACCAATGGCCGTTCGGGCTGGTGACGGGCGCCGCGGTGCGCCACGACGGGCATAGTTTCGACACCGCCTCGAATGCGACGCGGCTGGACGGTTACACGCTGGTCGATCTGCGCGTCGAGATGCCGTTGCTCAAGCGCTTCACCGTCTTCGCGCGCGCCGAGAACGTCGGCAACGTGCATTACGAGACGAGCTACAGCTATGGCAGTCTCGGCCGGAGCATCTACGCCGGCATCCGGGCTCGCCTGTGATGGCACGCGAGGCACATCGCGTCCTGTCGGATCGCGGCGGCGCGACGCTCTGGATGGCGCTGCTGACCGGCGCCGGCATCGCGACGACCTTCGCGCTCGCCTGCGCCATGCCGTTCGCGGCGATGGCGGCCCTGGCCGCGGTGCATCTGCGGCGACAGGACGGCGTCCCGCTGATCCTGCTCGGCTGGGGCTGCTCGCAGGCGATCGGTTTCGGGCTGCTCGGTTATCCGCACGATCCGGCGACGATCGGCTGGGGCGTCGGCATCGCCGTCGCCGCGCTGGCGGCGGTGTTCGCCGGCTACGCGATCGATGCGCGGAGGCGATCGCGGCCCGAGATCGTGCGGATCTGCGCCGCTTATCTCGCCGCGTTCGTCGCGTACAAGGCGGTGCTGCTGCTGTGTTCGCTCGGATTGGGAGGCGTCAGGCTCGCGCTGTCGCCGACGATCGCACTGAGGTCGTTCGCGCAGGGCGGCGTCGTTCTCCTGGGCCTGCTGGCGCTCCATCGCGGGCTGATCGCGATCGGTGTGCCGGCGCCGCCCGTCCGCTTGCGGACGGCGTGAGATGCTGACGTCAGCCGCCGAGGGCCCCGCCGTGGTCGCATGCAACACTTGCCGGGTCTCGGCCGATGCGCGGAAGGATGCGGACGGCCTTCGGGGCGGTGCGATCTTGGTCGCGGCGCTCCGCGACGCGCAGCGATCGGATCCGCGCTATGCGGGCATCGCCGTTCAGGAGATGCCGTGTCTGTTCGCATGCTCGGATCACTGCACCGTCCACATTCGCGCGCCCGGCAAGGTCGGCTACGTGCTCGGCAGGTTCGCGCCGGACGCGGACGCCGCGACGGCGATCCTCGATTATGCCGTCCACCATGCGGCAAGCGCCGAAGGTCGCGTGCCGTTCCGCGACTGGCCGCAGGGCGTCAGAGGACATTTCATCGTCCGCGTCCCGCCACCCGGCTATCTCGCGGAATGACGTTCTTCCCGACCGTCGCGGACTATCACCTGGCACTCGGTGCGCTCCCCGGCCCTGACGAGGAGGCGATCGCGGCTGCGCGCGCACGACAGGGACAGCTCACCAAACCGCCGGGTTCGCTCGGACGGCTGGAGGACATCGCCTGCTTCCTGGCCGGATGGCAGGGCAGGGCGCGGCCGGCGATCGCGGCCGGTCACGCGGTGGTGTTCGCCGGCAACCACGGGATCGCAGCGCTCGGCGTCAGCGCGTTTCCCGCCGACGTCACGGCGCAGATGGTGGCGAACTTCGAGGCGGGCGGCGCCGCGATCAACGCGCTCTCGCATGCGGCCGGCCTGTCGCTGGCCGTGGTCGCGCTCGATCTCGATCGGCCGACCGCCGACTTCACGCGGGCGGCGGCCATGGACGAGGCGGATTGTCTCGCCGCGCTGAATGCCGGTGCGGCGGCGGTGCCCGAAGGCTGCGACCTGCTCGTGCTGGGCGAAATGGGCATCGCGAATTCCACGGCCGCAGCCGCCCTCTCGGCACGCAGCTTCGGCGGTAGCGGCGTCGACTGGGTCGGGCCCGGAACCGGCGTCGATCGCGACGGACTGAGGCGCAAGATCGAGGTGGTCGACGCTGCGCTCGGCTTCCACGCCGATACGGCCGTCGATCCCTTCGAGACGATGCGTCGTGTCGGTGGCCGCGAGACCGCGGCGATCGCGGGCGCGGTGCTGGCGGCACGGTTGAGTCGCATCCCGGTGATGCTCGACGGGTTCATCTGCTGCGCCGCGATCGCGCCGCTGGCCGCGGCGCGACCCGACATCGTCGCCCACTGTCTCGCTGGCCACCAATCGGCCGAGCCGGGCCATGCGCGGCTGTTGGATCGCCTCGGGCTGGAGCCCCTGCTGAAGCTGGACATGCGGCTGGGGGAGGGCAGCGGTGCGGCCGTCGCCGTATCGATCGTGCGCGCCGCCCTTGCCGCGCACGACGGCATGGCGACATTCGCCGAAGCCGGCGTCTCCGGCGCCACGTGAGCGGTCGGCTGGTCCATCTGCTCCGCCACGGCGAGACCTTGCTTCCCGGCAGGCTGATCGGCCGGACGGACTGCCCCGTCACCGACGAGGGGATCGCCGCCTGCCTCGATCAGGTCGAGGGGCTCGAATTCGACGCCATCGTCTCGTCCGATCTGATCCGCGCGCGCGCCTGCGCCGAGGCGATCGGCGGCCCCGTGCGCATCGATCCCCGTTGGCGCGAACTCGATTTCGGGGCCTGGGACGGTCTCGCGGTGGCCGATATCGATCCGGCCGCGATGGGCGCTTTCTGGGCGGATCCGGACGCCTCTCCGCCGCCGCGAGGCGAACGCTGGTCGGGCTTGGTGGGGCGCGTCGGCGAAGCGATCGGCGCGTTGCCGGATGGCGACGTGCTGGTCGTCACGCACGGCGGCGCGATGCGGGCGACGCTCGCTGGCCTGTTCGGGTTCGATCAGCGCGCGCTCTGGGCTTTCGGCCTGCCCTGCGCGGCCCTGCTGTCGCTGCGGCTCTGGCCCGATGGTGCCCAGATCGTGGGTCTCGCGCCGTGAGGCGGCTGCTCGTGGCGATCCAGTTCCTAACGCGACTGCCGACACCTCGCGTCGCAAGCGACGCGGCGGATTTCGCGGCGGCGATCAGGTGGTTTCCGGCGGTCGGCGCGCTGATCGGCGGCCTCGTTGCCGGCGCGGCATGGCTGGGGCAGCACGTCGATCCATGGACGGCCGCGCTGGCGGGGTTGGTCGCCTGGGTCGCGGTGACGGGTGCGCTGCATCTCGATGGGCTGGGCGACGTGGCGGACGGGGCGGGCGCAGCGCACGGCGATCGCTCCCGCATGCTTGCCGCGATGGCCGATCCGCATGTCGGCAGCTTCGGCGTGGTCGCGATCGGGCTCCAGCTGATCGCCAAGCTCGTCCTGCTCCACGCGGTGCTGACGACGCTGCCGGTGTGGACGTTGATCCCGATCCCGTTCGCGGCACGGATCGGGCCATTGGTCTGGGCGCGTTGGCTGATGCCGCTGCACGACGGGCTCGGTGCGCGTTTCGCGCATGCCGTCCGCGCGCAGGATATCGCCGGATGGGGCGCCGTCCTGCTGGGCCTCGCCGTCCCGGTGCCCGCGCTGCTGGGTGCCGTCTTCCTGATACCGGCGTGGGGCTGGTGGCTGCGGCGCCGGCTTGGCGGGATATCCGGCGACGGGCATGGCGCGGGCATCGAACTGGTCGAGACCGGCCTGCTATTCGCCTGTGCCTGCCTTCGCTGACAGCGCGACGATCGCGTCGATATCGACATGGCGTTCGAGATCGGCGGCGATAGCGTCGAGCGCGGCATCGACCGAAGCGCGATAATCGAGACCGCCACCGGCGCCGCCGAGCTGCGCCAGCCATACCGCGCGTTGCCCCGCGTCGGCGAGCAGGCCGTGCACATAGGTGCCCGACACGAGCCCGTCCGGGCTGACCGCGCCATCCCGGCGTCCATCGTCGAGGCGGACGAGCGGCCGGTCGGTGTCGGGGCCGGTGGTGGTGCCGATGTGCATCTCATAGCCCGCGCAGCGGGAGCCGAGCGCCTCGCCTGCGACATGCCGCAGCGCCTTGTCGCCGCCGAGCACCGTCCTGACCGCGAGCAGCCCGAGCCCAGCGACATCGCCCGGCGGACCTTCGATGCCGTCCGGGTCCGAGATGCGCGTCCCGAGCATCTGGTAGCCGCCGCAGAGGCCCAGCACGGCGCCGCCGCGGCGCCGATGGGCGAGGATGTCGATGTCCCAGCCCTCGCGGCGGATGGCGGCGAGATCGGCGATCGTCGCCTTCGATCCCGGAAGGACGATCAGCGCCGCTTCCGCCGGGATCGGCCGGCCGGGTGGGATCATCGCCAGCTCGACGTCCGGTTCGAGCTTCAGGGGATCGAGATCGTCGAAATTGGAGATGCGCGGGGTGATCGGGCAGGCGATCAGCAGGCGGCCGGCGGTGGCTGTCGATCGCCGCTCCAGCACGACGCCATCCTCGCTCGGCAAGCGCACCGTATCGGCCAGCCATGGCACGACGCCGAAGCCGCGCCACCCCGACAGGCGCTCGATATCGCGGTAGCCATCCTCGAACAGCGCGGGGTCGCCGCGAAACTTGTTGACGAGGAAGCCTCGGATCATCTCGGCATCGGCCGGATCGATCACCGCGCGCGTGCCGACGATGGCGGCGATCACGCCGCCGCGATCGATGTCGCCGACCAGCAGCACGGGGACGTCCGCCGCGCGCGCAAAGCCCATATTGGCGATATCGCCGCTGCGCAGGTTGATCTCGGCGGGCGATCCGGCGCCTTCGACCACGACGACGTCGCACTGCGCGCGGAGCCGCCGATAGCTGGCCATGACGTCCGCGAGCAACGCCGCACGCGCCGCGCGATAATTGCCCGCCGCAAGCGTTCCGCGGACCTGGCCGTGGACGACGAGCTGCGACGTGCGGTCGGCCTGCGGCTTCAACAGGACCGGGTTCATGTCGACCTCGGGTTCGACGCGGCACGCCAGCGCCTGCGTCGCCTGCGCCCGCCCGATCTCGCCACCGTCGCTCGTCACCGCCGCGTTGTTCGACATATTCTGCGGCTTGAACGGGCGAACCGTCAGCCCGCGATTGGCGAGCGCGCGGCAGATGCCCGCCACCAGCACCGACTTGCCGACGTCGGAGCCCGTCCCCTGCAGCATCACAGCGCCCATGCGGCGCCCCCCGCGATCGCCCAGAGGGTGAGACAGGCGCGCCGATACACGGCGAGCGCACGGCCGATGTCCGCCGCTTGCGCATCGGGGCGGCCTGCGCCGATCCAGGGTTTGTCGCTCATCGTGCCCTCATAGGCGATCGGACCGGCAAGGCGCAGCCCCAGCACGCCGGCCATTGCCGCCTCGGGCCAACCCGCATTGGGCGATGCATGGTTGCGGGCGTCCCGCGCCATGACCGGCCAGCCGCCGCGGCCGACCATGCAGATCAGCGCCCCGGCCAAGCGAGCGGGTATCCAGTTGGCCACGTCGTCGGCGCGTGCGGCTGCCCAGCCGAAGGCGCGCCAGCGCGGTTCGCGATGGCCGATCAGGCTGTCGGCGGTGTTGAGCGCCTTGTACGCCCAAAGGCCTGGCAGTCCGCCGAACAGCAGCCAGAATGCGGGGGCGACGACGCCGTCGCAGAAGCTCTCGGCCAGGCTCTCGATCGCGGCGCGGGTGACGCCCGCCTCGTCGAGCGTGTCGACATCGCGCCCGACGATCCGCCCGACCGCAAGGCGCGCGGCCGGAAGATCGCCGGCCGCAAGCGCCCGCCCGACCGGCGCGACATGATCGTGGAGGCTGCGTTGGGCAAGGCCGGGCACGGCCAGCAGCGCCACGACGACCCAGGTCCATCGTCCCGCCAGTACCCCGGCAACGCGCTCGATCGCCCAGCATGCCAAGCCCGTCGCCAGTAGCAGCAGCGCGACCAGCGCGACGCCGGCCGCGCGCCGTCGCCGCTCGCTGCCGACATTCCACGCCCGCTCCGCACCATCGATGGCGCGCGCGAACACGCCGACCGGATGACCGACGAGCCGAAAAAGGCGATCGGGCCAGCCGACCGCGGCCTCGATCACCAGAGCCGCGATCGCGATCGGTTCAGCCAAGCGCGCGGTCCAGCCGGTCGAGTGCCTCGGCGGTCTCCGGCAGGCCGACGCGCAACCGGTCGGGGGCATGATCGAAGGGACGCGTGAGAATGCCGCGCCGGGCCAATCGCTCGAACAGCGAGGCGGCATCGGGCGTGCGGACGAAACGGAACAGCGGACAGGCGCCTTCCGGCGAAAGACCATGTCGCGCCAACAGCCGATCGAGCGCGGCGGCTTCTTCGACGAGGCGGCCGCGCATCGCGGCTTGCCAGGCGCGATCCCGATAGGCCGCCGTACCGATCGCGATCGCCGCAGACGAAACCGGCCAGCTTCCGAGGCGCTGCCGGAGCCGTTTCAGATCTTCGCCGGGCGCGATCACGAAGCCCAACCGCACGCCCGCGAGCCCGAAGAACTTGCCGAACGACCGCAGCATGATCGCGTCGGTCGGCGGTGGAACAGGCGATACCGGCATCGCATCGGCGAAGGCTTCGTCGATCACGAGCCGCGCGACGCCGGTCGGAAGCGGCGAGACGGAGCCCTGCGGATTTGATGGCCGCGCGAACAGCAAAGTGCCGCCGACGATCCCGGAAACGGCATCGGGCGCGACGGCCTCAGCGCCATCGAACGCCTCCGCATGCGTGCGGTAGCCGGGCGACACGAAGCGGTGGGGGCGCGGCAGATCGAGCGTGCCGATCAGGCGCAGCGCGATCTCGCTACCCGGCGTCGCGCAGACCATGTCGGGCGATACTCCGAAGGCCCAGGCAGCGGCGGTCTCGAGTTCGGCGAGAGCCTCCTCGTCGGGCAGGCGGTGCCAGTCGATCGGCCCGGCGCGCTCGACCGGCCAGCTATGGGGATTGATGCCGGTCGAAAGGTCCATCCACGGCAACCCGGCGTCCGGCCAGCGCTTCCGTGCGGCCGCGAGGCGTCCGCCATGCACCGTCCATTCCGTCACAGGGTAAGCCCTTTCCGCAGCGTCGCGGCTGCCTTAATCCCGGTTTGCGGCTGCGACACAAGCATCGAAGGGTAATTGCCGGTGACGGTCACGACATTGCTGGTTCTCGGCGGCGCACGATCCGGCAAGAGCCGCTATGCGGAGGCGCGTATTCGCGCTCTGGGGGGCGGGCCTTGCTACATCGCGACGGCGCAGGCGTTCGACGACGAGATGGTCGATCGGATCGAGCGCCACCGCGCCGATCGCGGAACGGGCTGGCGGACCGTCGAGGCCCCGCTCGATCTGCCGGCGGCGATCGCGGCGGAAAGCGGGACGGGTGCGCCCGTCCTCGTGGATTGTCTCACGCTCTGGACCAGCAATCTGCTTCTGGCCGACATCGACAGCACGGATGCGACCGAACGGCTGCTGGCCGTCGTGCGGGCGCATCGCGGGCCGCTGGTGCTCGTGTCGAACGAGGTCGGGCTCGGCATCGTTCCGGACAATGCGCTGGCCAGGCGGTTTCGCGATGCGGCCGGCCGGATGAACCAGGCGGTGGCGGCGCTGGTCGACGAGGTCCAGTTCGTCGCGGCTGGGCTACCGCTCACGCTCAAGCCGGCATAGGATCCGAGCTTGCTCGCTTGCGACCGAACGACGGCCGCCACAGGAGACCGACATGGATGACCAGGCCGTGCGGCTGGCGCTCGGGCGCCACTGGGCAGCGTCGGACGCGAGCGACTTCGAAGCCGAGCATGCGATGTATCGCGAGGATGCGGTGCTCGAATATCCGCAGTCGGGCGAGCGCATCCGCGGTCGGCACGACATCCAGGAAAGCCGGCGGCTGCAACCGAACCGCAAGCGCTTCGCGGTGAGGCGGGTGATCGGCGGCGGCGATCTGTGGATCACCGAATTCACGCTGAGCTATGACGGAATACCATCCTACGTCGTGAGCATCATGGAATTGCGCGACGGTCTGGTCGCGCGAGAAACCCAATATTTCTCGGATCGCTTCGAGCCCGGCGCGTCGCGGGCGCATCTCGTCGAGCGGATCGAAGGCGCCGCTCGGTCCTGAGCGGCGTGCCGGGAGGTCAGGAAGACGCCGCCGTCCTGGCGGGGCGGCTCAGGAATCGCGATCCGGCCAGACAGAAGCGCCAGGGCGTCTCGACCGCCCGCGTGATCCCGATCCGCGGACCGGCGCTTATCGGTAACGCGGGGTCATTTCCCTCGAACAGCGCGAACGGCGGCTGATCGAGCGGCCGCCCGTCGAACGATCCGTCGATACCCAAAGCCTGGCAGAGACGACCGGGCCCGGCACAGAGACGACGAATTTCGCCCGTGCCCCGACGATCAGCCATGCGATCGAGACCGCTGGTGGGTTCGAGCGCTCGGATCAGCACGCCGCTTGCGGGTCGGCAGACGAAGTTGAGGCACCAGTGGATGCCGTGACTGCGGTACACATAAGCGTGACCGGGTGGGCCGAACATGCTGGCGTTGCGTGCGGTCTTCCCGCGAAAACAGTGCGATGCCGGATCGTTCTCGTCATAGGCTTCGGTCTCGACGATCATGCCGCCGACGCCGTCGACCAGCAGCATCGTGCCGATCAAGGCGCGCGCCACCGTCTCGACGTCCCGCGCGAAGAAACCCTCGGAAAGCGGCTGCGATCGTTTGGACGTGTGTTCGATGGCCGTCACGGCGTCAGCCCGCATTCACAGCCCGGCCTTGGCGATGGCCGTAGCGAGCTCTTCGCTCATCGATGAGCCGTCCTTGGGCGTCAGCCGGTTCAGGGCGGTCTGCACGCGGCTTTGCGCGACCTTCAACGTTTTGTGCCGCACGTCGCGCGTCGCGTTGGTTCGCCACGACCGGCTCTCGCCGAGCAACGCGGACCATTTGGCCTCCTCCGCTGCTAAAATCGCCAGGGCAAGTCGCAGGCCGTCCCGCTGGCCGTGCGCGTAATCGTCAGACATTGCGTACCCTCGAGAAAGCGGTGCGAGATACGAACGACCAGGCACGAGAAAAGCGGTTCACGATCGGAGGAACGAAATTGCGCGGCGAGCCCGTGCCCAAGTTCGATCCAGGCAGCGGAGCGATCGTTGCCCTTCTCCCATTCCCGAACAGGCCTGTCGACCTCGCTCGCACCGTCATAGCCGCGCCTTCAGGTCGAGCGCGTTGCCGGCTGCGGCGCCCATCGCGGTGTTGTCGAAGATGCACCAGATTGGGTCCGCCGAGTTCGCTTCGCTCTCGATCGTCGATCGCACCCCCTCGAGCGCGGCCGCGGCATAGGACGAATAATAGATGCGCGGAGCCCCGTGCAGCCGGTGGTAGCGCAGGCCCGGCCAGCCGCCCGGAACATCGGCACCGGGCACGGGCGGCGGATCGGCGGCGACGCGGGCGATCCGGAAGTTCTCGAGCAGTTCTTCGGCCGATGGCACGAACCAGGAAGCGTGCCGGGGTTCGCAGACGAGCGGGCAGGGGAGGCGCCTGGCGATAGCGACGAACAACGGCTCCGCCTGCGCGCGATCATAGGCGAGGCTCGGCGGAAACTGGACGAGCACGGCCCCGAGCTTGTCGCCCAGGCCGGCGACCTCCTCGGCGAAGCGGACGATGTCGGCCTCGCTCCAGTCGCCGCGCGCATGCGAAACCGTCTTGGGCAATTTGACCGAGAAGCGGAAGTCGCCGCCGACGCTCGCGGCCCAGCGCTCGTAGGTCGATCGGCGGTGCGGGCGGTAGAAGGACGAATTGATCTCCGCCGCGTCGAAGCGCGCGGCATAGCGCTCGAGGTGCGAGCCATCGGACGGAAACGCCGCCTTGTGGTCGGCAGGGATGCTCCAACCGACTGTTCCGATCCTGAAGGTCAGGACGAGACACCCCGCACCGGACTGGCTTCCATCGGCGCCGACATCGGCATGTCCGTCTCCCGTGCACACTGCAGCCGAGCAGCTCAGCGTTCTCGAACGCACGGGAACCGCGGAAGGGCACGACGAGCCTCCTCGACCGCTCCGACGCTATCCGATCACGCCGGTGCCGATTTAGCGCAGCTTGCTCTGGGCCGCCCCGTCCATCACGATCGACAAGGACGGCTCGTGCGAATTCGCCGGGACCGCGGCACCGCGACATCCGATCAGGAAATCGAAATCGGCCCCGGAATCGGCTTGCGTGACGTGCGCCACATAGCGGCGCGTATAGTCGCCGTCTTCGGTGACGCGTATCTGCAGGCGCGAACGTCGTTCGGCAAGGACGGCATCGGAAACATCGAGGTGAAGGCGCCGCCCGACGGTATCGAGTTCGATCATATCGCCATCTTCCACCAGGACGAGCGGCCCGCCCGCCGCGTCGGGAAGCTGCGCGGCAATGCCCGTAGCGTGATCGCGGAATCGGCATCGATCGCGAGCGGCCAGAACATCTGATATGCCGGTTACGGCTGCCTTTTATGCCAATTCGATGCGGCCTGATGTGTTACACGATGAAGGCAATTGGCGGCGTATCAGCTTGAATGACGATCCACGTTTCAATCTTCTCGCGTAGCCCGCGCGAACGCCAGTAGCGCTCGCTCGCTAATTCTACGTGTTTTTACTAAGCGCCGCGCGCCGGAACTGCGGCCCATCGAGGACAAGTCGGCGATTGCTGCGGACGTTTTCGTCGCGCACGTCTTTGCGGGATAGGTGAGCATCGGTGGCGCCGGCACCGCGTGACAGCGACAAGGTGAAATGCCTGCCGCCTGCTCGGGTCAAGGGGATAGCTGTGAAGAGATTAGCGGTTGTCTTGGTCATGCTGGGGATCGCATCGGCGGCGCCCGCCGCTCCAGCCGGCGTGACGCGGACGACCCTGTCGCTCGACGGCACCTGGCAGGTCGAAGACAGTGTGGCGGCCGACCGGATGCCGCTGGCCTATCGTCACACGGTGCCCGTCCCGGGCCTGACGCATTCCGCGCTTCCGGCCTTCCCCGATGTCGACAAATACACCACGAGGCAGTTGCTTTCGAGCCTAGTGTCGCAGGGCCGCTATGGCGCCGATGCCTACGCCAAGCTGGGCCCGATCCGGGGGATATCGGGACAACAGCGCAATTATTTCTGGTATCACAAGCAATTTCGCGGGCCCGAGCGTGCCGCGGTCGCGCTGCTCAAGGTCAGCAAGGCGCAATTCGGCACGGCGGTCTACCTCAACGGCGTCGAAGTCGGTGAGCATCTGTCCTGCTTCACCGCCGCGTATCTCGACGTCACCAAGGCGATCCGGTGGAATGCGCCGAACGACCTCGTCATCCGCATCGGCGCGCACCCCGGCGTTCTGCCGTCGACGGTCTCGCAGGGAACCGACTTCGAGAAGAGCCGCTGGACGCCCGGAATCTACGACAGCGTCAGCCTCATGACGATGAACAATCCAGTGATCGCCACGACGCAGGTGGCCCCGCAATTGGCGAGTGCCGGACATCCGGTCGCCGGGATAATCATCCAGACCGAGGTCGCCAATCATTCCGATGGCCCGATCACGACGACGCTCTCGCAGCAGGCTCGCGAATGGAAATCGGGTCGCATCGCGTCGGCACCCATCGAGACGACGGTTCGGCTCGGTGCGGGCGAGACCAGGCTCGTCCGGCAGGAGGTCGCGGTGCCGCAGGCGCGGCTGTGGAGCCCCGAAGACCCCTTCCTCTACACGCTGGAGACGCGCACCGACGGCGATGCGGCCGAGACGCGTTTCGGCATGCGCGAATTCCATTTCGATACCGTCACCCAACGCGCCTATCTCAACGGCCGTCCTTATTTCATGCGCGGCGGCAACATCGCGCTGCATCGTTTCTTCGAGGACCCGCAATCCGGCACGCTGCCCTGGAACGACGCATGGGTGACGCGCCTGCTGGCGACGGTGCCCAAGCAGCTTCACTGGAACAGCTTCCGCTTCACCATCGGTCCGGTGCCCGACCGGTGGCTGGAGATCGCCGACGAGCAGGGGCTGCTGATCGAGAACGAATATCCGGTCTGGACCGGATCGCCGATCTACACGGACTGGACCTGGCCGTACGACGCCAAGCAGATGACGTCCGAATATAGCGAATGGATGCGCGACGACTGGAATCATCCGAGCGTCGTGATCTGGGACGCGACCAACGAGTCATGGCTCCCGGAGCTTTCCGAGAAGGTGCTGCCGCCGCTTCGATCGCTGGATCTGTCGGGTCGCCCCTGGGAGAACAGCTATAATGATCCCGGAGGCAGCGACGACCCGCTCGAGGATCACACCTATTTCGAGGAAGCGCTTCAGGGCGTCTACGATGTAACCGGCGGCGGGCGACCCTTCGCGCTGACCGATCTCGAAAGCCTGGACGCGCCGCAGGGCAATCCGTTCACGAAATCGGGCCATGCCAAGATCCTCAACGAATATGGCTGGTTCTGGCTCCGGCGCGACGGAACGCCGACGCTATTGACCACCAACGTCTTCCCCAAACTGCTCGCGGGGCGGCTCGACACGACCGAAAACCGCTTCCTGCTCCGCGCGCGGCTGCTGGGCGGCGAGACCGAATTGTGGCGGGCGTATCGGCGCTACGCGGCGGTGATGATGTTCCCCTATCTTACGAGTGGCGCGACGGACGCCTTCACGGCCGATCCGTTTCTAGACATCGCATCGCTCACGCTCGAGCCGCACGCCGCCGATGCGCTCGAACAGTCGTTCAAGCCGCTCGGCGTCTATCTGAACTTCTGGCAGCCATCGATCGCCGCCGACGTCCAACGCCCGTACACGGTCTTCATGGTCAACGACGAAGATCGGCCGCACGCCGGCGTTCTGAGCGTCGTTTTCTCGGACGCCGGGGGGCAGCCGGCGGGGACGGTCGAACGCCACTTCGATCTGCCGCGGCTCGGTGCCCAATCCTATACGCTGTTCCTGGCCGCGCCGCACGCCGCGGGGGCCTACACCGTCCGCGCGATAGCGCGCGCCGACGATCGCGTCTCGGACCCGACCGTTTCGACACGCGACGTGATGGTCTCGGCCAAGGCGAAATGAACCGCGGATCCTTCGTCTGGTGACGTGCCGTGACGAGGCTGGTGCAGCCCCATGATTTGCGGCACACTCGCGAGCATGCTGGGTCCCAGTCAGGCCCGACGCCGGTCGCGGGCAGACGTTCGTCATGCCTCCGACCGGCGCGGGATTGAGGAGTACGGAGCCGATGTTCGAACCTGCCGGTTGGACGACGTCCGATAGCCTGGAAAGCGCGGGCCATGCCGAGCGCGTGTTGTCGCGGCTACGGAATTCCGTCGGCGGAGATCGGGCGGAGAACGAGTTTCCCTACGATTCCTGGCTGCGCTGCGCGACCGAATACGGGCTCGCCCCAGATGGCCGATGCGACATCCCGCGCGTCGGAGAGCGGGAGGTTCGGATCGAGCAGGACCGGCTGGGCGAGAAGCTCGCCGTCGCCCAGATCGAAATGGACCAGCTCGATGCGATCATACGATCGAGCGGCTATGTGACCACGTTGTCCAATCCCGAATGCATGATCGTCGGCGGTCGCAACTACATCGATCCGCTGTCGCCGGCCTGCGACGCACGGCCGGGAACGATCTGGAACGAACGGTTCGGCGGGACCAATGCGGTCGGCACCTCGATCCATGATCGGCGACCGACGTCGCTGCGCCGAAACGAGCATTTCTTCGTCGACCATCTCGACGAATCCTGCTTCAACATCCCGCTGTTCGCACCCGACTGCACCGTCTGGGCCTCGATCGGCATTTCGAACAGGGATCCCCATCTCGACGTCGCGACCCACGCGCTCGCGATGAAAATATTTTCGGCTTCGGCGGACCGACTGTCGGAGGAGGTCTTCCGCCGATCGTTCAGGAACAACCGGATCCTCAAGATCAAGTCCGTCGGGAGCGCCGGCGCCTATCTCCTCGCGGTCGACGAAGACGGCCACGTCGCCGGTGCGGATCGAAGGGCGCGCCGGGCACTGCGGCTCGGGACCGACCTATTCGCCGGCTTCTCGTTGTGGGATAGGTTCGCAGGCGACCGATCGATCCTTTCGCGTCCGACCGACGATCAGAGCGGGGCGGTCGACCTGATCGTGATCGAATCCGGCGAGAAGGTCCGCGGCGTCGCGATCGGTGCCTTTCAGCGGGCGTCGCAGATCGCCGCGCACGCTCCCCGGCCGCGGGCGACTACCGTCGCCGCAGTCGTCACGATGGACGAGTGGGCGGGGTCCGATCCCGCGATGCGACAGGAAGTGAAGACGTTGCGGCGCGTGATGGACAAGAGCCTGCCCGTCATCCTGCTCGGCGAGACCGGCGTCGGCAAGGATACGCTGGCGCGGGCCTTTCACGCGGAATCGCCTCGCCGGTCCAAGCCGTTCGTCGCGGTCAACTGCGGTGCGATCCCCGAGTCGCTGATCGAGAGCGAATTGTTCGGCTACGATGGCGGCGCCTTCACCGGCGCGCGAAAGGCCGGCGCACCGGGGCGGCTTCGCCAGGCGCACGAGGGCACGCTGTTCCTCGACGAGATCGGCGAAATGCCGTTGCATCTGCAGACGCGGCTTCTGCGTGCGATCGAGTCCGGCGAAGTCTATCCGCTGGGGTCCGCAGACCCCCATATCGTCGACGTGCAGGTCATCGCCGCGACCAACCGCGATCTCGAAGCCAAAGTCGCGGCCGGCACCTTTCGCGACGATCTCTATTATCGGCTGGCCGGGATCGTCGTGCATATTCCGGCGCTGCGCGAGCGGCGCGACATGGCGGAGATGATCGACACGCTAGCGCGCAAGACCCTGGGCGCGCAGGGACTGACGCTGTCGCCGGCCGCGCGCGCCGCGTTGCTCGGTCATTCCTGGCCGGGCAATCTGCGCGAGTTGGCGCGGGTGATCGAACGGGCGGCGTGCATCGCCTCGGCGGATATGATCGAACCCTGCGATCTGCGGTTGAGCTCGATGGCGAACCCGGCGCGTCGCATGCCGGGCTGCGGCGACGCGGCGTCGAGACCCATGGAAAAACCCGCATCGGCCCACGACGACGATCCGGACTACCGCTCGCTCGTCACGGCGATCGACCATGGCGGCAGCGACATCGACTCGTTGGTGCGCTGCCTTGGGCTCAGTCGCGCGACATTATACCGGAGATTGAAGAAATACGGGCTGTCGCGCGCCGTGCATGGCGCGCGTTGAACTCGTAGGCCGGCGTCGAACTGGCGAGGGCATGAACCGCCGTTCGGCCGGGGAAGCGGTCACCCGAACTTCATGATGACCGCCTTGGTCTCCAGATATTCCTCCATCTGCTGCATGCCGCCCTCGCGGCCGAGACCGCTGGTCTTGTAGCCACCGAACGGGATCGCCGGATCGAGCGGTCCGTAATTGTTCACCCAGACCGTTCCGGCCCGGATCGACCGCGCCATCCGATGCGCAGTCTTGAGGCTCTGAGTCCAAACGCCGCTTCCCAGGCCGAACGGCGTCGCGTTGGCGATCGCGGTCGCCTCCTCGATCGTGTCGAACGGGATCGCGCAGACGACCGGCCCGAAAATCTCGTCCTGCGCGATCTGCATGTCGTTGGTGACGTTGCTCAGGATCGTCGGCTCGATGAAGAAGCCGTCCGCCAGCGCGCCATCGGTCAGCCGCTTCCCGCCCGTCACGATCGTGGCGCCCTCGTTGGCACCGATGTCGATATACCGCGTCACGCGATCGAGCTGTTTGGCGTTGATGATCGGGCCCAGCTGGGTTTCGACATCGATGCTGTCGCCGACCCGGATCGTCTTGGCGAATTGCGCCGTCCGCTCGACGAACTCGTCGAGGATCGGCCGCTCGACCAGCAGACGCGTTCCGGCCGTGCACGACTGACCGGTGTTGGCGAAGACGCCCATCGCCGCGCCGGGAACGGCCGCGTCGATATCGCAGTCGGCGAAGACCACGTCGGGCGATTTGCCGCCGAGCTCCAGCGTCACGCGCTTGATGTTGCCCTTGGCGGCGTCGAGGATGCGACGGCCGGTGGTGTCGGATCCCGTGAAGGATATCTTGTCCACGTCCATGTGTGCCGCGAGCGCGGCGCCCGCGGTATGCCCGAAGCCCGAGACGACATTGATCACGCCCTCCGGCACGCCGGCTTCCAGCAGCAACTCGCCTAGCCGAAGCGCGGTGAGCGAGGCGTCCTCCGCCGGCTTGAGGACCAGCGTGCAGCCGGTCGCGAGTACCGGACCGATCTTCCACATCGTATGGACGAGCGGCCCGTTCCACGGGGTGATCGCGCCCACCACGCCGATCGGCTCCTTCAGCGTATAGGCGAAGACGTCGCCCGGAAGCGAATGCGCCGGCGTCGCCCCCTGGATCGCCGTGCACGCGCCCGCATAGAAGCGCAGTAGCCCGAGCACGCGCGCGCGCCGGCCGCGCGACACGGTGATCGGCACGCCCATGTCGAGCACGTCGGTCATCGCGAGCTCTTCGAAATGGGTATCGACCAGTTCGCTGAACCGCAGCAGGCAGGCCTGGCGTTCGAAGGGCGTGAATTTGCTCCACGGCCCGGTGAACGCCCGCCTGGCTGCGGCCACGGCCAGATCGATGTCGGCCGCGTCGCCTTCGTACAGCGTCCCCACGATCGCGCCGGTGGCCGGATTGCGGCTTTCGAACGTCCTGCCCGAAACCGACGGCACCAGCTTGCCGTCGATCAGCATGCGCCGGGGTTCGGCCACGATGCGGTCGTCGGGCTGGGTTCTGCTCGTCATCGTGTCCATGACACACCTTCCATCATCTTAGGCGGGAGAGGCCGCAACCGGCGGGGTTCTGCGCTATCGCTACTGTACGAGCTGCAGCCGGGGGGACGCGCCCATGTCAGCGTCGCGGACCCCGAACAGGCGTCGATACTCGTCATGAAAGGCCTGGATCGCCTCCAGCCGCTCGCCGGGCGAAAGACCCAGCTCGACGGCGAGGACGGACGCGGCGCGTTCGACTTCGTCCTCCGTGAAGCGATGGCGCCAGCCCAGCCCGGTGCGACGGAACAGGATGTCGGTGAGCGTCAGCGCCTGCTCGTTGACGATCGCATTCTGCACGTCGGAAAGCCGCACCGAGCGATCGCCATCGACCAGGAACGGGGAATTGTCGTTCTCGCTCCGGTGGTCCGCGGAAAAGTCCGCGGTCTGCGGCGCGCGACCAGGCTTCACGCGTTTCGCGACCGCCTTCGCCAGCAGTTCGCCGGCCGATCGGTAGGAGGTGATCGGCCCGGCGGTCATCGCCAGCACGTTGGGCATGCCGTCGCCGGCCAGATCATGGATGAGGCGCGAGCGGTTTCCGAAGGGGACCGCGGGGTCATAGGTGAGCGGACGCACGCCGGCCCATGTGAGGATGACATCGTCGGCGGTGATGCCGATGCCTGGCATTAGCCGGTTGGCCTCCGCGATCAGCCACGCCTGCTCGTCGGCGGTAACGTGGACGTCGTCCTTGTCGCCCTCATAGACGGTTTCGGTTGGTCCGAAAAAATGCAGGTCGTGCCAGGGGACGCAGTAGAAGGGCTCGCTCTTGCTGTTGAGCGTCGCGACGCCACGTCCCGAATAATCATGCGGCAGCTTGATCAGGATATGGCATCCCTTGGTGCCGAGAACGCGGCGCTGCGCGTCCGGTCTTACTCCGCCGTTGACCTCGTCCACCCAGATGCCCGCGAGATTGAGCACGACCGTCGCACGCACTTTCGCGGTGCCCCCGTCGCGCTCGTCGGTCAGCGTCGTGGTCCACAGCCCGTCGGCGCCTCGATCGCCAAGACGGGCGGCCGTGTAATTGCGCGCGGTGGCGCCCATCCGTTCGGCGTCGAGCACGCTTTCGATGCAGAGGCGCTCCGGCCAGTCGAACTGATATTCGCGGTACATCGCGACCGATTCGAGTTTGTCGGGATCGCGCAGTTCGTTGATGAGCGGAAGCGCCCGTGCCTCCTTCGCGCTGATCCGGCGATATTCGAGCGGCGGATCCGTCGGTCCGATCCGGTTGAGGATGCCGAAGGCCGCGTCGATCTGCCATCCCCGGTAAGGACCGTCCTTGTAGATCGGGAAGGCGAAGGTCATCGCGCGCGCGCGCGTCGGTGACGATTTGGCGAAAGTCGCGCGCGCGACCATCATGTCGCGCGCCATGCGCATCGAGGTGACGAGCCTCCCCGGATGCCACACGAAATCCCACAGGGATCGCCCCGGCGCGAGATAGCGCAGGCCGCAATGCAGGAGTCGGCTCGACCGACTGGAGGATGCGGCGCCATAGTCGCTTTTTTCGACGAGCAGGACGGTATGGCCCTGTGCCGCGATATGCTGGACCGCCGCAGCGCCGTTGATACCGCCGCCGATGATCAGCACGTCGAACGTCCGTCCATCCAGTTCGGCCAGTGGCTTGCGCAATATCGTCCCTTTCCCAGGCGATCGACGGAAGCCGCGCCACGCAGCGCCGGCCTGTCGGCAGAATGCAGCGGTCGACGTCATCCGATTGGGAAATCGTGGGGGGCCACCGTTCCAGGGTCAAACGATATGTTTGGGACTGATATATCGGAAAACCCGATATATCTCGGACCGCTTAGGTTGCCATATCCGCGACGCCGAAACCGCATGCGCGCAAGGCTTCCCGAATGGTGGCGAGTTCGGTGGCACCGAACGTCAGGTCCTTGCGCCGCCGAACGAGGAACATCCGCAGCGGCGGAGGCGGAGCCGACAGCGGATGCAACCGAATAGTCCCGTCCCGCCCGAGCAGCTTTTCCATGAACCGGGGGACCAAGGCCCAACTCGCCGGCCGTTTGAGTAGCGGCAGCAGCAGGTGCGCCTTGTCGACGAAGCCCGCGCCGCGCTCTCGGCGGTGACCGGAGCGCCACCGATCGATCTCCTGCGACCATTCCACGGTGAGTTCGTCCTCCGCGGATAGGCTGTCGATATCGATGGCCGTCGCACCCGCCGTGCCGATCGGATGCATCGTGGCGACGGCCATCGGGAAGTGCGCGATCTCCTGGGTTATCAGATCGATATGTTCGGCCGGATTGAGCGTGAAGGCGCAGTGGAGATGTCCCGTCGCGACCCGATCGTGCAATTGCCAGAAGCGTCCGGTCTCGACGTGAAGATGAAGCGGCGGCGCGGCACTGGCCAGCCGGCCGAGGAAGTCGGGCAACACATAGATCGAGAGCGAGTCGACCAGTCCGAGCGCGATCCGCCTGTCGTGGCGCCGCCCGAGCTGCTCGGCCTCGATCTCGATCTGCATCCAGCGTTCCGCCAGATCGAGAAAGGCATGCCCGGCGTCGGTCAACGCGATCCCGCGGACGCCGCGGGTCCGCAGGATGAGGCCCTTGCCGATCTCCTGTTCGAGCGACGCGATCCGCTGCGACACCGTCGATTGGCTCGCTCCGACGATTTCGGCGGCCTGGAGAAAGCTCCCGGCCTGCGCGACCGCCAGGAACGTCCGGATCGTCTCGCTGGTAAGGATGATCTGCTTCCTCGACGCCGACCAAAGCCCATTCCTTACGCGACGGACGCCGGATCGCGATAGCCTGCGAAGCGGGTTGCGCGACGCGGATCGCGAGACGGATCGTGTCTCACATTCTCACCGCATCGCGTCTCACCGGAAGCCGCCACCGTGCCAAATGCGCGCCGATGGACCGCGCCGCAGATTGGCACGCCGCTTGCTGATCGATCTCGTTCGCCATGTGCATGCGCGGTCTCCGGGTCGCGGCATGTTCTGCGAGAGCACGACCGCTGACGGAGGATATCGATGTTGGACCTTGGGCTTTTCATGCAGCCAATTCAAAATCTCGACCCGGTAGGTCGCGGCGCAGGTCAACTGCTCGAGGAATGCCGCCAGTCCATCATCTATGCCGATAAGCTCGGCTTTGCGGAGGCCTGGGTCGGCGAGCATCAGTCATCGGACATCGAGCTGATCACCAACCCGCTGATCTTCTGCGCGTCGCTGATCCCGGTGACCGAGCAGATCCGCTTCGCATCCGCGGTGATCTCGCTGCCCATCTATCATCCGGCGAAGGTGGCGGTGGATGTCGCGATGTTCGATCACATGGCGAAGGGGCGCTTCATCATGGGGATCGGCGCGGGCGCGCAGGTGAGCGATCTCGAGCTGTACGACGTTCTCGACAAGAACCGGCCCGAGATGGTGCTCGAGTCGCTCGACATGATCCACAAGATCTGGTCGTCCGATCCGCCCTACAATTTTCCGGGCAAATATTGGAACGTCAAGATCGAGGACCAGCTCGTGCCCGAGCTCGGCTTCGGTCCGATGCTGAAACCCTATCAAAATCCGTTTCCCGAGATCGTGACGACGATCATGTCGCCGCATTCGAAAAGCGCGGCGGCGGCGGCGGAGCGCGACTGGAGCATCTTGTCCGGAAACTTCGTCCATCTTCGCTATATCAAGACGCATTGGGATCAGTATCTAATCGGCTGCGACCGCGCCGGGCGGCGCCCCGACCGTGCCAAGTGGCGGATAGCGCGATCGCTGCTCGTCGCCGAGACCGACCAGCAGGCGCAGGACTATCTGGCCAGCGAGGGCAACAGCTACGAAGCCTATTTCCGGTTCATCTACGACGACATGGCGCTCTACAACATGCTCGGCGTGATGAAGCCCGACGACGCGACCCCTGACGAGTCGCTGACGGTCCCCAACATCATCGATTCGCTCGTCATTTCGGGCTCCGCCAAGTCGGTGCTCGATCAGATGGTGGAGATGGTCGATTATCTCGGCGGGCCGTTCGGCGCGTTGCTGGCGACCTTCAAGGAGTGGGACGTTCCCGGGGTCCACAAGACGTCGATGCGGCTGCTCGCCGAGGACGTGATGCCCAAGCTCCGCGCCTATTGCGATACCAAGAAAGCGGCCTGACGCTGGCGGGGTCGTCGCGCGGACGTCGCGGCGACCCCATGATGCGCATTGAAGTACGAGCGGAAGGTCAGGCGACCGTTGCCGCCGCCGGCGTAAATCTATTGCCGCTGATGAAGTCCGCCGCCCGTTCGCCGATCATGATCGATGGCGCATTGGTGTTGCCCGACGGCATCGACGGCATGATAGAGCTGTCCGCGACGCGAAGCCCATCGATGCCGTGGACGCGCAACTGCGGATCGACGACCGCCATCGGGTCGGTGCCCATCTTGCACGCTCCGGTCGCATGCGTGCCGCCGATCGCCGTCCGCCGCACGAACTCCTCGAATTCCTGCTGCGTATGGAGCGGCTCGGGTATGTGCTGGCGCGCGATATGCGCCGCAATGGCCGGCTGGCGCATCAGATCCTGCCCGAGCCGCACGCCGTCGACCGTGCTCTGCAGATCATAGGGGTCCGCGAAATAATTGGGATCGATCAGGGGAGGGGCCAGTGGATCGCCGCTGCGCAGCCGGATCGTCCCGCGCGACCGCGGGCGGGTCTGCCCGACGCATATCGTGCAGCCGTAGTCGCCGGGCACGCTATCCATGCCATGTTCCATGGCAGCCCCCGGAAAGAAACAATATTGGAGATCGGGGAGCGGATCGCCGCGCTGCCCGTACCAGAAGGCGCCGCCTTCGACGATGTTCGAGGTCGCAGGGCCCGATCGGAACAAGCCGTATTGCAGGCCGGCCCAGGCCTGCCAGCGCAGCTTCTTGTACCGGTCGTAGCTTCGCGAATGGTTGAGCTGGTAGGTCATGTAGACGAGCGTGTGGTCGCGCAAATTCTCGCCCACGCCGGGCAGATCGTGCGCCACCGGAACGTCGTGCGCCTTGAGCTGCTCGGCTGGACCAATGCCCGACCGCAACAGCAGGTGGGGTGAACCGATCGCGCCCGAACTGACGATGACCTCACGCTCGGCACGCACGACGACGATCCGGCCCTTCTCGAGATATTCGACGCCAACGGCCCTGCCGCGCTCGATCAGGATGCGCAGCACCTGGATGCCCGTCTTGGAGGCGAGGTTGCGTCGGCGCTTCGCCTGCCGCAGGAAACTGACCGCGCTGCTGCGCGCGCCGTTCCGCGTCGTCAGCTGATAGAGCCCGCACCCTCGCTGGATCCCGGAGTTGAAGTCCGGATTGAACGGCATGCCCATGTCCTGGCACGCCTTCAGCCAATCCTTGGTCATCGGATGCGTGAAGCGTTGATCCGAGACGCCGAGCGGTCCGCCCGTGCCGTGCGTTCCGCCGGCCAGCGATTCATTGTCCTCGGCCCGCATGAAGAAAGGCAGCACCTCGCGGTAGCTCCATCCGTCGGCGCCGCCGGCGGCCCAGGCGTCGTAATCCTCCGGGCAGCCGCGCACATAGACCATCGCGTTGACCGAACTGCCGCCGCCCAGCACGTTCGCCTGAACCATGGTCTGGACCTGGCCATTCTGCGCCGCGGTCGGCTCGAGCTGGTATTGCGCCAGCATCTTGCTGGTGAAGACCTTGAAATAGGTGACCGGGATATGGATGTACGGATTCCAGTCGCGACCGCCCTTTTCCAGCAGCAGGACGGAGGCATCGGGGTTCTCGCTCAGCCGTGATGCGATCACGCACCCGGCCGAGCCGCCACCGACGATGATGTAATCGACCATAGGTTCACCAAGCTGAGAGGATGCGGCTTATCCTATCCGCGTTATATCCGCGGACTAGAATTTCACGCCTACCATGCCGCTCACCGTACGCGTCTCGCCATAGAGCTGGAGCGCGTATCCGAAGCCCGTGACGTCGAAGGCGCCGGCGAGATAATGTTTGTCGAAGGCGTTGGTCAGGTCGACGCCGGCGTACCAGCCCCGCTTGGAATCGAGCCTGATATTGAAATCCGACAGCACGTAGCCGGCGCCCTTGATGAGCGGCGCGTTGAGGATGTTGTAGTAGACGCTGCTGCGATAGCGACCGTAATAGCCGACCTGAAGCGTGTACCGGTCTGCCAAGTCGAACGTCTTGTTGATCCCCCAGTTGACCTGCAGTCTCGGCGCGTTGACCGGCCGTTGGTTGCCGTCTGGATGGGTGTCGGTGACGAGATCATGGATCAGGAAATGACTGTAGGCGAGGCCGAGATTGGCGTTGACGCTCCGCGTCGGGCGGGCGGTGAGCTCGATTTCGCCGCCATAGGCACGCGCGTTACGGTTGATGACCTGGGTCTGATTGAGGATGAACAGGAACGTCTGGAGATCGTGATAGTCGTAATAATATAGCCCGGTATTCAGCGTCAGGCGTTTATCGAAGAACTGCGCCTTCTCGCCGATCTCGTAGGAATAGAGTTTCTCCGGCTGGAACTCGAACGACGATAGCGGAAAATTGTTCGTCGCGGTCTGGTTGAAGCCGGCGCTCTTCAATCCCTTGCTTGCGCTTCCGTAGAGCAGGACGGTGTCCGACAGCGTGTAGTTGAGCTGCGCCTTGCCGCTCCAGTCGCCCTTCCTGTCGCGCAACGCGATCGGGCCGATGCCGTTCTCGAAGGCCGCATCGGCGCCACTCGGGCTGCCGAACAGCGCCGTGCAACCGCCGGCCGCCTGCTGGGTGCAATAATTGTGGAAGTCGAAATGGAACTGGTCCCACGTATAGCGGCCGCCGACGATCGCGGTCAGCCTGTCGGTGAGATCATATTCGCCCTGGGCGTACACCGCTTCGGAGCGTGTCCGCAGGCTGTAGAACTCGTCCTCGCGCGCGCCGGGGATGCCCGGAACATATTTGATGTCGTTGAAGAAGCTGTAATGGCCGTCGATGTCGAGATAGAAGACGCCCAGCGTATAGCGGAAGCGACCCGAGGCGCCGGACAGGCGAAGATCCTCCTGCAGATCGTGCGCGCGCGACTGCAGCCCCGAGACATATTCGTCGATCGGTGTCGAATCGGTATCCTCGCGGTATCGGCTGCGGATCGTGCCATAGGATGTCAGCGAGGTGAGCGTGGCGTCGCCGATCGTCTTCTCGATGGTTCCGGTATAGCTGCGCGAACGCTTGTCGAGCACGCCGGGATCGTCGAGCGAGACCTTGAAACCGGAATAGGGGTTTCGATAGCCGTAGGGATCGTTGCCGGGGCCCGTGCCATAGGCATCCACGTTGGCCGGCAGCAGCGTGTCGACGCCGTTGACCGTGTAGGACGGCAGCGACTTGTATCCGGGCGCGGTGCCGTTCTGGTTATAGCCTTCGGCCCGCAAGGTGATGGTCAGGTCGTCGCCGGGCGTGATCTTGACCTGTCCGCGCAGGGCGTAGACGCGCTTGTTGCCGCGATCGGGACCAGACGCGTTGGCGATGACGCCGTGCTGCGTGGAATAGAAATAGGCGAGGCGGGCGGCGACGACGTCGTTGCCGCCGTTGACGAAACCCTGCGCGCGCCGAAGCGCGCGGTTGCCCATCGCTCCTTCGGCGGCACCCGAAAATCCCTCCGCCGGCTTGTTGCTGATATATTGGATGAGGCCGCCGGTCGCGTTGCGGCCGAACAGCGTGCCCTGCGGTCCGCGAAGCACTTCGACGCGCTGGAGATCGAACAGGGGAATGCCGACGCCGGTGGAGAAGGGGACATAGGTGCCGTCCTGATAGGTGGCGTTGGGCTGCTCCTGGTGATCGGAGAAGTCCGTCTCGCCGATGCCGCGAATGACGATCGTCGACACGCCGGTTCCGGTCGACAGGCTGGCATTGAGGCCGGGCACCAGTCGTCCGAGATCCTCGGTCGTCCGGACGTCGTGCTGGTCGAGCGTCGCCTGCGTGACGGCGGTGATCGACACGCCGACGCGCTGCGCATATTCTTCGCGCCGGTTGGCGGTGACGATGATGTCTCCGTTGTCGGGCGTCGCGGCCGCATCTTGCCGCGGGGCCTTTGCCGCCGGGACGGGTGCGTTCGCGTCACGTGCGTCCTGTGCGGATGCCGATTGTCCAAGAAGAGTCACCGCGCTAAAACAGACTCCGGACGCCAGAGCCGCCTTAGAAAGGATATTGGCCGTTCCCATCTTGTCCCCCGCTACAATCAAATACCCCAATAGCGTGCAACAGAAGCGTAAAGCTTTGAGCTGGACTGTCATCTTGGGCGTCCGCTATATCAGCTATTCAGATGGATCGCCTCCCAGCGGGCTCGAACCCGGTGACACGAATAGGGTGGCCCGAAAGCGATCCACCGCCCGGACATCTCGATGTTTTTGCTATTGATTGCCGATCAGCCGATAGACTGCGGGGCGCCGTCGCCGATAATAGAATGCGAGCAAATATCCCGAAAACGGCACGATCAGCACCGCCAGCAGCGACGCCGCGACATTGACGTCCGTGGCGACGAGCACCTTGAGATTAAGCGATGTCAGCACGAACAGCCCCGCCAGCGCGACCGCCGATAGCAACGGCGCGATCAACCGGAGCCACAGGCTCGCGGCGAGGCCGCGGCGGCCGTTGTAGAAGGCGACGACCGAGCAGCTCGTCGCGAACAATATCGGGATCAGGAAATAGATGCCCATGCCGGTCAGCGCAGCGTAGGAGGTGACGGGATCGAGGCGGAATGCGATCGTGACGACGAGCGCCGCGACGCTCATGGCCGCTACCAGAAGAACCGCGACATAAGGGGATTCGAGAACCGGATGGACGCGCGCGAGCGCATGGGGCAGCACCCGATCCCGTCCGAGCGCATAGAGGTAGCGCGACGCCGAGCCCTGGACCGAGTTGGAGGCTGCCATCTGACTGGTGACGAGCGCCACCGAGAACAGGTCGAGGACGAACTTGCCGAGATAGCGCTGGACGCTTGAAAAGAAGCTTCCCACAGGATCGGCCGCGGCATTCGCAACGACATGGGAAACGCCCTGCGTCACGATATAGAGCCACGTCCCCAGGCCGTAGAACAGCGTCATGAACACGATCGAAAGGAGCGTCGCCCGGCCGACCGTCGTTTCCGGATTCTTGGTTTCCGCGCTGAAGCAGGCGCCCGCCTCGACACCGACCATGCAGAGCATGGCGAAGAGCACGCCCAGCCCGATCGGCCCGTCCCGCAAGCCGGCGAGCGTGAAGGATGCCGTCGCATAGCCCTCCGGGCCGCCGCGCACGAGAACGGCCAATTCCCAAAGGGCTACCAGAACGATCTCAAGGCAGACCAGCTTGCCCAGAAACTTAATCGACAGATCGACGCGTGCGAGCCCGATCGCGGTCACGAGCAGGATGAAGAACAGCGACCAGATCTGCCAGCCGATGACGGACGCGCCAAAAATGCGCGTCGTCGCCTCGACCGCGATCAGCCCGAGATAGATGTACGATCCCGCGCTCATCAGGATATACGCCGCGGTCGCTAGGAAGGCGCCGGCCAGCCCCGACGGTCTCCCGAACCCGGCGACGATATATTTGTAGAAGGCGCCGGGATTGTCGACGAACCGGCTCATGCCGATGAAGCCGACCGAGAAGAGCAGCAATATTCCGCCCGCGACGAGGAAGGACAACGGTGCGCCGACGCCGTTGCCGAAACCGATGGCGAGTTGCGCGAAGCCCGCCATCACCGCGATCGGCGCGTTGAACGCGATGATGATCAGCACCAGCGCTGTCAGGCCCAGCCGTCGCGGCAGCGTTCCGGATGCTACGGCCTCGTCGGTCCCGGCCATCGGCGCGGCAAGGCTATCGCCCATCGGCGGCGCCGCGGTGGAAACGATCGTCAGACGAACGACTGCTGTGCAAGAGAAAGCCCACCCTTTGCGCCGAGCCTAACCGGATAGCGGGCGATCCGCTATCGCTGCCTCGTGGTATCAGATATTCGCTGGAGCCTATGGCGACGATGCGCGGGATGACCCGAGGGCGCGTACT
This sequence comes from uncultured Sphingomonadaceae bacterium, assembly GCA_964247655.1. GTDB lineage: Bacteria > Pseudomonadota > Alphaproteobacteria > Sphingomonadales > Sphingomonadaceae > Solisphingomonas. The sequence goes on along the minus strand of CAXTVK010000007.1, from coordinate 4,718 downwards.
GGTCTGCGGCGATCCCGGTCTGGCGGCATAGCTGCTATATCTCGGTCGCGATGCCATCGCACTGCTAGCGGGTGGCGACCGTCGTTCATCCTCGCAGCGCGTCGCTGTCAGGTTGGAATTTCGAGCGGAGGACCGGCAAGACGATGCTTGCGTTGACCGATGAGGAACAGTCACTTCTCTCCGGCGAGCAGGGTCCGGCGGCGGCCATGGCGATGCGCGTTCTCGTCTCCTACGCGAACGCGATCGAGGCGCCGGCGCTCATCGCCATCTCGGGCGCGCATGTCGATGGCTGTCTCTATCACGGCGAGGCGGGGCTCGACTTCGTCGAGGCGCTGAGCCGGGGTCGGGGCAGGGTACGTGTCCCGACGACGCTCAATGTCGGGTCGATCGACCTGATCCACCCCGAACTGATGCGGCTGCCCGTGCAGGACCAGGACAAGCCGAGACGTCTCATGGCGGTCCACGAGGAACTCGGTTGCCTGCCGTCGTTCACCTGCGCGCCGTACCAGACGATGTTTCGGCCGAATTTCGGCGATCAGGTCGCCTGGGGCGAATCGAATGCGATCGTATTCGCCAACTCGGTCATCGGCGCGCGCACGAACCGCTATGCGGACTTCATCGATCTCTGCTGTGCGATGACCGCGCGCGTTCCGGCCTGGGGCCTGCATCTCGACGAGCACCGCCGCGGCCAGATGCTGTTCCGGCTGACCGGCTTCCCGCCGTCGCTCGATCCCGGCGACGCGCTCTTCGTCGGCGTCGGCCTGGCGGTGGGTAGCCGGACGGGCGATCTGGTGCCCGTCATCGAAAACCTGCCGGCACCGCGCGACGAGGACCAGCTCAAGGCGCTCGGTGCGGCAGCCGCCTCGACGGGCGCGGTCGGGCTGTTCCATGCGGTCGGCATCACGCCGGAGGCGCCGACGCTGGCCGCGGCGATGGGGGGAAGGCCGCCGCTCGCGATCGTCGAGCTGACGCCGACCGATATCCGGCATGCGCTCGATAAGCTTTCGATCGTACCCGACGGCACGCCGATCGCCGCGCTGTGCCTGGGAACGCCGCATTTCTCGCGCGCCGAATGGGAGCGGCTGATCGCACTGCTGCAAGGCATCGCGCCGCGCCGCGACATCCCCATCTACGTGAACACGTCGCGCGAGACCCTGTCGTCCATCGACCGCGGGAATGTGCTCGACGAGCTGGCGGGTTTCGGTGTGATTCCGGTGGTCGACACCTGCACCTACGTCACCGCGATCCTGCACCAGCTCGATGGCGCGGCGATGACCAATTCGGGCAAATGGGCGCATTACGCGCCGGGCAATCTCGGTTGCGCCGTGGCTTATGGCGAACTCGAGGACTGCGTCCTGTCCGCCGCCGCGGGGCGTGTCACGCGAGGCCGGCGTGCGATTTGACGGGCGCGCCTATGCTCCGGGGAAGGCGACCGGTCTCGCGCTGGTTCTCCGGGAACCGTTGAGCTTCTACGGCGGCGTTTCGGCGACGACCGGATCGATCATCGATCGTTCGCATGCGGACGTCGGCAGGATCATCACCGGGCGCGTTCTGGTGATACCGGGGGGGCGCGGTTCCTCGTCGTCCTCTTCGGTACTGGCGGAAGCGATCCGGCTGGGGACCGGACCGGTCGCGATCGTGCTCGGCCGTGCCGATCCGATCATGGTGGTCGGCTGCATCGTCGCCGATCTTCTGTACGGGCTGCAGGTTCCGCTGATCGTGTGCCCGATCGAGACATTGGAGGATGAGGACCGGCTGAGCGTGGAATGCGACGCGTACGGAAACGGCTGCCTCGTCGTCGGGGAGGCGGCCGATCCGCAATCGACCGGGCATACGGCATGAAGATCCTGGACGCCGACACCGTCGCCGCGCGCTTGCCCTATGCGTCGCTCGTGCCGGCGCTTCGAAGCGCGCTAGCCCGAGCGACGACGGCCCCGACGCGCGTGCATTTCGATCTCGGCAATCAGGCGAGCGTGCTCGCCATGCCGGCTTGGAACGACCGCTATCTCGGCATGAAATGCGTCAATGTCTTTCCGCGAAACACCGACGTCGGAAAGCCGACGATATCGAGCTGCTATCTGCTGAGCGACCGCGCGAGTGGAGAGATGCTGGCGCTGATCGACGGCGAGACATTGACGACCCGACGGACCGCGGCGATCGCCGCGCTGGCCGGTTCCTTTCTTGCGCCGCCCGAGGCGGACCATATCCTGCTCGTGGGGTCGGGGCAGGTCGCCCGCGAACTGCCGGCGGCCTTCGCCTCGGTCCGCCCGATCCGTCGGGTGAGCGTATGGTCCCGCAATCGGTCGAGCGCGGTGGCGCTGGCCGCGCGTCTCTGCACCCAGGGGTTCGAGGCCGCGGCGTGCGACGATCTGGCCGCGGCGGTCGCGACCGTGCCGATCATAGCCTGCGCGACGTTCGCGAGCGATCCGCTGATTGCCGGCGCATGGCTCGGGCGCCACACGCATGTCTCGCTGATCGGCGGGTTCCGCCCGACGATGCGCGAGGCGGATACCGACGCCGTCGCGCGGAGCTACGTCGTCGCCGACACCCGGGCCGGCGTCCTGGCGGAGGCCGGCGATCTGCTGACGCCGATTGCCGAAGGCCGGATCGACGCATCGCACGTACAGGCGGAGCTTGCGGAGCTGTGCCGTGGCGATCTCGTCGTCCCGGCGTCGCTGGACGTGCCGACGATGTTCAAATCCGTGGGCCATGCCGCGCAGGATCTCGCCGCCGCCGCGCTCTGCATGGATGACGGCACGCGCCCTGGCCTTCGCAGGCCTCCCAATCGGTCGGGCATAGCTGATAGTGGCAACGCCGCATAGGACCGGTCGCGCTTCGCTGCTAGTTCCTGCCGAAGGGACGCTCGGGGGCGTATAATTGCATGATTGCGGACGCTAAATATTTGGAAATGCTTTGGCGGCGCTACCGGCTCACACCGTCAACTCTCACGCCGGACTGGTATAACGCCTTTCAATTCGTCGAAACGATCTTCGGCGATCCTTTTACGGAATCCCCGCGAAATCCGAGCGGCCCGGCTGCGGACGAGCTTGCTCGCTACCTGCGCCGGTTCGGGCATCTTCACGCCGATCTCGATCCTCTGGGCATCGCGTCCGTCCCTGCGCTTCCCGCCGTCATGGCGATGAGCGGGGGCGGGGACGACGGCCTAACGACGCTGTATCGCGGCAGCCTCGGGGTCGAGACGGGTCATCTCGATTCCAGCGAAATGGAGGCGTGGGTCCAAGCCCGTTTCGAGACGTCGCGGCGGACCTCGTCGGGCCCCGATCTCGATATCTACCAGCATCTGCTCGAAACCGAGTTATTCGACCAGTTTCTGGCGACCAAATATCCGGGAAAGAAGCGCTTCGGCAGCGAAGGCGCGGACGCCATCCTCCCCCTTCTCCATCACATCCGAAACCTAGCCGGGCTGAACGGGATCGACGAGTTGGTGATCGGGTCGATGCATCGCGGCCGGCTTTCGATCCTCGCCAATTTTCTCGGCGCCGATCTGACGACGTTGCTGGGGCGGATCGCGGGCGCGCATCCGTTTCCCGGTGCCACGGAACTGCCGGGCGACGTGCCCTATCACCTCGGCTGCGAGATCGTGCAAGACGGGGTGCGCTGCACGCTGCTTCCCAATCCCTCGCATCTCGAGGCGGTCAATCCCGTGGTGGTCGGTTATGCGCGTGCCCGCCGGACGATCGGGTCCGGGCGCGCCATGGCAGTCGTCATCCATACCGATGCCAGCGTCGTCGGTCAGGGCGTGAACGCCGAACTGCTGCAGATGAGCGCTCTGGCCGGCTTCGAGGTCGGCGGCGCGTTGCACATCGTCATCAATAATCAGGTCGGGTTCACGACCGAGCCGAGCGAGGCGCGCAGCTCGCGCTACTGCACCGGCGGCTGGCGTGCGGTCGACAGCTTGATCGTGCACGCCAATGGCGACGACGTCGACGGCGTGATCGATGCCGGGACGCTGGCGTTCGACTTTCGCGCCCGTTTTGCGCGCGACGCGGTGATCGACCTCGTCTGTTACCGGGCCAATGGCCATAACGAAATCGACGAACCACGCTTTACCCAGCCGCGCTACTACCAGGTTGCCGACATCAAGCAGGGGGTGGTGGCGCGCTACGAGGAGCGGCTTCTGAAAGAAGGTCGCTTGACTGCGGCGGCAGCCGCCGCGCGTCGCCAGGCGGTGCGGACGCGCCTGGAGACGGCCTTCGGCAGCGCCGCGGAGGACGACCCTCCGGGCGCTGCGACGAACGAGCGGGCGAAGGCCCGCGGTCTTCCGCTCGACGCATTACAGACCATGATCGGGCGGCTCAGTGAGGTTCCCGCCGGCCGCGGCCATCCCAAGATGGTCGGTCTTATGCAGCGGAGGCGAAAGGAGCTCGAGACCGGCATCAGCTGGGCGCTCGCCGAAACGATGGCGTTCGCCAGTGCGCTCGGCGACGGCATCTCCATCCGGTTCTGCGGCCAGGATATCGAGCGCGGGCCCTTTTCGCAGCGCCACCTCGCCGCGATCGATCCCGATACCGGCGAACGCTGGCCGATGCTGCAAGGCTTTGCGCGCGATGGCGCCACGCTGGAGATCGTCAACAGCCCGCTGTCGGAATATGCGGTCCTCGGCTTCGAATATGGCTATGCGCTCGCGGCAAGCGGAACGCTGTGTATCTGGGAAGCGCAATTCGGCGACTTCGCCAACGGCGCGCAGATCATGATCG